>NZ_JBQKJT010000009.1:0-157533 GCF_052117125.1 Candidatus Avoscillospira sp. LCP25S3_F1 | reverse complement strand
TGTCAAAATAAGATGATTCGTCGAAGACTTCCCAAAGGAACGGACTTCGGAAAAGTTTCTGCCGCAGCCATCGCGGAATTGGAGCAGTGGATGAACAACTACCCCAGGAAAGTTCTTGGATGGAAAACTGCTGAAATGCGCTTCCAAGAATGTATTGCCACTCTCATATAACAGTTAATGATATCATTTATCATTTTTTATCATTTTTTCGCATTTACTCTTGACATCTGCGAAATTTTTTCGACTTTTTTTGTGGGCCATTCAGTGGCCTCTGAAAGGCCCACAAATTGTTTTATTCAGCTGCCAGAACCGCAGCGCATTCCTGCAGCACAGCGCCTGCAATACTGGAGCAAACCGCACTGCCGGAACCAGCGTTCTCCACCACCACGATAAAGGCCAAAGGACAATTCGGGTCCGCCACAAAGCCCGCAAAGGTGGCATGGGGCATCCGGTCACTATCCACTTCCGCCGTGCCCGATTTCGCGCAAACCGGCAGATCTCCGAAGTTGCTCTGGCCGTAAATCTGCTGGACATTGTTCCGCATCATCTCTGTCAACGTCTGGCAGGTTGAGGCTTCCAGTAATCGGCCTGTCGTTTCTGTCTTGGCGTGATAATCGCCAAGCAGAGAGGTGCTGTCAACCGATGCCATGAGATACGGCTCCGCCGCCTCTCCCCCACCGCCAATGACGCCCATCATCCGCATAAAACCGCAGGGGTTGATCAAATCGGTATATTGGCCGATACCGGACCAGGCCACATCCACATTGGGTGCGTCAGTCAGATCAAAATTTCCCTTGGCCGTATGGTATCCGTCCACAAAGAAACTGTCGGTCACGCCCAGCTTCTCCGCATACTCTGTCAGTACCTCCGGCCCCAGCTGCAAGGCAAGCTGCCCATAGGCCACGTTGCAGGAGTGCGCCAGCGCTCCTTTCAGGTCCACCGCCCCGTGTACGCCGTTACAGTTGACCGTATCCCCTTCCACGTCAAAAGAGCCGTTGCACTGGAACGACAAGGACGCTGTATCCGGCAGCGTCTCCAACGCTGCCGCGGTAGTAACCAGCTTGAAGATAGAACCGGGTACAAATGTAGCGTTGAAAAAGCGATTGACGTATACGCCGTTATATGCCCCGCTGGTATCCCCGGCAATATCCGGCACCTGGTCCGGGTCATAGGTAGGGCTGGACACAGCACAGAGAATTTCACCGGTCTTGTAGTTGTAAACACCCACGGTACCGGCTCGGCCACCCAGAGCTTCCAACGCTTTCTGCTGCGCCCGGGCACTGATGGTCAGCTTGCCTGTACTGACCTTTTCCGTCAGATGATAGGTACCTGTCAAAAAATTATAACCCACCATCTGGTCCGCGTATTCCTGCAACATGGGCGCAGCGATATAGCCCTCCCGGTCTCCCAGCAGATGCAGCATCGCCTTTCGCAACGTGGCGTCCTCGGCGTACTTCCGCCCCTCAGTGGCATCCAGAATCACCGTACCATCCCGATCTGTTAAAATGCCACTATTCAGAATGCCGCTGCTGTAGGTGTGCGGATTGCCCGGGAAAACCGCCCAGTCGGCTCCTTGGAGAAAATAGCGCAGCACAAAGGCACCCATGCCCAACAGCACGGCAAAGGTCAGGGCCAAGACCGCCATGGCCCGTTTCGACACTTTTTTCACGCGTCCTCCTCCTCTCCGCCGTTACCGGCCAGCTTGATCGCAAAGCTGGCATTCTGCCGCGTATCACAGGCCTTGATAAACGCCAGCAAGCCCCAAGCCGAGATCATACTGGAGCCGCCGTTGGACACAAAGGGAAACGTCACGCCGGTCAGGGGCAAAAAGTCCATGGTGCCGAACACATTGAGCACCACTTGAATCATAAAAATACTGACGGCTGCACAAGCGCTGATGGTATAGAAGCTGCTGCGGCCCACAGATGCGGAGCGCACCACAAAGACGCTGAGGCACACAATGGCCAGCACCGTCAGCACCGCCACAATCAGGCCCCACTCCTCGGCCACAAAGGCAAACACCAAGTCCGTATCGGCGGCGGCCACATACCGCAGTCGTCCGCAGCCTACACCCAGCCCCAGGAGGCCGCCGGAGGCCAGACACATCATGGCCCGAGTCTGCTGATAACCGGCGCCCAGGGGGTCCTCCCAGATATGACCCCAGGAGGCAAACCGTTTGAGGGCATAGGGACGGAACCGGACCGCCAGGATACCGGCAAAGCCCGTACCGGCACAGATCAAAGACAGGGTGGCAAAATCACCGGAGCGCAGATAGGCGATAACCAGAAAGGTCACAAAAAAGATCAGCGCCGTGCCGAAATCGTTCATCAGTGCCAGGCAGCCGCAAATAAAACCGGAATAAACAATGAACAGCCACAGATTACGCTTGGTCATCAGGCGGTCCATGGTGGAAGCGCCGGCAAAGATAAAGCAGACCTTCACCAGCTCCGAGGGCTGGAACGACATGCCGCCAATAAAAATCCAGTTTTTTGCGCCGTACTGTTCCGTACCAAATACCAGATTGACCAGCAGCAGACCAATGCCTGCCGCCGAGGCCAAATAGCGGATTTTTTTGGCCCGTTCCAAATCCCGCAGAGACCAGCCCACCACCAGGAAAAGCACCAGGCCCATGCCCACGCACAGCAGCTGTTTGAACAGCTCTCCCGGCGCAGACGAGGCAATGACCGCAAATCCCAGTGTGGTCAGGTAAAAGGCGATGGTCTCAATTTCATAGCCTGTACGGCGAAACGCCCGCATGGCCCAAAACAGCAGCCATTGCAGCGCCGTCAGGCTGCCAAAGGCCAAGGCCACCGTGGGGGTCTCCGCCGGTTTCACCTGGAACAGCAGCTGCATCATGGTCAGCACCTGAAACAGCATCAGATAAAACAGCGTAATGGCCGGGCGAATCTGACGGCCTGCCAGCGTCCGGGCCGCCGCCTGCCGGGACTCCTGTTCCCGGGAAAACGGCACCAGCGTCACTTTGACGCCGCCCAGACTGATGGTATCGCCGTACTCCAAGGCACAGCTGCGGACGGCCTTACCGTTGACTTCCACACCGCCTTTTGAGCCCACATCGCTGATGGACCAGCTGCCGTCGTCGTAGCGGGTCAGAACCGCATGGCTTCTCGATATGGTGGGATAGTCCAGCACCAGGTCGCAATTTTTACCCCGGCCCAGCAGCGTCTCCCAGTGTGTCACCGGCAACCGGTCGCCGCCGGGCAGCACTACATAGGCCCAGTACTCCGGCTCTCGCTGAAACGTCAGCAGCGCCTTGGCACACCGGCCCAGAATCAAAATCGACAGGATGGGGAATACAAACCGCAGAATCCCGCCGTACAGTGCTTCAAAGGACAGGCCCCCTAACAGGGTTGTGATCCATTCCATGTATCAATTCTCCTAAACAGACTCTAAAACGGACAAAAGGGGCCGCCGTTCCCAACGGGAACGTCTACCCCTCTGCATACATCCTTATGGACTCAATACGGACTTTTCGGCACCACAATTGCCCCAATGATATAGGCCAGGACACCCACAGGGAAGAAAAACCAGGCACAAAGCAGCCACAGAATCCGGACAATGGTTGGGTCAATATTAAAATACTCCGCCACGCCGCCGCAGACACCGGCCAGCTTTTTATCCCGTACGGAGCGATATAATCTCTTTGAACTCATGTTGCAGCCTCCTTTTACGATGATACTACACCGGATTTCGTCAAATTGCAAGTGGTTTTGTAGAGGAGGCGCGCCATTTCCAGCTGGTCAAAAGACACGCCGGTGAAAAAGGCAAACGCCAAAGTTGCCTGATGAATCAACATGCCCACGCCGTTGACGGCCAGCATGCCCCGCTCTTCCGCCGCCAGTAGCAGAGGTGTTTTCGGCGGGGCGTACAGGATATCGATTACGGCGCAGTCCCGACGGAGATTGACCAGAACGTCGCCGCCGACACTGCCCTCAATGGGAATGGTATTGATCAAAAGGTTCGTGTCCTCTGGCAGCGGCGCGTCCAGCGTAGCAGCATGCAGCACATCCGGGTGTTCCATACACAGGGATTGGGTTTTTTCCACCGTGCGATTGCAGACCGTTACTGCGGCCGCCCCGTCCCGGACCGCTTTGCGGATAATGGCGCCCGCCGCGCCGCCGGCCCCCAGCACCGTCACATGGGCATCGCGGAACGTCAGGCCATGCTCGGCCAGCATATTGGCAAAGCCGTCTCCATCGGTATTATGTCCAATAAGCCGCCCATTATCGTTACGAACCGTGTTGATGGCCCCAAAGTAGACAGCTTCCGGCGTTTTTTCGTCCACTAAATCCAGCAAGTGGAGCTTATGGGGCATGGTGGCGTTAAAGCCGCTCCAGCCCTCCTGCCGGACCGTATGGATCCAGTCTGGCAGCTGCTCCACCGTCACCCGCCGCGCCGTATAGTCATAGGGCAAATTCAGTTCCCGGGCCATGGTATTGTGGAGCAGCGGCGACAGGCTGTGGCTGATGGGATCGCCGATGACGGCCAACTTGTTCCGCTCATCCATGCCGATGCTCCATAAAATAGGTCATGGCCGCCACATAGCCAAACGTTCCCAATCCGCAGATCTGCCCCACGCAGGCCGGAGCCGTCACGGATTTGTGGCGGAACTCCTCCCGCTGATGGACATTGGAGATATGGACCTCGATGCACGGCACATTTACAGCTTTGAGGGCATCCAGAATGGCATAGCTGTAATGGGTGAACGCGCCGGGATTCATAATGATGGCGTCATAGTTGCCCACAGCATTGTGGATGGCGTCGATCAGCGCCCCCTCATGGTTGGACTGGAAGCAATCGGCCTCGGCCCCCATGTCCGCTGCTTTGTCTTTCAGCATGGCACACAGGGCCTCATAACCGGTGGAACCATAGATGCCCGGTTCCCGGCTGCCCAGCAGATTCAGATTTGGACCGTTGAGAATGAGAAATTTCACAGAACTCCCTCCAGTATATGCAGATGCTGTAGAATCTCCTCCACCGTATCCTCCACCGAGGTAAAGGTTTCGATGACGGCGTCGGCGGCTGCCCGATAACGAGGTTCCCGCGCCGCAAAGGTTTGCAGAAACGCCGCTTTTCCATTCTGGGCCAAGGGGCGTCCCGCCATAGATGTGGAATCAAAGATCAAATCTGCGGGACGGTTGAGAAAGAACAGCACGCCCCGCGCTTTCAGCAGGGCCACGTTTTCCGTCCGCAGGATCAGGCCGCCGCCGGTGGCGATGACCAGATTTTCCCGGTCGGTCAGCTGGCGGCAAATGGCCGTCTCCCAGTCACGGAATGCGGGTTCCCCGTCCTGCGCAAAGATCTCCGGGATGGCCTTCCCGGCCTGCGACACAATCATATCGTCGGTGTCGAGAAATTCCCGGCCCAGCCGCCGGGCCAACGCCTTGCCGCAGGTGGTCTTCCCGCTGCCCATCATGCCGGTCAGTACAATGTTTTTCATAGCTGGGCCGCCTTGTAGTTGCCCAGGACGCGGAAACTGCTGGCCGCATCGATGAGTTCCCGGATACCCCGGTCCATTTCCTCCCGCCGCAGATTTCCGGTGAAGTCGGCGTAGAAGCTGTACTCCCAACGGGATTCCGGCACCGGGCGGGATTCCAGCTTTTCCAGATTCAACCCCGCATGGGCAAAGATTTGCAGAATCCGGCACAGGCTGCCCTCCCGGTGGGGGATGGTAAAGCGAACACTGATCTTATTGGCGTCCTCCGGAAACCGTGGCTCGGCGGCCACAACGATAAATCGGGTATAGTTCCGCACATTCTCATTGATGGCAGACTGCAAAATCTGCAAACCGTACAGCTCCGCCGCCCGACGGCTGGCAATGGCGGCCTTGGTAATGTCGCCGGACTCCGCCACAAACCGGGCTGCCACGGCAGTGTTCACCATTTCATGGTGTTCCCATTTGGGGTGTTCCCCCAGGAAGGGGCGGCACTGGGCAAAGCCCTGGGCATGGGAATACACATCGGTGATGGTGTCTATGGAGGCATTGGGCAACGCCACCAGACAGTGGTGCACCGGCACAATCTGCTCGCCCACAATGTAACAGCCGAATTTGCCCAACAGATCAAAGACATCGTTGATGGAGCCGGTGGAGCTGTTTTCGATGGGCACTACGCCGAAGTCCCCGAAGCCCTCCTTCACCCCCCGGAACACACCGTCCCAGGTCTTGAGGTTGATCCGCTGGCAGTCGTCGCCGAAAAATCCCATGGCAGCCTCCTCGCAGTAGGCGCCGGGCTGGCCCTGGTACAGGACCCGCTGTTCCGTCAGGGGTCGGCCGCTCCAGTGGCGCATGGCCTGATAGGCCTCCAGATCACCGGCCTTGGCCGGGTCCGTCTCGGTGACCATCCGACGCTGTAAGGACCGGCTGCCCGCCATAATGGTCTCAAACAATGCGATGACTTGGGGGCGAAGGCCGGGGTCTTGCAGCAGCTCCGCCTTGGCCTGGAGCACCTGCCGCTCCCGCTCCTCGTCCAGCACCGGTAAATGATGGGCCACCTTATAGGCTCCCACCTCCCGGCATATCGCCATCCGCTCTTCAAACAGGGCCACAATCTGCCGGTCCAGCCGGTCGATCTCCGCCCTGCACTGTTGTAAGTCTCGCATGGTGCTCCCCTCTCAAAGCAATTCTGTCATGGCCAGGGCCGCCGCCGCCTCAATGACCGGCACAGCCCGATGGACCACACAGGGGTCATGGCGTCCATGGACCACCAGCTCCGCGTTCTCCTGCCGGGACAGAGAAATGGTCTGTTGGGGCTGGGAGATGGAGGCGGTCGGCCGCAATGCCACGGAAAAGACAATCGGCATTCCGTTAGTGATACCACCATTGATGCCGCCGGTGTGATTGGTTGTGGTCTCCACCCGGTCTCCCGACATGGTCAGCGGGTCGTTGGCCTGGGAGCCGTACATGGCGGCAAAACCGAAGCCCGCGCCGAACTCTACGGCTTTTACCGCCGGAACAGCAAACAAGTGCTGGGACAGAATGCCCTCCACATTGCAGCCGAAATCGGGGCTTCCCAATCCGGCCGGCATCCCCACCACGGCGCACTCGATGGCTCCGCCTACGGAGTCCATGCGCTCCCGGGCATCGTAGATTTCTTTTCGCATCCGTTCCCCGGCCAGGTCCGACAAGGTGGGAAAGGATTTGTCGGCCAAGATACGAAACAGCGCCGGGTCCGTATGTACCGGGTCAAAGCGCTCGTCCTCCACCGGACCGATCTGCCGGATGTGAGCGCCCACATAGATGCCCCGTTGGGCCAGAATCTGTTTGGCCACCGCTCCCGCAAAGACCAGCGGGGCTGTCAAACGGCCGGAAAAGTGGCCGCCGCCCCGGTAGTCGTTGCAGCCGTTGTAGCGGATATGCGCCGCGTAATCGGCATGGCCCGGCCGGGGCAGATCGTTTTGATAGTCCCGGGAGCGGGTGTCGGTATTTTCAATGACGCCGCAGAGGGGCGTACCGCAGGTGCGTCCCTCAAACAGGCCGGACAGAATTTTTACGGCGTCAGCCTCCCGCCGGGTCGTGGACAACAGGTTTTTGCCGGGGGCCCGGCGGTCCATTTCCCGGGCTACGGCCTCCATATCCAGCACCAGTCCCGAAGGGACGTTTTCCAGCACCACGCCAATGGCCGGGCCGTGGGATTCTCCAAAAATCGTATAGCGCATGGGCTTTATACCTCCTCTACCCTGCCGCCCAGGGACGCATAGACCTGCCAGAAATCCGGGTAGGATTTTTTGACGCTGCCCGCGTCCTCCAATAACACCGGGCCGTCACAGACTGTGGCGGCCATAGCCGCCATCATGGCAATACGGTGGTCGTTGTGGCTGTTGACCACGCCGCCATGAAGCAGCTCCACACCGTGGATCTCTAGCCGGTCATCATATTCGGTGATCTGTGCGCCCAGGCGGTTCAATGTCTCCGTCACCGTGGCCAACCGGTCGCTCTCCTTCATGCGGAGCCGCGCCGCGCCGACGATGTGCGTCGTCTCTCCATTGCGCAGGGCGGCATGGAGGGCCAGAGGCGGCACCAGATCGGGGCACTGGCTCACGTCCAGGGTCTCCGTCCCGTGGCCGCAAAGTCTCTCATAAAATGTCGCAATCATGCGGTCGCCCTGGGCCGACTGGTCATTCATGCCCCGAATGGTCAGGTCGTTGCCCAATCCTTTTGCGGCGTAGAAGAACCCTGCCTGGGACCAGTCCCCTTCCACCGCCGCGTCCATGGGCTGATACGGACTGCCGCCGGGAATCTGGTATTGCCCTGCCGCCGTCTCTGTCACCGGGACACCGGCCTGCGCCAGCGCTTCCAGGGTCATGGTCAAATAGGCCGCCGATTCCAGTGTCGTTGTGCTGACCAGCGTAGACGGACCGTCCAGCAAGGGCAATGCGTACAGCAATCCCGTAAAAAACTGGCTGGACACGTCGCCGGGCAAGGCGTAATGCCCCGGATGCAAAGCACCCTGCACCGTCAGTTTGCCGGGCGTCCGCTCATAAAACACACCTTTTTCTGTGAACAGGTCGAAATAGGGTTGCTGGGGCCGCTCCAGAAGCCGTCCCCGGCCCGCAAAAATGCCGCCTCCAGCCACAGCCAGTGCCACCGGAATCAAAAAACGCAAGGTGGACCCGGATTCGCAGCAGTCCAGTACCGGCAGCTGTGCAAATTGGGGCGTGCCGTGGGCAAAGACACCCGTCACGGTGACGGTGTCGCCGGTGCGCTCCACCCGGGCCCCCAAGGCCCGCAGACAGGCCATTGTGGCTTCCATGTCCTGGGAGTGAGTAATCCCCCGGATGGTGCTTTGACCACTGGACAATCCCGCCGCCAGCAGCAGCCGGTGGGCCTGGGATTTGGAGGGCGGCGGCGTCACCGCGCCGCAGAGCCTGGCCGGGTAAAGTCTTACGTCCATAGGCCCTCCTTACAGCTGCTCCAACAGCGCGGCCCGGTCCATGGCCACAGGCAGTGCCTTGCCCAGCCGTTCGAGGAAAATAAAATGGATGGTCTTTCCCTGGTTTTTCTTGTCCAGGCCCAAAACCGTCTCGCAAACCGTCCGGTCGGCTTCGATGGCTGTAGGCAGGCCGAACGCTGTCAGCAATGCCGCAATGCGTTCATCGGTTCCCGCCGGTGTATGGCCCAGCTTCTGCCCCAGCTTCGCCGCCGCCACCATACCGGCGGCTACGGCCTCCCCGTGGGTATAGGTCTCATAGTGGTACGCCTTCTCATAGACGTGGCCCAACGTGTGACCGAAATTGAGAATCATACGGATACCCAGGTCCAGCTCGTCCTGCTCCACCACCTGCCGCTTGATATCACAGCAGGCCGTGGTGATATCGGTGATCTCCTTCATCACGGCGGCACGGTTGCCCAGGCGCTCCAAGTTTGCAAACAATGCTTCGTCCCAAATGCAGCCGTATTTGATAACCTCCGCCATGCCGTCGGCAAAGACACGGTCCGGCAAACTGTTCAGTGTCTCCGGGTCCATGAGCACCAGTTTCGGCTGATAAAAGGCTCCTGCCAGATTTTTGCCGGCCATCAGGTCCACAGCCACCTTGCCGCCCACGGAGGAATCCACCTGGGCCAGCAGCGTTGTCGGAATCTGGATAAAGTCCACACCCCGCAACATGGTGGCGGCGGCAAACCCCGCCAAATCCCCCACCACGCCGCCGCCCAGGGCAATGACGGCGTCGGTGCGGGTGACACCGCCCTGGGCCATCTGTTCCCAAAGCCAGGCCAGCCGTTCCGGCGTCTTGCTCCGTTCACCGGCGGGAATGGTCAGCAGTGTGGCCTCCAATCCGGCATCGGACAGACTGTGCAGCACCGTATCGCCGTACAGGGGCGCCACATTGGTATCGCTGACCACAAAGCAGCGCTTCCCCCGCAGCAGCGGCGCAATGTGTGTGCCGCAGGTTCGCAGAACACCGTTTTCGTTGACAATATCATAGCTGCGTTCGTTGAGATTAACCCGCAGAGTCCCCATGTTTTTCTTCCTTTCCCATCTCCCCGGCAGGCAGGTCCGCTACCTGCCGGATGGAGAAATATGCCTTGGTTTGAACGGGTCTGCCCCGTTTGCGCAGAGCACGTTCCGTATAGTCGCTGATAAGCATATAGATAGTGGCAAACACCGGCACGCCCAGGAGCATGCCCGGAAAGCCGAACAGGCCGCCGCCCACGGTGATGGACACCAGAATCCAGAACCCCGAGATGCCCACATTGTCGCCCAGAATCTTGGGACCGATAATATTGCCGTCAATCTGCTGCAAGACCAGCACAAAAATGACGAAATAAAGGCCCTGAATGGGGCTGTTGAGCAGAATCAGCAGCGTACAGGGAATGGCGCCGATGATGGGTCCGAAGTATGGAATCACATTGGTGACGCCCACAATGGTGGACACCAGCACGGCATAGGGCAGCTTCAGAATGGATACGCCGATATAGCAGAGGACGCCGATAATCAGCGAGTCGATAATCTTGCCAATGATAAAGCCGTTGAAAATCTTGTCCACCTTTCGGGCCTGCTCCATAAGCCGGTCCGCCCGGTCCGGAGACCACAGGGCCACGGTGAGTTTCTTGGCCTGACTGAGGAACCGGTCTTTGGCCCACAGGGCATAGATGGCCACCACAATACCGATGACCATATTGATCAATTCCCGCAGCACGCCGTAGACCGACGTGGTCAGCGTCAGCAGCAGAGACTGCATCCGGCCCACCAGATCATTCTGGATGAAGTTCTCCAAATGCCCATAGCCGTTTTCCAGGGCAAGGTTGACATATTGGACAATCTGCGGATTATCCTCCACCAACCGGCCCACAAACTTTTCAATACTGGCGTAGTAGTCCGGCAGCTGTTTGGCAATCCCCAGGATGCTGGCGCCTACCTGAGGCACAATGAGTTTGATCAGCAGATAAATGAACAAGCCCGCCATGCAGAAGGCAACAAGAATGCCCACCAGACGGCTGAGCCGCCGGGCTTTCTCCCCTTGCAGCTTCGTCTTTTGCAGCCTTGGCAATAACAGTTTGTCCACCCAACGGACAAAGGGATTCAGCAGATAGGCGTACACCAGGCCATACAGGATGGAGGAAATCACCTTTGTCAGCTGAGAAACCTGGCCGGAAATCATGGGCAGATTCACCAGCAGCAGCAGCCCCGCCAGCAGCGCCAGACAGATCAGGATGCCGCGCAGCAGCCACAGCAGCTTGGGATGTTCTTCCATGGGCTACGCTCCTTTCCCGTCATGGGCCCGCAGCAGGGCAATTTCCCTGGCATAGCCCTCTAATTCATTGGGGGTTTCCAGCAGCAGCGGCAGCTGGTGCAAGATCGGATGGTCCACCACCGCGTAGAAAAACTCCAGTCCCAGGGTTCCCGCTCCCAGGCAGGCGTGGCGGTCCTTATGGGCTCCCAGAGGATTCATACTGTCGTTGATGTGCAGCGCCTTGAGCCGGTCCAGTCCCAGGACCCGGTCGAACTCCTCCAGAACGCCTTCCAGATTGTGGACTACATCATAACCACCGTCGGACACATGGCAGGTATCGAGACAGACGCCCAGTTTATGGCCCAGTTCCACCCGGTCGATGATGGCCCGCAGCTCTTCAAAGGTGCGGCCCACCTCACTGCCCTTTCCCGCCATGGTCTCCAGCAGCACCGTCGTGGTCTGTTCCGGCCACAGGATGGCGTTGAGCGTATCGGCAATTTGGGTGATACCCGTTTCGGCGCCCTGGCCCACATGGCTACCGGGATGGAAGTTGTAATAGCAGTCTTCCACAGCCTCCAGACGGTGCAGGTCGTCTCCCAGCGTTTGCCGGGCAAACTCCCGGACCGACTCCTCAGCGGAACAGGCGTTGATGGTATAGGGGGCATGGGCCACTATGGGGCCGAAGCCGTGCTCCCGGCGCAATGCGTTGCCGGCGGCCACATCGGCCGGGTCCCAGTCCTTGGCCTTGCTGCCCCGTGGATTTCTCGTAAAAAATTGATACGTATTGGCGTCAATGGACAGCGCCGTTTTCCCCATGGCTGCAAAGCCTTTGGACGACGACAGATGACAACCTACATACAACACAAAATCACCTCGCAGTTTTTATCGATTATACCATAGACTTCGTCGCTTTACTATAATTTTTCTGTGAACACTTTGCACTTTTATCGAAGTGTGGTACAATCGCGGCAAAGGATTGGTGATAGCATGGCAAAATCGGAACAGCAAAAGGGAAAACTCCTGGTGCTCAAGGACCTTCTGGAACGAAAAAGCGACTGCGACCATCCCCTATCCATGCAGGATATCCTCTCCCATCTGGAAACACAGGGCATCGCAGCCGAACGAAAAAGCATCTACAGGGATCTGGAGACCCTGCGGGAGCAGGGCATGGACATTCTGTACCGTCAGGGCCGGAGCGGCGGATACTATCTGGCCGCCCGGGATTTTGAACTGCCGGAACTAAAACTGTTGGTGGACGCGGTCCAATCCTCCCGGTTTCTGACGGAAAAAAAGTCCCTGGAACTGATCGCCAAGCTGGAGCGGCTGGTCAGCATTCATGAGGCCGGGCAGCTGCGGCGGCAGGTGGTGGTTTCGGGCCGCATCAAGACCATGAATGAGAGCATCTACTATACGGTGGATCGCATCCATGAGGCCATCGGTCGCAACAGCACCATCACATTCCGGTACTTCGACTGGGGCATGGACGGGGAAAAGCAGTTCCGTCCCCGGCTCTATGAGGCCAGTCCCTACGCCCTCTGCTGGGCCGATGAAAACTACTATCTCATCGCCCATTCCGACCGCCACGGCATCACCCACTACCGGGTGGACAAGATGGCGGAACTCACCTGCACCGGCCGTCCCCGGATCATGACCGACGAAGGCCGCAGTCTCGATCTGGGCGCCTATTCCAAAGCCGTTTTTTCCATGTTCCACGGCCAACGGACCACGGTCCGCATGCGGTTTCACCGGTCTCTGGCCGGTGTGGTCATTGACCGGTTCGGCCTGGACACCATCCGCACCCCCGACGGCCCTGAGCATTTCACCGTCACGGCGGAAATCTCCGTCTCCCCCACGTTCCTGGGCTGGTTTATCAGCTTTGGCAGCCGGGCGGAAATCCTGCATCCCCCGGCGGTCCGTCAGCAGATGGCAGACCTTCTGGCAGAGACGCTGGCCAGTTACCAGAACGAATAACCCAAAAACCGGTGGAGTACCACCGCCGCCAGGACCACCCACAATCCGGTACGCAGGACCCCGTCCAGTACACCACCGGAGGCAATGGTCACCACCGGCGTGGAAAGCCGTTTTTTCCAGGGCCACAGCAGCGCCACACCCGCCGGATTCAGCACATCCAACAGCAGATGCAGCAAAACGCCCGCCCCCAGGGGCGGATACAGTCCATAACAAAGGACCGCAAACAGCAGAGAATGGGTGACGCCCCGGTGTTTCAACAGCCGCGGCAGAATGGGAACATGCCGTCCCACCAGACTGTCCCGGTGGTCGATATCCGGCAGAATGGACCCCAACGTCAGAGCGGCCATGGCCGGAATACTCAAGTTCGGCGTCAAAAGGGCCGCCGTCAGCCCAGCGGTCACATGGGTGTTTCCGCGCATACGTTTCCTCCTGTAAAAATTGTGTGCCGTCCGGCCACTTGGCCGGGCGGCACAGTTCTCTCTATCTGACAGTACTTAAATTTCCACGATGGTGACGCCGTCCTCGCCCTCGCCATAGACGCCCAGGCGGAAGCCTTTGATCTGACGGTTCTGTCGCAGACGCGTCTGAACGGCCTTTCGCAAAACGCCGGTACCCTTACCGTGGATGATCCGTACCGACGGGACCTTGGCCATAATGGCCTGGTCAAGAAACTGATCCAACACCGTAATGGCCTCCACCGAATCCATGCCCCGCAGGTCCAGTTCCGTGGGAACGGCGGTGTTGCGCAGCTGGCGGCGGGTTTTTTCGATGAACTTCTGGGTGGTCTTCTGAGGCTCGTTTTCCAGCAGATAGACCTCGTCCTTTTTGGCGTTGATCTTCATGATGCCCGCTTGCAGCTGGTAGGTGCCGTCCTTGTTGACAGCCAGCACCGTGGCTTTGCTGCCCAATTTCAGCAGCTCCACCGTATCGCCCACCTGAATCTCCCGGCTGGCCTTGGGCCGTTGCTTTTTCGGCTCCTCCCGGGACGACAGCCGGGCTTCAGCTTCGTTGAGATTCCGGCGCAGCTGGGCCTGCCGCTCGTTGATGCCCTGGGCGTCGGCGGCATCGTGCATCTGCTTGCGCAGCTTCTTCAATTCGTCATAAGTGGCGTTGGCCGTGCGGCGGGCATCCTCGATGATGGCCTTGGCTTCGGCTCTCGCCTTCTCCACCGCCTTGTCCCGCTCCCGCTTGATCTCAGCCACATAGGCATCGGATTGGGCCTTGGCTTCCTCCATCTCCCGACGCAGCCGCTGGGCCTCCACCTTGGCCTGCTCCATCTGCTGGCGCTGGGTCTCCAATTGATTGAGGACCTCTTCAAAGTTCACGTCGTTTTCACTGACCAGGTCCCGTGCCTTTTTAATGATCTCCTCCGACAGGCCCAGCCGCTGAGAAATGGCAAAGGCATTGGACTTGCCGGGAACACCGATCAACAGCCGGTAAGTGGGTTTCAGCGTCTGAACGTCAAACTCGCAGGAAGCGTTGATGACGCCCTCCGTCCGCATGGCGTACAGCTTCAATTCCGCATAGTGGGTGGTGGCCGCCACTTTGGCCCCCATGCGCCGGCAGAAATCAATCAGGGCCATGGCCAGTGCCGCGCCCTCGGCCGGGTCCGTACCGGCGCCCAATTCGTCAAAGAGCACCAGACTGCGGCTGTCGCAGACCGCCACAATCTCCACGATGTTTTTCATGTGGGCGGAGAACGTGGACAGGGACTGTTCAATGGATTGCTCGTCGCCGATGTCCGCCAGCACCATGTCAAACGTAGAGATATAGCTGCCGTCCTCGGCGGGAATATGGAGACCGCACTCGGCCATCAGCGTCAGCAAACCAATGGTTTTCAGGGTGACGGTTTTACCGCCGGTATTGGGGCCGGTGATTACCAGGGTATCGAAATCGCTGCCCAGCCGCACAGAGATGGGCACAACGGTTTTCTTATCAATCAGCGGATGACGGGCGCTTTTCAGCTCCAGCTGCCCATCGGTCCGGATTTCCGGCTCCATGGCGTGCATGGCATAGGACAGCTTGGCGCGGGCAAAAATACTGTCGATGGTCACCAACATTTGATAATTGTGGTTGATGGGGTCCTGATACAATGCCGCTTCCGCCGACAGTTCCGCCAGAATCCGCTCGATCTCCGCCTGTTCCTTGACTTGCAGTTCCCGCAGTTCGTTATTGGCATTGACCGCCTGCATGGGTTCCACAAAAAACGTGCTGCCGGAGGCGGACACGTCGTGAACCAGACCGGGAATGTCATTCTTGCACTCGCTTTTCACCGGCACCACAAACCGACCGGAACGGATGGTGACAATGCTCTCCCGCAATGCCTTGGAATAGGTGGGCGAAGAGATGATTTTTTGCAGGGATTCCCGAATTTTGCTGCTCTGGACCCGGATATGGCGGCGGATATCGGCCAGCGCGCTGCTGGCGCTGTCGGCAATCTCCTCTTCGGAAAGAATGGAGTTGGAAATCCGGTCTTCCAGGTATTTATTGGCCGTCAACTCCCAGAAGTAGACATCCAGGCAGGAGGACACGGCATCGGTGTCGGCATAGGCCTTGACGGTCCGGGCCACCCGGAGACTGGACGCAATTTTCAGCAGTTCGCCGGGCGTCAGGCTACCGCCGCGGCGAGCACGGTCCAGGCTGGCGCCCACGTCCCGAATGCCGCCCAGGCTGGGTGAGCCTTTCAGAGAGATCAGCTTACAGGCGGCGGTGGTCTGCTCCTGGAGACGGCGCACTTCATCCACATCGGTCTCCGGCTTTAGATTGCGGCAGACCTCCTTGGCCGCGTCGCTGACGGCCTGGGCTGCCAGCAGGTCCAGAACGCCGTTCAGCTCCAGTTTCACAAGGGATTTTTCGTATAATTCACTCATAATATGGAAACCTCATCGTTTCAGGGATTTATAAAAGTCCAGGGTGTGGAAGCCCCGTTCCAGCTGGGTCATCAGATAGGCCTCCGACAGCTGGGACAGTTCCTCCGCCGTGGCGTCGTCCACGGTAAAGGAAAAAATCTGTTTAGGCCCGCAGGCGGTGATATAGTGGAGGGCCGTCCGGGCGGCGGCGCTGAGGAGCACCAGCGTCCCCTGTCCGGGTCCGCAGCCGCTGCACTGGAGGACACCGTGGACCAGATCAAACCGGTCGGGCATAGGATTACCGCAGACAAAACACCCGGAGAGTTCCGGCAAATAGCCTGCCAGGCAGACGGCTCGCAGTTCAAACACCGCCTTAACTACCGGTTGCGGCTTGTGGAGCGGGCCCAGGGCATACAGACAGTTGAGCAGCAGCGACAGCAATTCCGGGTTGGGACAGTCCTCCTGGGCGATGGTCTCCGATACCTGGGCGAAATAGCTGGCCAGAGAAAGCAGTTCAATATCCTGCCGCAAGGCCGGAAACTGTTCTTTGGTCACCGCCTCCGTAATGGTCAGGTACCCCCGCTGCTCCGATACGGTAAATTCCGAATAGGCCAACAGCTGGCAGGCCGCCTTGAGGGTGCTGCGGCGTCCCCGGACGCCTCGGGCTTTCATGGTCACCGGTCCATGGTCCCGGGTCAGCACCGTCAACAGCCGGTCATGCTCTTTGTAGTCGGTCTCCCGCAGAACGACGCCCTCGGTCTTCCAGTACATGGTTACCTCCCAGTTATGTACGGCCCACATCCGGCGGAGGGGATTTTTTCCCCCCGCCCTAGGGCTTCGGTTGCTCTTTCTCCCCGTCCTGCTTCTCGTTTTGATGCTTGCTCATAACGTAATACTCCGGCGCGCCGGTTTCAAAAAACAGCTCCCACAGTCGTTTCTGACGCATGGTAACCACCTCCTGCAATCTTAGGATTTGCAGGAAGCAGCGGGATCATGCTGCCAGTTTTTTACGCGTGCAGCGCCCATTTCACAGCCGTTCCACAATGCCGCTGCGCTCCATCATCCACCGGACGCCTTGGAATAGTCCGCAGGTGACGGCGGGGGCTAACTTGTTCATCATATCGCAGTTTTATCGGTGCGTCAATAGGCGTTTCCGGCCTTTTCCATGAAAGCAGGATACCAAATGGCGCTTAAACCCAAAAACTTGGAATGCTGTGCTGCGTATAGTAACTGTTAAACGCAATACGGGTGATATGGCCGTGCGCTACCTCGTAGCCAAATTGGAGCTCATAGCCATAGAGTTCCCACGCTCGCTGGGGCGTGTCGCCAACCCGCAGCCCTCGTGCCGTGGCGCACTGGGGACCATCGAACACGATGGCCACGATGATTCCGTCCAGCCCCCATCCGTCCTCCTCGCCCGGACGAAGCCGGGCCACATGGATGGCGTAGCCGTCACCCCGGTATTCCACCTCGTCGTAATAGTCCCGTGTGATGCCCAGACTGCCCACCTCCTGGACCTTGCCCCGCTGCTCCGCCGGCAGTTCATCGAAATTCGTCATGGTAGCAAAACCATCGCACATGTGCTCTTCCGGCTGCAGCAAATCCAGCACCGCAAAGCCGTCCTCGGGATAGAACGAGTAGCCGTTGAGATACTCCGGCGACGCTTGCCGCCGCAGCACATAGTCTGTGGGCGCATAGGCTGTGCCATCCCGCAGCAGGGGCGTCGTGGCCGCGGTGACAGGACAGCTTCCACGCTTTATAGAAAACTGCCTCAGCTCGTGGTCTATCACATAGTCTTTCCCATCGGGAGCCGTCACCCGCGTTTCCCCGGCATATAGAATGTAGGGGCCATCGTCTGTCTGGAGTATGATGGTGTTGCCCGCCACCTGCACTGTGTCACCCAACAGCGCCGCCAAATCCTCCAACGGTACATAGAGCAGGTCGTTTTCCACAAACGGCGCGTGGTCCAGCTCCACCAGAACGTTGTTGACCAGCACCTCTGTCCGGTCCGGCCACAAGGTAATGCCACAGATGCCATCATCGGGGTACAGCGCCAGCCAACCCTCCACATCCAGCTTGGCAGATGGCATCTGCGCCGACACCAGAGTCCCGGCCAACAGTCCTACAGAAATCAGTTGTTTTACCATGGTAGCCATCCTTTCTCTTATTCATCCGTACAAGCCGCCAAACAGTTCGATCCTGGATATGGTCCACTCCTTATTCAGATAGAAGCGTACGCCTGCGCCGCCCTCTTGATACATCACATCATAAGGGCGGCCGTCGCGGTACTCCACCAGGCCGAACGCCCCCATATGGATGGGGGTGCCGTAGAGCGGCACGCCGTAATACTCCCCTTCGATCTCGTCAGGTACATAGAGCCACGCCTCGTTGCGGAATGTGGACAGCAGCTTCTCCAGCGTGTCGCCCACTTGGATATCCCGCACATAGGGCAGGTCCGGCCGCTCGTAGGTGATTTCCCCCACCGAATAGTCTGAGCTGTCCGCCTCCCGGTTGCAGGTGATGGATATGCCGTCGTAGATACGTGTTTCCCAGGAAAAGCCGTCGGCTTCATGGACCAGCGTATTTTCCACATCCTGTACCGGGCCAAACTGCTGGTCCAACGTCTCCGGCGTCGTCTCCTGCTGGGGCAAGAACGCCGCGCCCTCAAATGCCATGTCCGCATGGGTAAACATCGGGGCGTCGGCGCCGCTGCCCAACCGGGGTGTGGTGATCTCCTCCGGGTCCAGCGGCACCTCCTTGGCGGACAGATAGTAAAACCCGTCGGGCTCCAACGCCACTTCGTAAATCTTTCGCTGATACAACACCGTGTCGGGCCGTCCGTCACAGTACCGTTTGCCACGGAACTCCGCCGTCACGGTGACCGTCCCGCCGCTGCTTTGACAGTCGGTGATGGACAGGTCCGGTGTGCCGGTCTGCTCCGGCAATCGGGCCAGCCGCACCGCTTCCGCATAGATATCATAATCGCGGCACTGGGTCAGATCAAAGGTATAGGTGTGGAAATGTTCGTCCAGCACGGGACGAATAATCTCGTCGGTAAACCAATAACTGCCGTTGTCCTCCTGCCAATAGGTCTCCACCGTTTCCGGGTCCACCCACTGGAGATACAGGCGAAACAGCGCCTCCGAGGACAGATCTTCCGGCGTATCAAAGGTGAATCCGTGATCGGGAACGGCCCACTCCGCCGGTTGGAGCACGGTGTCCCGCAGATAGTCTGTCAGCGTTTCCGGCTGCTCCGTATGGTCGCTCAGCATATTCTTTAAGTCCGGCGGCTCTGTGTGGTTCAGTTTCCGCAGACCCAAAAAACCACCCACGATCAGACCCACAGCAGCGATACCGGCAGCGCATTTCAGCACTGTCCCAGCAGCGGCCGCTTTGGCCGCCGCTGACAGTGCCGGAAGTGGTCCGACCGATGATTCTGCCCCAAAAGCGCTGGAAAGCAATGCTGTAAGCGCCAGAGCAGAGACACCGTGGCGGCGCAATCCCAACCGCAGCGTCTTACGCGCCCGATAGAGCCGCGTCTTGACTGTGGCCATGGGCACCGACAGCGCCGCAGCGATTTCCCGGACTGTCAGTTCATCGTAATAGAACAGGAGAACGCACGCCCTCTGGTCCGTCGGCAGCTGATCTACCAACTGCCGGACAAGCTGCGCCGTCTCTGCCGCATCCAGCGCCGCATCCGGCAGTCGCTCCGTCGCGTCCTCCGCCCAGGTGTCCAGCAGGCTGTCTCCCTCCGCTGTCTCCGGCATCGGGCACTCCCGTGGCTTCCGGTTCCGATGATTGCGGCAGCGGTTGCAGACGATTTTCAGCAGCCAGGGCCGAAACGCCGCCGGGTTCTGCAATCCAGGCAGTCCCCGAACCATGGCCAGCAGTACCTCCTGGGTCACATCCAACGCACTCTCCCGGTCCCCAATCATTTTACAGCAGTGAAAAAAGACGAAATTTTGTACAGCGGCAACCAATTCCTCTTGAGCCGTCCGATTTCCATCCCGGCTCTGCTCCACCAGGGAACGCAGGTTCCGATCATCCATGCAGTACTCTCCTCCTTTACAGGCATCGGGGCTCTTAAACAGTTCCCCTCTGTCTATAAAAGACACAGATTGTGCGCCGTTGGTCACACCGTTTTTTCAAAGGACAAAAAACGCAGAAGCGGGGTACCGCTCCGCGCAGCGCCCCGCTTTACCAGTTATTTTTCAAATCCGAAATTCTGAATGAGGCGTGCGCTGTCGCGCCAGTTTTCCTTGACCTTGACCCACGTCTCCAAATAGACCTTCGTACCCATGAACCGCTCGCAATCCTCCCGGGCCATGGTGCTGATCTTCTTGAGCATGCTCCCCTGTTTTCCGATAATGATGCCCTTGTGGCTGGCTTTCTCACAGTAGATGGTGGCATCCACATCGATAATCCCGTTGTCCCGCTCGGAGAATTTGGTGATCTCCACAGCGGTGCCGTGGGGAATCTCCTTGTCGAGACACCACAGGAGCTTTTCCCGGATGATCTCGGCAATGATCTGCCGCTCGGGCTGGTCTGTCACCATACCATCGGGGAACAGCTGGGGACCGTCCTGGGCGTAGCCCATGGTCTCCGCAATCAGTTCTTCCACACCGTCGCCGGTCTTGGCCGAAATGGGAACGACGGCGGCAAAGTCAAAGGCCGCGCTGTAGACGGCAATGACCGACAGCAATTCGTCCTTCTCCACCGTGTCGATCTTGTTGATGACCAGCACCACCGGCGCGCCGCCCCGCATCTGGTCCAGCAATGCCTGCTCCTGGGAACCGATGTTGGCAATGGACTCCACCAGCAGCAGCACCGCGTCCACATCGCTGACGGACTCCCGCACCACATCAACCATATAATCGCCCAACCGGGTCCGGGGCTTGTGGAAACCCGGCGTATCCATAAACACAATCTGCGTATTGTCCCGGGTCAAAACGCCGCAAATGCGGTTACGGGTGGTCTGGGGCTTGTTGGAGACGATGGCCACCTTCTCCCCCACCAGACGGTTGATGAGGGTGGACTTGCCCACGTTCGGCCGTCCGGCAATGGTAATCATGGCGGATTTCGTAATCATGTACTTCCTCCCGTTGTCTTTTGTATTATCGGGGCAGCTCGATGTCTGCCAGAATGGCTTCCTCCCGGGCCCGCATCTGCCGTTTCATAGGTCCCTCGTCCAAATGGTCATAGCCCAGCAGATGCAGTACCGAATGGATGGTCAGATAGCCCGCCTCCCGCTTGAGACTGTGGCCGTATTCTTTCGCCTGAGCCGCTGCCCGCTCCAGAGACAGAACCATATCCCCCAGGGGCAGCAGCCCCGTCTCCGGGTCGATATCCCCGGAGACGTCCGCGGGAAACCGGCCCGGCTCGTAGTTGAACATGGGAAACGACAGCACATCCGTGGGCCGGTCCACGTTGCGGGTCTGGCGGTTGATGACATGGATGGTGGCGTCATCGGTGACCAGAACATTGATCTCACAAGGTACGTGGACACCCTCGGCGTCCAGCGCCGCCGTGATACAGCGGCGCAGATGGCGGCCCAGCAGTACCTTACGGGCGGCGCTGCCCTCAAACAGCAGATTGATCCGGTGCTTCATTGGTTATCGCTTCCTTTGGAACGTCTTGCCGGCGACCGGCGGTTTTTTCGTCTCATACTTCTCATAGGCGGCCACGATCTGCTGCACCAGCTGATGGCGCACCACGTCGCTGGCCGACAGGCGGCAAATGGCAATATCCGGCACGCCTTCCAAAACCTTCAGCGCCTCTTTCAGACCGCTGACCTTGTCGGCGGGCAAGTCGATCTGGGTGGCGTCGCCGGTGATGACGATTTTGGAGCCGAAGCCCAAACGGGTCAGGAACATTTTCATCTGCTCCCGGGTAGTGTTCTGGGCCTCGTCCAGGATAATAAAGCTGTCATCCAAGGTCCGACCGCGCATATAGGCCAGAGGGGCTACCTCAATATTGCCCCGCTCCAGATATTTTCCATACGTCTCAGGTCCCAGCATATCAAACAGGGCGTCATACAGGGGCCGCAGATACGGGTCCACCTTGTTCTGGAGGTCGCCGGGCAGGAAGCCCAGCCGCTCTCCGGCTTCCACCGCCGGACGGGTCAGAATGATGCGGTTGACCTCCTTGGCCCGGAACGCCGCCACAGCCATAGCCACGGCCAGATACGTCTTACCGGTACCAGCGGGGCCGACGCCCAGGGTGATGGTATTCTTGGCAATGGCCTTGAGATACTTCTGCTGGCCCAGGGTCTTGGCTTTGATGGGCTTGCCCTTGGCCGTGACGCAGATGACGTCCTTAGCCATCTCCCCCACCTTGTCGTCGTTGCCGGCGTTGATGAGGCTGATGAGGTAGCGCACCTTCTGTTCGTCAATGGTCTCGCCCTTGGAGGCCAGGGACATGAGGGCTTCGATGGCCCGAACGCCCTTGTCGGCAGCCTCCACATCGCCCTGAACCTTCAATTCCGTGCCACGGTTGGTCACATGAATGTCAAAGGCCTGCTCAATGCGCTTGATATTTTCGTCAAAGGAGCCGAACACACTGATGATCTGCTCGATGCGCTCGGCGTTGATTACCCGTTCTGTCATGTAGTTCCTTCGCTTTCCCATTGAATTGCGGGGACGGGCCGCGCCACCATTTCGTGGCAGGCGTAGTCCCCTGTGAGCCGGTACACCGCGCCCTCCCGCCGGACCGCGGTCCGATCCTCCAGGATTTGCCCGGCAATCATGGACTGCTTCAAGGCTCCGGCGGCGCCGGTTCGCAGAATATCCGCGGCTTCCGCCGGCGGGACTGTCGCCGTCTCTGTCTCCCGCTCCACGGCAATCTCCTCGATCCAGCCGATGGGCAGCGTATAGCCTCCCGGCAAGGTCAAGGGATGATTCACCACTATTTTATCACATCCGGTACCCCAAATTCCACTGTCTCCATAGAAATTTATTCGTTTTTTCCCAATCTCCACGGCATATCGCCGCTGTTCGCCCGTGACCTCGCCCTTGCAGACGGCTTCCGCCGGCGTCACGGCGTCCTGGTCGTGCCAGGTGTTACCATAGATTTCCCCCAGGGCGCGGGTCACTTGGGTGGAGATTTCCAGCTCCTGATAGGCCGATACCAGGACCTGCCCCTTCTGCACCACGTCGCCGGGCTCGCACAGCGCATGTCCCGACAGAACCTCCATCTGCGTGATGAGACAGTCCTCCGCCGAAACCAGATTGCAGATTTCCCGGCGGTCAATGGGTTCGTCGGCGGTCAGCCGCTCCCGGACCACCACCGTGGCCAGACCGCCGCTGCGGTTCACCGTCAGCCATTCCAACTCCGGAATGATATTGAGCATCTGATTTTTCAAATCCTGGGACACAATATCGCCACCCCGGGTGCCAAAGCCTACCCCCAGCTTTTCCAGCTCCTGCAAAATTTTCTCCGCCGGTACCTTGTCGTTACCCTCCACATGGATGCACCAGACAAAGCCCGGCAGCACCGTCATCATCACCGCCACAAGACCAAGGGCACAGATCAGGAACTTCCGGCGCAGAAGCTTGGGCACCAGCAGGGGCAGACCAGTCTCCCGGGCTTCCACCACGGTACCGAAGGACCGTTCCGCCAATTCTTCGGCCCGCTGCCGGTCCCGCCGCCGGACAGAAAAACGGCACGTGAAAGGGTCCGGCCGCTGCAAATCCCAGAAAAACACCCCTTCCCGGACCAGACGGTTGAGGACCTGTTCCGGCGCCGCTGCGGTCACCGTCAGGCAGACGCTGCCCAGAAGCCGCCGCATCCGGCCGGTCATGGACAGCCTCCCGGCAGCAGCGCCACATCGG
This sequence comes from Candidatus Avoscillospira sp. LCP25S3_F1, assembly GCF_052117125.1. NCBI lineage: Bacteria > Bacillati > Bacillota > Clostridia > Eubacteriales > Oscillospiraceae > Candidatus Avoscillospira > Candidatus Avoscillospira sp. LCP25S3_F1. The sequence goes on along the minus strand of NZ_JBQKJT010000009.1, from coordinate 133,694 downwards.
CCACATTGCCGCAGACCGTGACAAAGCCCTGGTTCATCAATGAAATGGTGAGTCCGGCCCCGGTGATCCGCACGGCCCCATCGGCCACGGCCACCGTCACGGCGTCTTCCGTGTACTCCGTCACGCCCCGGTGGTGTTCAACGGTCACCTGTTGAAATCCCATGACCTCCACCCGCGGCGCATTGGTCAGAACATCCTGCGGCACATCCAGCCGTTGGGCCGCCGCCGTCAGAAGCGCTTTTGTCCGCTTCACACGCATCCCTCCTTGTACGCTGACTCGGTAGATACATATGCGCCCAGGCATAGAAAGTTGTCCCCGGCGTATACATGCCGTGAGGTGAGTTGTGTGGATCGTCCCGTTTGGAAACAAACTTCTTTTTATGGTTTTCTCCTGCTGTCGGCCCTGCTGGCCCTGTGGCTGGCCGATCCGGCCGCCACGTCGGCCAGCGGTCGGGCCGTTTTGGAACGGTGCGCCGCTGTGGTGGTGCCGTCCCTGTTCCCCTTTTTTGTACTGACCAATCTGCTGGTCCGCCGGTCCTATCACCGCTATGCCGCTTCGGCCCTGGGCCGGTGGATGGAGCCGGTACTGGGGGTTCCCGCCGACGCGGCGGGCGCACTGGTGCTGGGTGCCCTGGGCGGCTACCCGGTGGGGGCCGCCGCTCTGTTTCGCCTCTACGACCAGAAACAGCTGTCGGCCCGGCAGGTCAGCCGTGCTCTGTCCTTCTGCAACAACGGCGGCCCCGGGTATATTCTCGGTGTGGTGGGTCTGGGTCTTCTTGGCAGCGTCCGGCTGGGGGTGACGCTGTGGGCGGTCCATATTCTGGCCGCGGTGCTGACCGGTATCCTGCTGCGGCCCCGCACTTTGGAATCATCCCGGGCCATCGCACCGGCGGACACAACCACCGGTCCCTTTGCCGTCGATTTCATCCGCTCGGTTCAGGACGCCGCTGTAACCTGTCTCTATCTCTGTGGATTTCTCGTCTTTTTCGGCGTGCTGCTGGGCACCCTCTCCCGTCTGCTGCCGCCCCTGCCCGCTCTGACTGCTGCCGGTGTGCTGGAGCTGTCCACCGGTATGGCGCTGCTGACAGAACAGGGGCTGCCGGTTCCTGCGGCCATGGTCTGGGCCGCCGCTTTTCTGGGCTGGGGTGGATTGTGCGTCCACTGTCAGGTTTTGTCCCTGCGGGGAGACCGCCCCATCCAAATGAGGTACTATTTCCTGGGGAAAGGGCTCCAGTGTCTTCTGTCGGTGGCCCTGGTGCGGCTGCTGACGGTCCGGGACCCGCTGCCCCTGCTGGCAGTCCTGTTGGCCGCTCTGCTCCCCCGGCTGACAAAAACCTCTTGGAAATTTCCCGCCCGTCCGGTATAATGGACCCAGAAGACTGCGCCGCAGGAGGGATACCCATGGTCTTTCGCAAAAAAATCAGCCATTACTGCGCCTACTGCGCCCACGCCGGACGCATTGACGAGCACCAGTTGATCTGCTCCAAAAAGGGCATTGTCGCCGCCGCCGACCAGTGCTTCCGCTTCCGGTACGACCCGCTGAAGCGGGTTCCGCCCCGGCCCAAGGCCCCGGCGCTGAAACGGTACGACGACAAGGATTTTCAATTATAGGCAAAAAATCTCCGGCAACCGCAGTTGCCGGAGATTTTTTATCCATTCATGATTCGATGCCTTACAGCAGGTTCAGCAAAAAGGCACACACGACAAAGATGCCGGCCAGCCACTTGGTGGCACGGGCAACCTTGGCATCCCAGGTATGGCTTCTGTTCTGGCCCAGGAAGGACTCAGCGGCAGAAGAACCCACCAGCGTGCCGGACAGGCCCTCGCTCTTACCGGACTGCACCAGAACGGCCAGGATCAGCAGCACAGCGCTGATAATCAGAACGATGGTGACTAAAATCGCGGGAACGCTCATAACTTCCTCCAATCATCGGCGGACTGCGCCAGCCGTTCATTTTTTCGCATGGATTATCATACCACACCAAATTTCAAAAAGCAAGGGGAAATCCCGACTTTCCCGTTATTTGGTGACCCAGGTGTTGGTGGCGGCGCAGGTCAGATAGGCGTTGATGAAACCGTCCAGATCGCCGTCCATGACGGCGTTGATGTTGGAGGACTCGTAACCGGTGCGGGTGTCCTTGACCAGCTGATAGGGCATGAAGACGTAGGACCGGATCTGGCTGCCCCATTCGATTTTCAGCTGCACACCTTTGATATCAGAAATTTTCTCGGCATGTTGCTGCATTTTCAGCTCGATGAGCTTGGCTCGCAGCATGCGGAGGCAGGATTCCTTGTTCTGGAACTGGCTGCGCTCTGTCTGGCAGGACACCACAATGCCCGTAGCGTGGTGAATCAGACGGACGGCGGAGGACGTCTTATTGATGTGCTGACCACCGGCGCCGGAGGAACGGAACACCTGCATCTCGTATTCGTCGGGACGGATTTCCACATCGGTGCAGTCGTCGGGCAGGTCCGGCATAACCTCGGCGGCGGCAAAAGACGTCTGACGGCGGGCGTTGGCGTCGAAGGGCGACACCCGGACCAGGCGGTGGACGCCGTGTTCGCTGCGCAGATAGCCGTAGGCGTTGGGGCCCTCAATCATGATGGTGGCGCTCTTGATACCGGCTTCATCGCCGTCCTGGTAGTCCAGGGTCTTGCAGGAGAAGCCATGGCGCTCGGCCCAACGGGTATACATACGGAACAACATCTGCGCCCAGTCCTGAGCCTCGGTGCCGCCGGCGCCGGCATGGAGGGTAACAATGGCGTTGTAGGCGTCGTACTCCTCCGTCAGCAGCGTCTCCAGGCGGGCGCTCTCCATGGCCGTCTCCAGGGCCTCATAGCCGGTGGTCAATTCCTCCAGCATGGAATCGTCGTTCTCCTCCAGCGCCATCTCGCAGATGGTCAGCAGGTCTTCCCAGTTGGTGCACATTTTCTGGTAGCGCTCAGCCTTGGTCTCCAGCTGACGGGCCCGCTTCATGACCTTCTGGGACAGCTCCTGATTGTCCCAGAAACCGGGGGCTTCAATCTGTGCGTGGAGCCGCTCCAGCTCCTCGCCGTCGGCCTCCAGATTCAGAGAGACCGCCAGCTCGTCCAGCTTGGGCTTCAGCGCCGTCAGTTTTCCTTTATACTCCTCAAATTGAATCATGGTACTCACACACTCACTTTGCACATAGTTGGAACAATTATACCGGAAAAACCACGGCCTGTAAAGAGGAATCTGGAAAGGCCACAGTCTCTATGGATTTTTTTGCTTCTGTCATCAATACTTTTAAAGTAACGCAAACAAGAGAATCGACCGTTTCCCGCCATCCTGTAAAATAAAAGGGAAACCGCTAGAGTTTATGGTTTGAACATGATACAATAAACTACAAACCAGCATGAGTAATCAGAAATTGCAAAGGAGAAGAACCTGGGATGGATATGCAAAAGTTAATTGAAAAGAGCATCTCGATTGCTCCGGAAGAGTTTTATCTGATTGAGTCAGATTTGTTTATTCAATTATCTAATATGCACGAAAAGCCCGGCTTTGTTGTTGCATTTTTAGAATTGTCCTCCTGGATGGGGACCTCCTTGAGAAGCGGTGTTTGGACTTATTACGAAGCAGCGGAACGAGAGGCAATTCATAAAACGATAGAGTATTTACATCAGTTTGCACCCAGCGAAGAACTCAGTAAAATGTATGTTTTGGGCAACCATGATTATCATGATGCAGCATATCAAACTGATTTCAATTATCCGCAGGCGTGGCTTGAGGAATCCGAGCTAATTGATCAATGGATATTTGAAAACGAAAAGGAAATTATTCTTTTTTTACAAAATATTTTACGAATGCACATTGGTTGCTTGTAAGCCTGAAATTCACCTTGATTGCGCTGTTTACCTTGCAGAACTGCCCAAAACTGAATACTGGCCGTCCATCCGCAGCCATTGAACGCAGTAAGTCTTGACTAAAGAAGATTTGCTGCGTTTTTGCTGCCCGTTTGGCAGTTGCCGCGCTCCTACGGCAGTACCGTCTCCATGTCCACAATGTCCACGCCGGTATAGTAGTGCTGCAAAATTTCCTGCCACTTGCTGCCCTCCTCGGCCATGGCCGCCGCCCCGTACTGGCTCAGGCCCACCCGGTGACCATACCCCCGGGTATAGAAATCCACTGTCTCCGCCCCTACCGTTACGGAAAACCGGGTGGACCGCAAGTTGAAAAGACTGCGGACTTCGGTCCCGGTAAAGGTCACGCCGCCAATTTCCACCGTCTCCACCCCGCCGCCGCTGCTGCGCACAGCCGTTCCGAACCACTGTCCCCCGTCCTCCGGCAAAACGGCTCCCGCCGCTTCCACGGTTTGGCGGAACACCTCCCGCTCCACTGAAACCACGTCCTCATAGGGCGGCGCGTCCTCCTCGCCGGGGCTTTCCACCGACTGGAGATACGGCACCTCATTCCCCCAGACGGCCACGGCGTCCTCGGTGACGCCGCCGGAACAGGAGAAATAAACCGCGTCGATGAGCGCGCCGTCGTAGGTCAGCACTTGGCCGTCGGTGGCTTCCACCGCCGCTCTTACCTTATTATATATAGCATCGTACTCCGTGCCCATTCGTTCCGCCGCCGTCTCCGGCGACAGATATGCCTGACAGCATCCGCTGTCGTCACAGACGTCTGCCCCGTCATGCTTCCCCCCCAGCATCTGCTTGCAGGTAAACGTCCGGGCCGCTACCGCCTGTGCTTCCAAGGCCGCCTGGGGAAAAGATGCCGGCATCTCCCCCATCACCACCCCTGTCAGATAGTCGTCCAGGGACACCGTCTCCACACCGTCCGCCGTGGACAGCCGGACGGACTGTGACCCGTCGGCGGTTTCGGCGGTTGCGGATGGCGCCGGCTCCATAACCACCGGCTCCGGCGTTGGTTCCCGGGGCGCCGTCACGGTCTCATAGGCCGTCAGAACCGCCGCCGCCAACCACACCCCCAGGGCTGCAAGACATCCTGCAGAAATCGCTCGTCTCATAGCATTTCCCTCCATTTTGCAAGTTGCATTTCAGAATTATTCATTTCTTTTCTTTTATTTCTTTATCAGATAAAATATTTTTGCAATATTTGTTTTAATTCTATCAATTATGACGTTGACGGACTGATATTTATCTGTTATACTGTATTCAAATTTCAAGGAGGATGAAGCACATGGACATCAATACTGCATATTCTGAAAAAAATCGTGAGTATATGCGCAGCCTTTTCGCCGGGATCGACCGCAACACCTCGGAAGCCCTGTCCAGAATGATGCGGGATAATGTGGATGTTAAGCGTGGTCTGCGCAATGCCGACGGCACCGGCGTTATGATCGGCTACACCAAAGTGGGCAACGTCCTCGGTTACTCCATTCTCGACGGCGAGCGGATTCCCATGGAAGGTCACCTCTCCTATGCCGGCTACGAGGTTTCGGAGCTGGTAGAGGGTTACCGCAAGGAAAACCGCTTCGGTTTTGAAGAGACGGCGTTTCTGCTGCTGCTGGGCCGCCTGCCCAATGCTGAGGAGCTGGACATGTTCCAGAACTTCCTCTATGACAACATGGCCCTGCCCGATAACTTCACCGAGGATATGATCCTCAAGCATCCCTCCCGGGATATCATGAACCAGCTGGGCCGCGCGGTCCTGGCCCTCTACTCCTCGGACCCCAACCCCGATGAGACTTCTCTGGAGAACATGGTCCGCCAGTGCTCCCAGCTGATCGCCCGGTTCCCCATCATCATCGCCCATTCCTATGCGGCGCGGCAGCACTATTTCAACGACAAAAGCCTCTATCTGCACCGCCCCGTCAAGGGCCTGTCCATCGCCGAGAACTTCCTGCGGGCCATCCGCCCCAGCCAGAAGTACACCGATGAGGAGGCCAAGCTCCTGGACCTGTGCCTGGTGATCCACGCCGAGCACGGCGGCGGCAACAACTCCACCTTTACCTGCCGCGTCCTGTCCTCCACGGGCACCGATACCTATTCGGCCATCTCCGCCGCAGTGGGTTCCCTGAAAGGCCCCAAGCACGGCGGCGCCAACAATCAGGTCATGACTCAGTTTTCCGAAATCAAGGCCAACGTGAAAAACTGGAAAGACGACAACGAAGTATCCGACTATCTGCGTAAGATTCTGCGCAAGGAAGCCGGCGACGGTTCCGGCCTTATCTACGGCATGGGCCACGCCATCTACACCATTTCCGACCCCAGAGCCACGCTGCTGAAAAAGTATGCCCGTTCTTTGGCCGAAAAGACCGGTCTGCTGGAGGAATTTGAGCTGCTGGAGTCCATCGAGCGGCTAAGTCCCGACCTCTTCGCCGAGGTCACCGGCAAAAAGAAAGTCATGTGCGCCAATGTGGACTTCTACTCCGGTCTGGTCTACACCATGCTGGGCATCCCGCAGGAACTGTTTACCCCCCTGTTTGCCATGGCCCGGATCACCGGCTGGTGCGCCCACCGCATCGAAGAGGTCATGACCAGCGGCCGCATCATGCGTCCGGCCTACCGCGCCATCTTCACCCATCAGGATTATATCCCCCTGGCCGAGAGAAAATAGTCGTCATCTGGGACGCCGCGCAACGATGCGGCGTCCCGTTCTGCGTTCCGGCGCCGTAACTTGACACGTTTCCACCATGCAGGTATAATGATATGGAGTTTATATTGGATTGGAGCTGCATTATGAAGCGTTTGCTGAAAATCATCATCCCCATCCTGCTGGTGGTGCTGTTGTTGGCCGGAGCCATTTTGTTCCTGTTGGTCTTCCGCCCCGATATCACCCAGGAGTTTTTCATGAACCGCGCCGACGCCGCCCTGGCCGAAGGCAATTACTCCAGCGCCGTCACCAACTACCGTCGGGCCGGTATTGTCTCCTCCGACAACCCGGAACTTGCATTGAAGCTGGCCCAGGCCTATGAGGGCTCCGGAAATTTCACCAAGGCCGAGTACACCCTGGTCACCGCCATCACTGCCAATCCCAGTGAACTGGACCTGTATCTGGCCCTGTCCCGGGTCTATGTCGCCCAAGACAAGCTCTTGGACGCCGACCAGATGCTGACCCGGACGGCAAACGAGGAAATCCGCGCCCAATTGCAGGAGCTGCGGCCCGACGCCCCCGTTTTGCAGCCGGAACCGGGCTATTACACCGAATATATCGACGTATCCCTGTCCTATTCCGGCCACAATGCCTATCTGTCCACCCAGGGCTGCTATCCCTCCATGGACGATGAGCTGTACACAGAGCCGATCCATCTGCCCGCCGGTGAAACAACGGTGGTCGCCATTGTGGTCTCCGAGGACGGTCTGGTCAGCCAAGCCGTCACCGGTACCTACACCATCGGCGGTGTCATTGAGGAGGCCACCTTTGCCGATGAGGCTGTGGAAAGCGTCGTCCGGCAGATGTTGGGTAAGGAGGACGGCACCCCCGTCATGACCAACGAATTGTGGTCTCTGACCACGTTGGAGCTGAACGGCGACGTCCGGAATCTCTCCGATCTGGAGCACTGCACCGGTCTCACCTCTCTGACCATCCACGACGCCTATGGCATGGATTTCTCCATTCTCTCCAATCTGACCAATCTGGAAACGCTGAATCTGTCGGGCTGCACCGTTTCCTCCGGCGGTTTGTCGGCCATCGCCCAGCTGCCGAAGCTCAAGACGCTGTCGCTCAGCGGCTGCACCCTCACCGATGTGTCGGCCCTGTCCCCCCTGGTCACGTTGGAATCTTTGGACCTGTCGGGCAATGTCATTTCCGACATTTCCTCCCTCAGCAGTCTGACAGCCCTCAAATCGCTGAATCTCAGCTCCAACACGTTGACCACCATTGCCCCCCTGGCTTCCATGGAAGCCCTGGAGACCTTGGATATTACCGGCAATCAGGTCAGCAGTCTATCGCCCCTGAGCAACAAAACAACTCTGACCTCCCTGCTGGCCAAGCAGAACAAGCTGGTGGATTTGGCCCCCCTGGCCTCCTGCACCGCCCTGGAGACGGTGGACGTGTGCAACAACACAGTGGTGGACCTGTCCCCCTTGGCGAAGCTTTCGTCTCTACAGACCCTGAAAGCCGACTATAATGCCATCGTCTCCCTGCCGGACTTCTCCGCCGCCGCATCGTTGACGCATATTTCCGTGGCCCACAACACCATCACCAGTGTGTCGGGTCTCAGCAATCTGCCCATCCTCAACTATGTCAACATCGACTATAATCAGGTCAGTGATTTAAGTCCCCTGACCAGCTGCAATAATCTGGTGCAGGTGGACGCCTTCGGCGATCCGGTGACCGATGTGAGCAAGCTCCAGGGAATGGGAATCATCGTCAACTACGATCCCACCGCTACCACCACCACAACCGAATAATCGTAAAAAAGAACCGTGCAGTCGAACTGAACTGCACGGTTCTTTTTGTTAGATTCCATTATTTAAAGGGCGTCGGCCAGCAGAGCCAAGGCCCGTTCACAAGCTGCCTGCCGGATGGCTGTCCGGTCGCCGGACAGGTGGAGTTCCTCGCAGATGGTCCACCCTTCTCCGGCCAGTGCCACATAGACCAGCCCCACCGGGCGACCGGATTCGTCGGAATCGGGGCCTGCCAGCCCCGTAATGCCGATGCCGAAGTCAGCCTTCATGCCCGCCCGGATGCCCTCGGCCATCTGCCGGGCCACCGGCTTGGACACCGGACCCAGCGTATCCAGGTCCCGTTGGTCCACGCCCAGATAGCGGTGTTTCACGGCACAGCTGTAGCTGATGACGCCGCCGGGGTAGACGGCGGAGCTGCCTGCCACATCGGTCAGCAGCTTGCCCAGGAGACCGCCGGTACAGGACTCCGCTGTGGCCACGGTCTTCTCCGCCGCTTTCAGGGCGGCCACCACCGATTCAGCCGTTGCCGCCGCCATGGTATCGCACCGTCACTTTCTCCGTATTCTCGATGGCGTGGGCCACCAGACCCTCCACATCCATTTTGGCCTCGATGGCTTCCACCTCCCGCAGAGAGGGCTTCGTCTTGGGATGCCGGGGCGTAAAGACGGTGCAGCAGTCCTCATAGGGCAGAATGGACGTCTCCAGGGTGCCGATTTTCTGAGCAATGGCAATGATATCCTTTTTATCCATACCGATCAGCGGATGGAACAGCGGCATATCCACCACAGCGCCGGTGACGGCCATGGCCTCCATGGTCTGGCTGGCCACCTGGCCCAGGTTCTCACCGGTGACGAGACACTTGCAACCGTCCTGCCGGGCAATTTTTTCGGCAATGCGCATCATAAAACGGCGCATGATAATGGTAAAATACTCCTCGGGGCACTGGTCCCGGATGACCTCCTGCACTTTGGTGAAGCCCACCACATTGACGGTCATCCGGCCGCTGTAGCGGGTCATGAGCCGGGCCAGCTCCAGCACCTTTTCCTTGGCCTGCTCGGACGTATAGGGATAGGAGAAGAAGTGGATGGACTCAATTTCCACGCCCCGCTTGGCAATCATATAACCGGCCACAGGGCTGTCGATGCCGCCGGACAGCAGTACCGCGGCCCGGCCGCCCATACCCGTAGGCAGGCCACCGGCGCCGGGCTCGGCGGGACCGTGGACATAGGCCGCCTGCTCCCGGACCTCCACATACACTGTATAGTCCGGGTTGTGAACATCTACGGCCACTTGAGGGAACGCCTCGGCAATCCGGCCGCCGATCTCCTGGGACAGCTGAATGGAAGTCATTGGGAACCGCTTGTCGGCCCGCTTAGACTCCACCTTGAAACTCCGGGCCATGGAGAGGTCATCACCCAGATAGTCCTCCACCGCCTGGAAAATGGCGTCCAGGTTCTTCTCACAGGGGCGGCACCGGCAAATAGCGGCGATGCCGAACACCGTATGACAGGCATCCCATGCGCCATCCACATCGCAGTCATCGTTCTGCGGCTCCACGTAGATGGTGGACTGGGCAATGTGGACATTGAAACTGCCGTAAGGCCGCATCCGGCGGGCAATATTGGATTTCAGTTTATTTTCAAAGGAAAAGCGGTTGAGGCCCTTCAGCACAACCTCGCCCAGCTTCAGCAGAAAAATCTCGTTCATAGTCATAATTCCTTCCGTTGGTTATGGTTGCGTTCCATCAAAACGGAACGTCCGGTAGCGAATGGCCTCGGCAATGTGCTGGGGTCCAATCGATTCGCTGCCGTCCAGGTCGGCCACGGTCCGGGCCACCTTCAAAATACGGTCATAGCTGCGGGCCGTCAGCCCCAGCCGTTCAAAGGCCGCCTGCATCAGCGATGCGGAAGCCTCGTCCAGACGGCAAAACTCCCGCAGCTCTGCCGGTCCCATTTGGGCATTGCAGCTGTGCTCCCCCGGTCCAAACCGGTCCTGCTGCCGCTTCCGTGCGTCGTTGACCCGCTGCCGGATGGCCGCCGACGGTTCCGCCCGTTCTTCTCCCGTCAGGTCCGTGAAGGGCAGGGCCGGAATCTCCACCATAATGTCGATTCGGTCCAGCAGCGGCCCGCTGATGCGGCTCAGATAGCTGCGCACCGACTGGCGGGAACAGGTGCAGCGGCCGCCGGGATCGCCGTACCAGCCGCATTTGCAGGGATTCATGGCGCACACCAGCATAAACTCGCTGGGATATGATACGGTGCCGCTGACGCGGGAAATGGTCACCACACCGTCCTCCAACGGTTGGCGCAGCACCTCCAGGGCGTCTTTGCGAAACTCCGGCAGCTCATCCAGAAACAGAACGCCCCGATGGGCCAGGGAGATTTCACCGGGCCGGAGGGTGGTGCCGCCGCCGCTGAGTCCCGCCGGAGAAATGGTGTGATGCGGACTGCGGAAGGGCCGTTCCGTCACCAAGGGCGACTCCGGCTGCACCAGTCCCAGGATGGAGTGAATCTTGGTGACCTCCAGGGACTCCGTCCGGGTCATATCCGGCAGAATCGACGGCAGTCGTTTGGCAAGCATACTCTTGCCGGAGCCCGGCGGCCCCACCAGCAGGATATTGTGTCCGCCTGCGGCTGCCACCTCCAACGCCCGTTTGCCCCCCTGCTGCCCTTTTACGTCGGCATAGTCCAGATGGGTTCCCGCCGATGGGGCCGGCGTCCACACCGGGGCCGGTTCCATCCGCTGTTCGCCCCGCAGATGGGCCGCCAGCTGCCGGACCGTCTCCACCGGGTACACCGTCAGGCCGTCGGCCAGGGTGGCCTCAGCGGCATTGGCGGCAGGCAAATACAGCGCCTTGATACCGGCATCCCGGGCCGCCATGGCCATGGGCAACACGCCTTCCACCGGCCGCAAGCCCCCCTCCAAGCTCAACTCCCCCAAAAACGCCGACGGCTCCGACGGCAGCTTGACGCAGTCTGTGGCCGCCAGAATGCCCAGCAGAATGGGCAAATCATAGATGGTGCCGGACTTTTTGGTGCCCGCCGGGGCCAGATTCAGCGTAATGCGGCTGACGGGAAAACGGAAGCCGCAGTTTTTGACCGCGGCCCGGACCCGGTCCCGTGCCTCCTTGACGGCGGCGTCGGGCAGACCCACCACATCAAATCCCGGCAGGCCGTTGGAAATATAGCATTCCACCTGAACCTCGTAGCCGTTGAGACCCGTCAGGCCCAGGGAACGGACGCTGCACAGCATACAGTTCCCCCCTCTTGGGCGCACAGCACCCAGAATACATGGTTTACTATACAACAGACCCGCTGAAATTGCAATGACAGGCAGTAAAAACCGCACCGCGGTCCCAATGCCTTCAGCGCGAACACTTACATCGGCATGCTCCTGTATGCTTTGGCGTGCGGCTGCCTGTTCCTTGGCCAACTCCGAAAGCATGATGGGCCGCCGGTTTGTCTTTTCACAGTTCTTCCATCATGTACCAATGTTCGCCGCCAGCCGTCAAATTATCTATTAGGTCGATAAAAAAATATTAATTTATAAATCACAATTTACAGCCGGGAAAAAGTGTGCTAGAATGTATTCGATTGAGATTACTATACTTTTAGGAGGTATATCAAGTTGTCCAGACATTTTAAAACCATGGATGGTAACAACGCTGCGGCCTATGTGTCGTACGCTTTTACCGAAGTGGCGGGCATCTACCCCATCACCCCTTCCAGCCCCATGGCTGACTACGTCGACCAGTGGGCCGCCCAGGGCGTTAAGAACATCTTCGGCACCACCGTCAAGGTGGCTGAGATGCAGTCCGAGGCCGGTGCTGCCGGTACCGTGCACGGCTCCCTGGCCGCCGGCGCCCTGACCACCACCTACACCGCTTCTCAGGGCCTGCTGCTGATGATCCCCAACATGTACAAGATCGCCGGTGAGCTGCTGCCCACCGTGTTCCACGTTTCCGCCCGTACTGTTGCCGCTCAGGCCCTGAACATCTTCGGTGACCACTCCGACGTCATGGCCTGCCGTCAGACCGGTTTTGCTATGCTGGCTGAGGGCAACGTGCAGGAGGTCATGGACCTGGCTCCCGTGGCCCATCTGGCCGCCATCAAGGGCCGCGTCCCCTTCGTGAACTTCTTCGATGGCTTCCGTACCTCCCATGAGATCCAGAAGGTCGCCATCTGGGACTACGAGGACCTGAAGGAGATGTGCGACATGGACGCCGTCAACGCGTTCCGCAAGCACGCTCTGAACCCCGAGCATCCCAACACCCGCGGTTCCCACGAGAACGGCGATATCTTCTTCCAGCATCGTGAGGCCTGCAACAAGTACTACGACGCTCTGCCTGCCATCGTCGAGGAGTACATGGGCAAGATCAACGCCAAGCTGGGCACCGATTATCAGCTGTTCAACTACTACGGCGCTCCCGACGCGGACCGCGTTCTGATCGCCATGGGTTCCTTCTGCGACGTGGCCGAGGAAGTCATCGACTACATGAACGCCCACGGTGAGAAGGTCGGCCTGGTAAAGGTCCGTCTGTACCGTCCCTTCTGCGCCGACAAGCTGCTGGCTGCCATCCCCACCACCGCTACCAAGATCGCCGTCATGGACCGCACCAAGGAGCCCGGCGCTCTGGGCGATCCCCTGTACCTGGATGTCGTGACCGCTTTCGCCAACGCCGGCCGCAAGGCTACCATCGTCGGCGGTCGTTACGGTCTGGGCTCCAAGGATACTCCTCCCTCCTCCGTGTTCGCTGTCTACAACGAGCTGAAGAAGGACGAGCCCAAGCGTCAGTTCACCATCGGTATCGTGGACGATGTCACCCACCTGAGCCTGCCCGAGACCGCTGCCCCCAACACCGCTGCTGAGGGCACCATCGAGTGCAAGTTCTGGGGTCTGGGCGGCGACGGCACCGTCGGCGCCAACAAGAACTCCATCAAGATCATCGGCGACCACACCGACAAGTACGTGCAGGCTTACTTCCAGTACGACTCCAAGAAGACCGGCGGCGTGACCATCAGCCACCTGCGCTTTGGCGATCACCCCATCCGTGCTCCTTACTACGTCAACAAGGCCGACTTTGTCGCCTGCCACAACCCCTCCTACGTCACCAAGGGCTTCAAGATGGTCAACGACGTCAAGCCCGGCGGCGTGTTCATGATCAACTGCCAGTGGAGCGCTGAGGAGCTGGCTCATCACCTGAACGCTGAGACCAAGCGTTATATCGCTGAGAACAACGTCCAGCTGTACACCATCAACGCCATCGATCTGGCCGCTCAGATCGGCATGGGCAAGCGTACCAACACCATCCTGCAGTCTGCTTTCTTCACCCTGGCTAAGGTCATGCCCCAGGAGCAGGCCATTGAGTACATGAAGGAAGCCGCCAAGAAGTCCTACCTGAAGAAGGGCATGGATGTCGTTGAAACCAACTGGAAGGCCATTGACGCCGGCGCCACCGCCTTCGTCAAGATCGACGTGCCCGCTGACTGGGCCAATGCCGTCGACGCTCCTGTGGAGCACAAGCTGGAAGGCAAGCCCGAGCTGGTCAAGATGGTCAAGGAGATCACCCTGCCCGTTGCCAACATGAACGGCGACAGCCTGCCTGTCTCCGCTTTCGTCGACCATGTGGACGGCCAGTTCGAGCAGGGCGCTTCCGCCTACGAGAAGCGCGGCGTTGCCGTTATGGTTCCCACCTGGGATTCCAACAAGTGCATCCAGTGTAACAACTGTGCCTATGTCTGTCCTCACGCTGCCATCCGTCCCTTCGCTCTGACCGAGGAGGAGGCCAAGAACGCTCCCGCCTCCACCAAGATCGTGCCCATCAAGGCCGGCAAGGGCAAGGGTGTTTACTCCTTCGCCATTGGCATTTCGCCCATGGACTGCATGGGCTGCGGCGTCTGTGCAGGCGCTTGCCCCGAGAAGGTTCAGGCCCTGAAGATGGTTCCTCAGGAGCAGGAGCTGGCTCAGCAGGACGCTTTCAACTACCTGGTTGCCAAGGTGGCTCCCAAGGCCGACATGGGCTCCAGCAAGAACGTCAAGGAGTCCCAGTTCCTCCAGCCCATGCTGGAGTTCTCCGGCTCCTGCGCCGGCTGCGCCGAGACCAGCTACGCTCGCCTCGTGACCCAGCTGTTCGGCGAGAGCATGTACATCTCCAACGCCACCGGCTGTTCCTCCATCTGGGGCGGCCCCGCTGCTACCTCCCCCTACTGCACCAACTTCGAGGGTAAGGGCCCCGCTTGGTCCAACTCCCTGTTCGAGGACAACGCCGAGCACGGCTACGGCATGCTGCTGGGTCAGGCCGCCATCCGCAACCGTCTGGCTGAGAAGGTCAGAGAGGTTATGAAGAAGACCTCCAACGAGGAGCGCAAGACCCTGTGCAAGAACTATCTGGACACCATGACCGATCTGAAGGCCAACGGCGCCGCTGCCAAGGCTCTGATCGCCAACCTGGAGTCCGACGTCTGCTGCGATACCGTTAAGGAGATCCTGCAGGATAAGGAGTACCTGGCCAAGAAGTCCGTCTGGATCTTCGGCGGCGACGGCTGGGCCTACGATATCGGCTTCGGCGGCGTGGACCATGTGCTGGCCAGCGGCCAGGATGTGAACATCTTCGTGTTCGACACCCAGGTGTACTCCAACACCGGCGGTCAGGCTTCCAAGGCTTCCAACATCGGCCAGGTGGCACAGTTTGCCGCTGCCGGTAAGGACATCAAGTCCAAGTCCCTGTCCGAGATTGCCATGACCTATGGCTACGTCTATGTTGCTCAGGTGGCTATGGGCGCTGATCCCGCTCAGACCCTGAAGGCCATTGCGGAGGCTGAGGCCTACAACGGTCCTTCCCTGATCATCGGCTATGCTCCCTGTGAGATGCACTCCATCAAGGGCGGCATGCAGAACTGCCAGAAGGAAATGAAGCGTGCCGTCGACTGCGGTTACTGGAACATGTTCCGCTACAACCCCGCTCTGAAGGCCGAGGGCAAGAACCCCTTCACCCTGGATTCCAAGGAGCCCGCTGGCGGCTACCAGGAGTTCCTGATGAACGAGGCCCGCTACTCTTCCCTGACCCGCAGCTTCCCCGAGCGTGCCACCGAGCTCTTCGCCAAGTCCGAGGAGCTGGCCAAGGAGCGCTACGAGCATCTGATGCGTCTGAAGGCCCTCTACGAGGTGTAAATTCAAACGCATTCCGGCAAATAACACATGGGGCCCGCACCAAGTGGTGCGGGCCCTCAATTTGTCTAGAAACCCAACTGCGCTTGCAGCGCAGCCGGGTTCCCAGGTATAGACGTTTGACAGACCGATACGCCGGCACATGAAAATTCTGTGCCGGCGTATCGGTCTGTCATTGCTTGATTTGACTTGTGCTCTGTTGTAAATCACTCCGAAAAGAAGTTCCAATCACATTGACCCGAAATATCCCATCATTCCTGCGATTGTACTGCCCGCCTGTAAAAGCGGCTGCGTTAACTGCTCCATGTCGTGAAACAGCGGATGTTGCTGCGGAACGCTGACGGACAGTGCACCACATACCTTTCCCATATGGTCGTGAATCGCCGTGGCCATACAGCGAACCCCCGGCTCATTTTCCTCCAAATCCAATGCATACCGCCGTTTCCGGCACTCTGCCAAGTCCTGTTGCAGCTCCGGCAGCGAAACAATGGTGGCTGCCGTATAGGCCTGAACGTTACTCCGCTGCCAAATCGAAGCCACCTGTTCCTCCGTCATATAGCTGAGCATCGCTTTCCCACTGGCCGTACAATACAACGGCCGGTGCATTCCAATCTGCGACGCCATTCGGACCGAGTGGGACACCGCTTCCACCTTATGTACATAGACGATGTCTGTGTCTTCGCGAATCACCAGGTGTACCGTCTCCTGCAATTGCTGGCTCAGCTGCTCCATGGGATGCCGTGCCACCCGCACCAAATCCAATCCGTCTACAATCATGCTGCTAAGCGTACAGAGTTTCGTTGTCATGTAATACCGTCCAGTGACCGGCTCCTGCCGCACATAGCCGCGCTGCATCATAGCCTGCAGCATTCGGTGAATGGTGCTTTTATTCAGTTTGGTCTGTGCCACCAAATCTCGAATCGCCAGTCCCTCGGGTACAGCACACAGATGTTCCAGAATCTCAAATGCTCGGTCCAGCGACTGAACGCCTTGTGTCTCTGCCATAAACTCCCTCCATGTTTCATTATATAAAACAGATACTCTTATTATAGGAAATCTCACAAAATTTGCAACGTTTTTTCTAACGATACAACCTTGCAATTCTACAAAATCGTGCTTATAATAAGCTAAAATATAAAACGCTGTTTTATAATATAAAACATAGGAGGGTTTTTTATGGATTCCATTGCACTGCGCATTACCACACTTGGCGTCGTTCCAGTCATCCAATTGCATCATCCTCAACGGGATGCCATACCGCTGGCACAGGCATTGATTGCCGGCGGGCTTCCTGTGGCAGAGGTCACCTTCCGTGCTGCCGGTGCCGCCGACGCCATTGCCGCCATGGTCCAGGCCTATCCGGATATGCTTGTGGGCGCCGGTACCGTTTTGACCGAAGCGCAGGTGGATGCGGCTCTGGCTGCCGGTGCGCAGTTTATTGTAACGCCCGGTCTCGATGCACAGCTGGTACAGTATTGCCAAAAGAAGGGCATCGCCATTTTCCCTGGCTGCACAACCCCCAGTGACTACCATACCGCCCACCGTCTGGGACTGGAGGTCCTCAAGTTTTTTCCCGCGGAGCAATCCGGCGGTTTGGCAAAAATCAAAGCCATGAGCGCACCGTTCCCCATGTTCCGCATTATGCCTACCGGCGGTATCTCTCTGAAAAATCTGCGGGAATATCTCTCCTGCCCTGCCATCTGCGCCTGCGGCGGCTCCTATATGGTTACCTCTGAACTGATTGATGGTCAAAAATGGTCTGAGATCACTGATCTGTGCAAAGCATCCGTCCAAATTGTAAAGGAGGTCCGCTCCCATGGCTAAAGTTGTAACATTCGGAGAGCTGATGCTGCGCCTGGCCCCCAACGGGTACTATCGTTTTTTCCAAAATGATCAGATGCAGGCCACCTTTGGCGGCGGCGAAGCCAATGTCGCCGTTTCCCTGGCCAACTATGGCGTTGACAGTGTCTATGTGACAAAACTGCCGTGTCATGCCATTGGACAGGCTGCCATTGATTCCCTGCGCTATTTCGGTGTAGATACCAGCCGGATTGTCCGCGGTGGCGATCGGGTGGGCATCTACTATCTGGAAAAGGGCGCTTCCCAACGCGGCAGCGTCTGTATTTATGACCGCGCTCACTCTGCCATTGCAGATGCCTCCCCTGAAGATTTCAATTGGGACGTCATTTTCGCCGACGCCGACTGGTTCCATTTTACCGGTATCACACCGGCTCTGGGCGGCCATCTGGTGGAGATCTGCAAAGCCGCCTGTACTGCCGCAAAAGCCCATGGTGTCAAAGTTTCCTGTGACTTGAACTATCGCGGCAAGCTGTGGACCCGCGAAGCGGCTCGCACAGCAATGAGCGATTTGTGTCAGTATGTGGATATCTGTATTTCCAATGAAGAAGATGCCAAGGATGTGTTCGGCATTGAAGCAGCAGAGACCGACATTTATGGTGGGAAACTGAATAAGGATGGCTATCGAAGTGTGGCGCAGCAGCTGGCCGAACGGTTCCATTTTGAAGCGGTAGCCATCACGTTGCGCACCTCACTATCCGCCAGTGACAATCATTGGGCGGGTATGCGTATGACGGTCAGTCATGCTACTTCTCCAAAGAATACCATCTGCACATTGTTGATCGTGTCGGCGGTGGGGATAGCTTCGGCGGCGGTTTGATCTATGCGTTCTTGCAAGGCAAATCCCCCCAAGACGCCATTGAGTTTGCCGTAGCTGCTTCCGCACTCAAGCACTCTGTTGAGGGTGACTACAACCGTGTCTCTGTAGCTGAAGTGGAAAAGCTGGCAGCAGGAGACTGCTCTGGCCGCGTACGGCGGTAAGACAGAAACGCGTTGACAGTCTCTATCCGAGCCCTCTACATATTTTTCTCAATCATCTTGGAGCCCGCACCATCTGGTGCGGGCCCTTTTTGGGTATAGGTACCGCGATTTGGGGAACAACAATATCAACAACTTACTCGTCTTTCCTTTGGCTGTTTCTCCGAAATCTTAGATGGGATTTGTGAAAGAATGCTATTTTTTCAGCGCCAAACTATGATTGCCGAGTCCCGACTTGAAAAACCGGGATATCCTATATTGCAAGGTGAGAGAGAATGTCTGATAAGAATTCTTCCAATAAGATCAGTCTCTACAACCGTTGGCTCAATGGCATCGAGGCTGTGGGCAACAAGCTGCCCCACCCCGTCGCCCTGTTTGCCATGCTGGCTCTGCTGATCATCCTCATTTCCGCCGTCTGCGCCGCCCTAGGCGTTTCGGCCACCGGTGAACTGGTGTCCGGCGGCGAGCTGAAAGTCACCACCGTTAGGGCGGTCAGTCTGTTGACCAAAGACGGTCTGTCCTACATCTTCAGCAACGCCGTCCAAAATTTTACCAGCTACGCTCCCCTGGGCATGGTGCTGGTGGCCATGCTGGGTGTGGGCGTGGCGGAGCACTCCGGCCTGGTCAACGCCCTGTTGAAACGCACGGTACAGGCGACCCCCAAGCGGCTGATTACCCCTGTGGTGGTCTTCCTCGGCGTCATGTCCAATGTCGCCTCCGACGCGGGCTACGTCATTTTGATCCCCCTGGGCGCCATGGTCTTCCGGGCCTATGGCCGTCATCCCATGGCTGGTCTGGCCGCCGCCTTTGCCGGTGTGTCCGGCGGCTTTTCGGCCAATCTGCTCATCGGTACCCTGGACCCTCTGCTGGTGGGCATCTCCCAAACAGCGGCCCACCTCATTGACCCCTCCTACCATGTCAACGTCATGGGCAATTACTATTTCCTCTGTTTCTCCACGGTGTTAATTATGGTACTCGGTACCATCGTTACCGACAAGATTGTGGAGCCCCGTCTGGCGGCCTTTGGCGGCCATGTGCCGGCCGAGGAGGATGACTCCCTGACCACGGTCACCGCTTTGGAAAAAAAGGGCCTGCGCCGGGCCGGTATCGTCATGGCGGTCTATCTGCTATTGGTCGCTGCACTCTGTCTCCCCTCCGGTTCGTTCTTCCGCAACGAGGCCGGTGAACTGCTGGGCAAGGCGTCCCCCTTTGTGGACGGCATTGTGGTCCTGATCGCTCTGCTGTTCTTCCTGCCTGGTGTGGCATTCGGCCGCACCGTCGGCACCTTTCCCAACCACCACGCCGTATGCGGCGCCATGAGCAAGTCCATGGCCTCCATGGGTTCTTTCCTGGCCCTGGCCTTTGTCTCTGCTCAGTTTATCAACTATTTCAATTACACCAGGCTGGGCACCATCATCGCCCTCAGCGGCGCCGCCTTCCTCCAGGATGCCAATATCGGCCTGATTCCCCTGATTGTGGTCTTTATTCTGTTCTCGGCCTTTATGAACCTGTTTATGGGCTCCGCCTCCGCCAAATGGAACATCCTGGCCCCGGTATTTGTCCCCATGTTTATGCTGCTGGGGTACCGGCCGGAGCTGTGTCAACTTGCGTACCGCATCGGTGATTCCAGCACCAACATCATCACCCCCCTGATGACGTATTTTGCTGTCATTGTCACCTTTGCCCAGCGCTACGACAAAAAAGCCGGTATCGGCACCATCACCGCCACTATGCTGCCCTACAGCATTTTTTTCCTGGTGTTCTGGACCATCACCTTTGTGCTCTGGCTCACTCTGGGCCTGCCCATCGGCGTCGGCACCGGCGTCCATCTGTGATATCTGCAAAAAAACACCGAAGTCTCCTTAGAAACTTCGGTGTTTTTTACATTTTATGAATTATTATGGCTTACAGCGGCCGCAGGGGCTGTAGCCCTGTGCCACCAGCTCCTCCCGGGTGCCGGTGTACTCCTTCCGGTTCTCTGGACCGATATCCGCCGCGCTGGAGCAGTCCGGGTAATGGAATTTCATGCTGTTGGTATTCAAAACGTATGCCGTGCCCTGGGGGTCCTCCTCTGCCGGTTCCTCCGCCGGAGCACCCTCCTCGCTGAGCCAGCTGTCTCCTGTGGCATAATTGATGGTAATGCCGGGTTGAACGTTATAGGCGTAGACACAGAAGCAGACGCCCTCTCCCCCATCCTCCACGGACCATCCTTCCATCAAAACACCGTCCGCCACCAAATTGGCATCGGTGAACACCGGCGTCACCCGGTACAGCACGTGGTTGTCCGTCTCCTGCACATAGTCGGCCACCATGTTTTCAAAGGGCAACATTCCCTCGATATTCAAATACCGGGTACCGGTGATGAGATTCTCCTCGTTGGCGTTCTCACCCGTCAGCTGATATCCCAGCAGATGACAGCGGTTATAGAGATATTTGCCGTCCACAATGTCATATTTCACCGTTTGCCAGCCGGAGGGCTTCACTTGGCCAATGGAGCCCCGATCCTCTGTAGGCATCAGGTCCTGGCCCACCGACGCCATGGCCACGCCGCAGCGCCCCAAGGCGTCCAGCGGGCTGTAGGACTCATAAGAGTCCGTGGTCAAATCCCCTTCCGTAAAATATGGTACGTTGTCGTGGATTGCCACATAGGCCGCGTCGCTGTAGGCCGGAACTTCATCGGCAGAAAACGTGCCGCCCACCAGAT
Source organism: Candidatus Avoscillospira sp. LCP25S3_F1 (assembly GCF_052117125.1). NCBI lineage: Bacteria > Bacillati > Bacillota > Clostridia > Eubacteriales > Oscillospiraceae > Candidatus Avoscillospira > Candidatus Avoscillospira sp. LCP25S3_F1. Next base: position 112,645 of record NZ_JBQKJT010000009.1, on the reverse strand, counting down.
CTCCGCTTATCGTCTGCTGCGGCTGATCCTCGGCCGGAATCCCGGTGCAGCCGGTCAAGGGCACCGCCGCCACCAGTACCGTCAGCATCCATGTCATCATCGTTTGTTTCATGGTTCGTATACCTCCCTGGTGATTTTGGGGTGAGAACTGCCGGGAAACTCCGACCGTTCCCGCAGCGTCCAATGGTCCAATTGCAAATCCAGCACCCTGTCGGTGGGATAGACCCGATTCCATCGATAGACAATGAGGCGGTGTATCCGGGGCGCTGCCGGGCCCAGAGGCGGCGTTTCCACAAAGCAGACGCCGTCCTCCGGCGTATCCCTCAGGACGTCCTCTGTCACAGCCAGCGCCGTCTCCGTTGGAAACAACGGCACCGACTGGGGCGCCACATACAAAATACCCTTGCTGTCCTTCATCAGATGGGCCGACACCACGCGGTCCCGGCTCTGTCGGCGGCCATTGAACTGCATACCGTTTCTGTCATCGAGACAAACCAGCACCGTCATGTCTGCCCCTCCCCTTCCTTGGGGCTTGCCTCCCGCTTCCGGCGGCACGCTTCACAGCGATACAGCAGACGCAAGTCATATCCCAGCAGCAACTCCGGGACACGTTCCTGAAACTGCTGGATCATATCTCCCAGGTCAATGTCCAGCAGTGCGCCACAGTCGGCACAAATCAGGTGGTCGTGCCGTATCCGGCGGTCGTACCGGTCGGGCTGTCCTTCCACAGTGACTTTGTGCACCATTCCGGATTGACTCAGCTTTTTCAAATTATTATAGACCGTCGCCAAAACGATGGTGGGATAGCGCTGCTTCAGCGTGGCGTAAATTTGCTCCGCCGTCAGATGGCTGCGGGAAGATTCAATCAGCTCAAAGATCGCCTGTTCATACTTTGTCATAGGTACCTCACTTGCTTGCACGAAATGGGATGATATAACATATGACGCTGCGCAAAAAAAGACACACCATACGGTGTGTCTTTTTGGAGGTGCCACCCAGATTCGAACTGGGGAATAAAGGTTTTGCAGACCTTTGCCTTACCACTTGGCCATGGCACCGTATGGAGCGGGTGACGAGGCTCGAACTCGCTACCTCCACCTTGGCAAGGTGGCGCTCTACCAGATGAGCTACACCCGCGTATCACGCTGTGTACCAGCGAACGCAAGAATTATATCACATTCTTCCAGGTTTGTCAAGAAGTTTTTTCTAAACAAATCTTTCAGAAGTGGTGCCTCCGGTCGGAATCGAACCAACGACACGCGGATTTTCAGTCCGCTGCTCTACCAACTGAGCTACAGAGGCATATGTGCCGTACTTCGGCACAGTAAAAATGGCGACCCGGAACGGACTCGAACCGTCGACCTCCAGCGTGACAGGCTGGCGTGCTAACCGACTGCACCACCGGGCCAAATTGGTGGGAACAACAGGGCTCGAACCTGTGACCCCATGCTTGTAAGGCATGTGCTCTCCCAGCTGAGCTATGCTCCCAACAGTTCGCCGCGTTTTCCGAACTTTTTGCCGATGTTTTTCGGCGTCTTGTCCTCAACGCGTGATTTATTATACACGCATCCCCCCCTTTTTGTCAACGGTTTTTTGAGAAAAATTTCATTCTTTTTCGTTTTTGTCCAAACGTTAGAAATTCTCCAGAAATTCCAGGTATCGTTGGATCAATCCACTGGTCTTATTGGCGTAAACCACCGCTTTGGCCATTGGCACATTATCGGTGATAATGTTGTCCACACCCAACTGCACCATCTTCTCCATGGACTTCTCAGAATTCACCGTCCACGCGTACAACTGCTTTTGGGCGTTGTGCAGCCGTCCCACCATGGAAGAGGTGATATTGATGGATTTGACGCTGAACGTATCCGCCGCCTTGAGCTTCAACAGATTGCCATAGGCCACGGCCATAACATAGACGGTCTGCGCTTCCTCATCGCAGTCCCGGACCTGCTGTAGCGTCTCATAGGACTGGGACGTAATCACACACCGGTCCATATAATCAAAGTTGCGCACCAGCTCCACCACAGACTTGGCAAAATCCGTCTCATGGCCTGTGGGTTTCAGTTCAATATTCAGACGCATATCGTTATCCCTGGCCCACTCCAGGACCTCCGCCAGGGTGGGAATGGGCGTACCGGCATACTCCGGCGCAAACCATTCGCCTGCGTCCAGCTGGGCCACTTCCTTGTAGTCCACCTCCCAGATGTTGCGGGGATCCCCGGTGGTCCGGCGCAGATTACTGTCGTGCATCACAATCAGCACGCCGTCCCGGGTCTGCTGTACGTCCAGTTCAATCCAATCGGCGCCCATTTCCAGCGCCCCCTCAAAGGCGAGCATGGTGTTCTCCGGATAGTCCTTGGATGCGCCGCGATGGGCCGTCACCTCCATGGTGTGGACATATTCCACATTGAAATTGGTCTCGCCGATGGACGCCTGATAGGCGTAATAGGCGCAGAACGCCACCGACAACACCAGCAGCGCCGCCTCCGCCGTCCGCAGCCACCGACTGCCCCGGCGATGCTGCAAATTCACAGCCATGGTCTGGGGCAGTTCATATCCTTTCTGGTCCATCCGGACGTAAAACAGGGCGCTGATACAGCCAAAGCCCACCGGTACCGACAGGACGGAAAACAGCAGCAGCAGAATACTCAGCGTCACCCATACGGTGCCCATCAGCACTGCGTCCAACACCACCGACTCCGTGAACAGCTTGGAGAGAAACACAAAGCCCGCCAGCAGTGCCATCACGAGGATGGCAAAGAAAATCGCGCCCGCCATCTGCAATGCGCCAAAGGTCAGCAAATCCCGCAGACGGCTGCCCCGGCCCAGCTCAATGCTGCGGCGGCGAGCCTTACGAAACGGACAGCCCTGGAGGGCGTAAAAATGGAATACATAGAGCCAGCGGAGCACCACAACCGTCAGCGCCGCCAAAACCGCCACAGCACACCACACCCATCCCGGGTGTTTGCTCAGTAGGTCCTCCACCGCCTCTGGAATGGCCACCGTGCTGATAAAGCCCGGCAGAATACCAATGTTCATCACCGGCAGCAGCAGCAGCGCCATCACGGCCAGAGGCCAGTTCCGGGGCCGGAACACCCGCCACGCCGCCCGCCACGCCGCTCGGAGCATAGACAGGATATCTGCCCGGCAGCCCAGCCGACCCTGATCCACAGCGTAGAGAATCGCGCCAATATCCAGCAGCACATAAAAAGCCACCAGGAGAATGACCACAAACAGCAGTACCCAAGTGATGGGGTTCTGTAAAAACGGCCCAATATTGTCCACGGTCAGATAGTCGTAGCCATTGGCCGCCATGACGCCCCGGACCGACAGGGAGAACACCGGTGTAAACACCGTCAGTGCCAGCAGCTTGAACAGCAATTCAAATTCAAACAGCGGCCGCCAGCTGCACCGCAGCATCCTGGCCACCATCTTCCACTCCTTCAAGGCGGTCTCCCCTTTCCGTTTTCTCCATTTTATCATATTGTATGTCACTTTACCACAGCAGAAAAGGAAAAAGCACACAAACGGCGAACCGTTTGTGTGCTTTTGGAGCGGGTGACGAGGCTCGAACTCGCTACCTCCACCTTGGCAAGGTGGCGCTCTACCAGATGAGCTACACCCGCATCTGCGGTATTCGTCGGGGAGTTGAGAAGCTGAGAACGCTCTCAGCTTCTCATATGGCGACCCGGAACGGACTCGAACCGTCGACCTCCAGCGTGACAGGCTGGCGTGCTAACCGACTGCACCACCGGGCCAAACCTCCCTATTCATAACGGCTTTTCAGCCGATGGAGCGGGTGACGAGGCTCGAACTCGCTACCTCCACCTTGGCAAGGTGGCGCTCTACCAGATGAGCTACACCCGCATCTGCACCGCATTTGCAGTGCAAATGGTGCCTCCGGTCGGAATCGAACCAACGACACGCGGATTTTCAGTCCGCTGCTCTACCAACTGAGCTACAGAGGCATATGTGCCGAAACTCGGCACAGTAAAAATGGCGACCCGGAACGGACTCGAACCGTCGACCTCCAGCGTGACAGGCTGGCGTGCTAACCGACTGCACCACCGGGCCATTTGGCCTTGAAAACCTGGGTTTTCCCAACTTTTCATCGTCGTTCGCACCGTTGGGCGCTATCGACGGGTGTTATTATATCGGATGGTACGCCAAATGTCAACACCTTTTTTCAAAAATTTTAAAGTTTTTTCAGAATGTCCTGAATTTGCTCTGTTGTGAACGCATAGTCCGTATCACAGAACTGACAGCCGATGTGGATGGTCTCCCCATCGTCCACGATTTCCTGTAGTTCCTTCTTTCCCAAGCTGATCAGCGTGGACGTGACCCGGTCCAAAGAGCAATAGCACCGGTATTCCACCGGCGTTGTTTCGAGCAGCTCCAACTCAAAGTCCCGCAGTACCGTCTCCAGCAGCTGCTCCGGACTTCTGCCCTGTTCCAGCAGGGGCGTTACGGCTCCGGCGGCTTGGATGCCCGCCTCGATCTTGTCGATGACCTCGTCGGGCGCACCGGGCAGCAGCTGAATCAGGTAGCCGCCGGCGGCCTTGACACTCTGATCCACGTCCACCAGGACACCCAACGCACAGGCCGTCGGCACCTGTTCACTCTGGACGAAATACGCAGTGATATCCTCGGCAATCTCGCCGCTGACCAACTCCACGCTGCCGACATACGGTTCCTTCATCTGCAAGTCCCGAATTACCGTCAGCATACCATGGCCCACGGCAGCGCCCACATCCAACTTCCCCCTGTACTTCTCCAGCAGAGAAATCTGCGGGTTGGTCACATACCCTCGGACGTTGCCCACAGCGTCCGACACGGCCAGCAGCGTGCCCAGGGGACCGTCGCCCTTGATTTGCAGCGTCAGGGAGCCGTCCTCCACCTTCTGCATATTGCCCATCATAGAAGCTGCCGTCAGCAGGCGTCCCAACGCCGCTGTGGCCGTGGGCAGCGTCTTGTGAATCTGACGGGCCCACTCGACTATTCCGGCGGACGTGATTGCTGTGGCTTTGACATAGCCGTCCTTTGTCATGGCTCTGACAATCTTATCGCTCATGGTTCCTCCTTGACTGCCGCAAAATAGATGCGCTGTTCCTCCGGCTGCGGCGGCGTCAGGCGGCGGTCCCCCATGGGGAGCACCAGGCCAAATCCCGCCTCCAGCAACCACTGGGTCAGCTCCTCCGTGGTATAGGCATACTCGGCGTGCTCTTCGAAGCTGCGCCGCCACACGTCGCCGTCCCGTTGAAACAGGTCGATGCCATAATAGCAAATATTCTCCGCTTCGTCAAACTCCGCCCGCCACACACAGTAGCTCTCGTCGTTTTCATCCAGGAACACCTGGCCGTCTAGGCCGCGGAGTTTGTACGCCGAGTTGATATCAAACAGGAAGACGCCGCCCGGCGTCAGATGGTCGTAGACCCGCCGGAATGTCTCCCGGACATCCTCCGGGTCGGTGACATAGTTGAGACTGTCGAGGCAGCACACGGCCAGCTCCACCGGCTGAGGCAGTTCCAATTCCTGCATGGGCTGGCAGATGAACAGGGGCCGCTCCCCTTCCAGTTCCAATGCCTTGTCATAGGCCACCGTCAGCATGTCCTCCGACAAATCGACGCCCAACACCGCATACCCTTTACGGGCCAGCAAAACGGACAGAGAGCCGGTGCCGCAGGCCAGATCCAGTACGGTCTTGGGGGTCTTCCCCAGGCGCTGCAACACCGACTCTATAAAGTTCAGTGTTTCCTCATATGCGATATCTTGAGTCAATCCGTCGTAGGAGAACGCCAGGGCCTCATAGGCGCTCACGCGTCGTCCTCCTCGTCCTCGGACTCCAGTTTGGCAAAAATATCCCGATAGGCGTCGGTACCGTAGTTGAGACTGCGGTTGACACGGCTGATCGTGGCACTGCTGGCGCCGGTTTGCTCCAGAATGTCATTGTAGATCATACCCTGGTTGAGCAGCTTGGCCACTTCAAAACGCTGCTCCATGGCCTTCAGCTCCGATACGGTGCACAGGTCCACAAAAAAATTGTAGCACTGCTCCGGTGTCTCCAGCAGCAGGATCGCACGGTACAGGTCATTTTCGGGATTGGATCGCTTATTGCGGTTATTCACACCCACACCTCCAAAATTTAAAAATGGCCCTAATCGGCCCGATCTGTTTGTTTATATTAGCATACTAAACCGAAAAAGTAAATAGGAACTTGAAAATTTCTACCGGTTTATGGTGTTTTTTCCCCTTTCGCTTCTCATCAGGGGACAACAAAGGCAGGAGACATTCGTCTCCTGCCCGATCTGCTCTTATGGTGCACCAATGCCTTACTTATCGAAAATCTTCAGCAGCGCATCGATATCGTCATCGTCCACCTTGGGCTGCGCCGGCGCAGCGGTGCTCTTGGCCTTCTCCCCGGCGGCGGTGAACATGCCGGTGTTCTTGACGGGGGCCTTGGTGCTGGCATCATCGAAGCCTGTGGCAATGACGGTAACACGCATCTCATCATCGAAGCTGTCGTCAAAGGCAGCGCCGAAAATGATATTGGCATCGGGGTTTGCAGCCTCCATAACAATATTGGCAGCGGTCTCTACATCGTCCAGTCCCAGATCGGCGGAACCGGTGACGTTGATCAAAACGCCCATGGCGCCATTGATGGAGGTCTCCAGCAGGGGGCTGGCCACAGCAGCCATGGCGGCCTGCTCAGCCTTGTCCCGGCCGGAGGCGGTGCCCACGCCCATATGAGCCCGGCCGGCGTCCTTCATGATGGCCGACACGTCGGCGAAATCCAGATTGATGATGACCCGCTCGGAGTAGCCCACCAGCTCGGAAATGGAATTGACGGCCTGCTTCAGCACATCATCGGCGATTCCAAAAGCATTGGCAAAGGTGATCTTCTGATCGGTGACGTATTTCAGGCGGTCGTTGGGGATGATGATCAGGGCATCCACCTTCTCCGACAGTTCAGCAATGCCGCTCTCCGCCTGACGCATCCGGTTGGCGCCCTCAAAGCGGAAGGGCTTGGTCACCACGCCAACGGTGAGAATCCCGGCCTCGTGGGCCAGATCGGCAATGATGGGAGCCGCACCGGTGCCGGTGCCGCCGCCCATACCGGCGGTGATGAACACCATGTCCGTATTCTCCAGAACCTTGGCAATCAGCGCACGGCTCTCCTCTGCGGACTTCTTGCCGATATCGGGCTTGGAACCGGCGCCCATGCCGCCGGTGAGTTTCTCGCCGATCTGAACCTTGTTCTCACACTTGGACTTGTTCAGATCCTGCTTATCCGTATTGACGGCAATGAACTCTACACCCTGCATCCCGCTGGCAATCATGCGGTTGACGACGTTGTTACCGGCGCCGCCGACGCCGATGACCTTGATTGAAACTACCTTATCCGTATATACCTCAGACATTTGGGCTCCTCCTATGTATCTGGATCAACACTCGAAAGTGTACAGCTGTGCTATATTATGCTTATCTCTGCTATTTTAACGCGAAAACATCGTCAGGTCAATATATTTCATCAATTCTCCGCAGAATTATCGGTCGTTGCCGCTTCTTCCCCCGTTTCCGTCGTTTCCGACGCCTCCGGGGACGTCTGTTCGCCCATTTCCCCGGTGGATTCTTCCGATGTCTGGTCGGTGGTTTCCCCGTCAGGTTCCTCCGTGTCACCACCCGACGTCCCCGGTACCGATACCGTGGAACTCCAGGGTTTGAACACGGCGGCATTCTCCTTTTCCAGGGTCAAATCGATGATACCGCCCTCGACAATCTGACTGTCGGCCAGAATGGCCGTCAGATAGCGCATTTTGTACTCCATCTGGTCCACGCCGCCCAGGTGAATCTCATAAAGGGATTCATACCGGAGCAGAATGTCGTAGGGTTTTGTCACATCAATCTCCACAATTTTCGGCAGATAGTCGGTGGCTTCCAGCAGCTGAATCACCGTCAATGCCGCGTCCAGTGCCTCGGTCTCCGCGCAGACAGCCTGATTGCCCGCCTGGGGCGTCTGAACCGTGACGCCCACCAGCCAGGGGTAGGAGGATGCTCCCGGCGCGGCCTGCTCCAGCAGCTTTCCGCTGCTGTTCATCAGCCACACCGTGCCGTTGGCGGCATAGACGGCATAGACGGCGTCGCTCTCCCGAACCGTGACGGTAACGGTACCCGGCAGCGCCCGTCCCACCTGCACATCCTCCACATAGGGCAGGCTGGCCTGAATGCGGCCCGCCACGGTGCCGCGGCTCACGGCCAGCAGATTGTCTCCCAGAGCAAGGCCCGAGGCCTCCACCACCTCCTCGTCGGTGTAGAGATTATTTCCCACCACCACGATTTCGGTGATCTTAAAAAAGATGGCAGCGCAGAAAATGAATATGGCCACCACCAGCAGCATGACGAAAATTCTTGCCAGTACGCCGCTGCGGCCATATCGTCGTTGTCCGCCTGTCGGGGGCCGCCGGACGGAGGTTCCGCCGGACGGCCCATTGTATCTGCCTTGCTCCATATTGTTTCGTTCCTCCTGGCGCCTCCCGGCGCGGTGTTATCCAGTGTAATCGATTTCCCATATCCGGGCGCCCACAGCGCGCAGCGTTTCGGCAATGTTGTCATAGCCCCGCCGGATATGGTGGACGCCCAGAACCGTGCTGTCCCCTTCCGCCTGTAGTGCGCCGATGAGCAGCGCCGCGCCGCACCGCAGGTCCGTGGCCTCCAGGACGCTGCCATGGAGGCGGGACACCCCCCGGACCAGCGCCCGGCTGCCGTACTGGCGGATATCGGCCCCCAGCCGCCGCAGCTGCTCCACATGGCGCAGCCGGTTTTCAAAAATGGTCTCCGTAAACTCCGTGACGCCCGCCGCCCGCAGCAGCGCCGCCATCATGGGGGCCTGGGCATCAGTGGGAAATCCCGGATGGGGCCGGGTCACCACAGGTCCCGGTGTATGTAACCGTCCATCCGATTGCAGCAGCAGCCCTCGTTCCGTGGGCCGCAGGATGCAGCCGGACCGCTCCAGCAGTTCCGTCACCGGTGTCAAGGCGTCCGGCTCGGCTCCCACCAGCTCCACCCGACCGCCGCAGCCGGCGGCAGCGCACAAATAGGTGGCCGCTTCAATGCGGTCGGCCATAACCCTGTGACAGGCCCCATGGAGGGGCTGCCCGCCCTCAACGGTGATGGTCCCGGTACCGGCTCCGACGACTTTCGCGCCCATGGCCGTTAAAAACCGCGCCAGGTCCGTGATTTCCGGCTCTCTGGCAGCGTTTTCAATGGTCGTTACGCCCTGACAGCCCAAGGCCATAAGCATGGCGTTTTCCGTGGCGCCCACGCTGGGGCAGCGCAGGGGCAGGCGGCAGCCCACCATACTGCGGCAGGTGCAGCGCAGGCCTGGGCCGCATCCTTCCCAGCAGCCCCCCAACTCCTCTGCCGCCCACAGATGCAGATCGATGGGCCGCCGTCCCAGGGCACAGCCGCCGGGCAGAGACAGCTCCGCCTGGCCGCAGCGGGTCAGCAGCGCCCCCAGAAACAAAATCGAGGAACGCATGCCGCCCATGAGGTCTCCGGGGATATCACAGCGGTCCACCGTCGTGGCGTCCACCATCAGCCGGTGCTCCTGCCGGACCACCCGGCATCCCAAGTGCTCCAGAATGGCCACGGCCGTATCCACATCGGCGATGCGGGGACAGTTTTCAATTTCACAGATTCCGGCGCAGCAGACGCACGCCGCGAGAATGGGCAGGACGCTGTTCTTGGCCCCGTGGATGGCCACGGTCCCCTCCAGCGGCCGCCCGCCGTTGACCCAATACGCTTTCATAGCTCCCTCCGCAGTTCTCAATGGGACTCTCCATAGATATCCCGAACTTGTCAAACATGTTTGACAAGCTCAAGGCGAGAATTCAACTTTGAAAAGTTGAATTCTCGGTCAATTGAAATCGGTGCAGGGGACTTTTGTCCCCCGCACACACCCCCTGCTGCTCTGTCACAGCAGTTTTACGGGTTCCTTGACAACTGGATATCCCATCATATGCGGAAAAAGCTGTCATTGTGACTTGGCCAGTTCCAGCAGCACGCCGTAGATCTGCTCTGCGGCGTCCACCACGGCGATCTGCCGCAAGGCGCTTCGCATGGCGCTGCGCCGCGCCCGGTCCTCCAAGAGCTTCCGGGCCGTCTCATAGAGGCGACCACCGTAACAGTCCCGTTCCAGCAGGACCTCCGCCGCGCCGCGCCCTTCCAGCAGCCGCGCGTTCTTCTCCTGGTGGTTGTTGGTGGCGTTGGGCGACGGCACAATGATGCAGGGTGTGGCCGACGCCGCCACCTCACTGATGGTGGCCGCGCCGCCCCGGCAGATCACCAGGTCCGCCGCCGCCATCAGTAGAGGCATGTCGTAGATATACTCCCGCAGGTCAATGGACGGGTGTTCCGACAGGTCCACTCCCGCCTCCTTGACATACTGCGGCATCCACCGCCAGCCAAAGCTGCCGGTGGCATGGATATGATTCCACGGTTCTCCGTCGGCAATCTCCCGGACGAAGAAATCGGTAATCTTCTTGTTCATTTCCCGTGCGCCCAGGCTGCCCCAGCAGGACACCACCAGGGGACGGTTGTCCAGACCCAGGGCTTCCCGGGCCGCTTCCCGGGTGGTATAGAGAAATTCCGGCCGTACCGGCATCCCGGTGACCACCACCCGTTCCGGGTTCTCATACTGTTCCCGGCTCTCCTCGAAATTGACGAGAATGCGTTCGGCACCCTTGGCCACCATTTTGGTGGTAAGGCCCGGCACGGCGTTGGACTCATGGACCGCTGTGGGAATATGTCGTCTGGCGCCCTGCCGCAGCATGGGGAAACTGGCATAGCCGCCGGTGCCGAGAATCACGTCGGGCTTGAACTGGTCAATGATTGCATCGGCTCGCTGCAAGGCCCGCCGGATGGTCCGAATGGTCCGGAAATTGTGGGCGATGCCCTGGGGCGTCAGCTTCCGCTGAAAATTGGAGATGGTCAGCGTCCGCAGCTCGAACCCCTCCCGTGGCACCAGCTTTGTCTCCATTCCGTCGTTGGCGCCGACAAAAAGGATATTGCTGTTGGGACTGCGCTCCCGCAGGAGCTTGGCGACGGCAATGGCCGGATTGATGTGGCCACCGGTGCCGCCGCAGGTAAAGATCACATTCATGGCGTCGCCTCCCGGACCTGCTGTAGATTGCGCTTGGTGTTGCGTGAAATATTGAGAATGATGCCCATTTCACCCAGCTGCATCATGAGAGCCGTGCCGCCATAGGAGAAAAACGGCAGGGAGATGCCGGTGGAGGGCAGAAAGTTGGTGACGACGCCAATATTGAAGAACACCTGCAAGGCCAGCAGTGTGGAAAGTCCGGCGGCCACCAGAGTGCCGAACCGGTCTCTGGCCCGCTGGGCAATGAGGAAGCCCCGGACAATCAGCAGGACAAACAACAGAATGATGACGACCGCGCCGATAAAGCCCAGCTCCTCGCAGACAATGGCGAAGATATAGTCGTTGTGTTCCTCGGGCAAATAGAGGTATTTCTGACGGCTCTTGCCGAAGCCCAAGCCCATCAGGCCGCCGGAGCCGATGGCATAGAGGGACTGGACCAGCTGCAAGCCGCTGTCGGAGGGATCGCTGAAGGGGTCCCGCCATGACTCCAGACGGGCCGCGGCATAGGGGAAAATCGCCAGATACAGCGCCGCGCCCACCAGCGCCACGCCCAGGCCGATGAGAAACCACTTCTTAGGAGTACCGCCCAGGAACATCATCACCGCGCCGGTGGCGCCGATGATCAAGGTGGCGGACAGGTGGGGCTCCAGGGCCAGCAGGCCCGCCGTCACCGCCAGGACACCGGCAAAGGGCAGTACGCCGTATCGAAACGAGTTCATCTTCTCCCGGAAGTTGGAGATCATATTGGCAAAGAGCAGCACCACCGCCAGCTTCGCCACCTCTGAGGGCTGGAACTGACCCAGACCCGGCAGGGTAATCCAGCGGGTCGCGCCGCCGGATTCAGTACCGATGATGGGCGTCAGCAGCAGCAGCACAAAGCAGCCCGCCGCCAAAAACAGGGAGATGGGCCGCCACAGCTGATAATTGAATCGGCTGGCCGCGTACATACCGGCAATACCGATGAGGGCAAAGCGCAGCTGCTTCCAGAAGTAAAAAGCCGAGTCCCCTTCATCGGTATAGGCTCTGGCATAGCTGGCTGAAAACATCATGATGACACCGATGGTCACCAGCAACAACGTCAGGATCAAAAAAGGCAGATCCAGCATTCCGCGATCGTCTATGAGTACTTTCTCTTTCTCTTTTGTCTGGATTGTTGCTCTCATGGGTCCTCCTTTTACCGATTGCCGGTTAGTAGCGCCCGGCTACGCCCACAAATGCCGCCGCGCAGAGCAGCAGCGTCACCACGGTAAACACCGTGAAAATTTTCACCTCGCTCCATCCCGACATCTCAAAGTGATGGTGGATGGGCGTCATTTTAAAAATCCGCTTGCCGTGGGTCAGCTTGAAATACGTCACCTGCATCATCACCGACACGGTTTCCATAATGTAAATCAAGCCGACGGGGATCAGTACCAGGGGCATATCCATCGCGAACGCCGTGCCGCAGACGGCAGCGCCCAGGAACAACGAGCCCGTATCGCCCATAAATACCTTGGCCGGGTGGAAGTTGTAGACCAGGAATCCCGCCAGACCGCCGAACAGAGCCGCCGGGAACAGGGCCAGGGTGTGGAGACCGCTCTCGGGAAACACACTCCAGATGGATGCCGTCACAGCAAAAAACGCCATAACGGGCATCGTGACGCCGGTGGCCAGTCCGTCGATGCCATCGGTCAGGTTGACGGCGTTGACACAGCCCACGATGACGAAGATGGCGAAGACCATATAAATAATCCAGTTGATCTCAAAGGTCACATTCCAGAACGGGATGTACAGGTGGTTGGTCAGGTGGCCGCTCCACCGCAGCAGCGCAAGGTAGCAGCCGGCGGCGGCCAGCTGCAACACCAGCTTCTGCAATGCCGTCAGGCCCAGGTTCCGCTTCTTCTTCACCTTGACGAAATCATCCAGAAAGCCGATGGCGCCGAAGACCAGGGAAAACACCAGAACAAACAGGTGCTCCCAATGGCCCGACAACACGCCGCTCCATCCGAACAGAATCATGGAAAAGGCCGCGGCGGCAATAAAGATGATGCCGCCCATGGTGGGGGTACCGGCCTTGGAGTTGTGCCAGCTGGGGCCAATCTCCCGGATGGATTGACCGGCCTTCAAGGCCCGCAGGGCAGGGATGCAAAGTTTGCCCAGGAGCAGGGCCGCCACGAAAGCCACTGCCGCCGTCAGCAGCGGCAGGGCAATCGCTTGGAATTGTAAATTATTCATGGGTTCCTCCGATGTATGGTCAGATATCCTCGTCCTTCCAGAACAGCTGTAGAATCCGCTCCATCTTCATGCCGCGGCTGCCCTTGAACAGCAGGGTGTCGCCGGGCTTGGCCTGAAAGCGCAGGTCGTGAATCAGCTGATCCTGGTCGTCGTAGAAGTTGGCGAATTTGTTTTTCATACCGCCGGTGACTGCGCCGGTGGCCACACGGCTGGCGTTGACGCCATAGGCAAAAATCCGGTCGATCTTGCGGATTTGGGCAATACGGCCGATGCGGTGATGCTCGGCCATGGCGCAGCTGCCCAATTCCAGCATATCGCCCAACACGGCGATCTTCCGGCCATTGCCCTCCACGACCCGGTCTGCCAGGACGTTAATGGCGGCTTCCATGGACTCGGGGCCGGCGTTGTAGCAGTCCTCAATGATGGTGTAGCCGTTCTTCTCGTAGATCTTCTGGCGCATACCGGCGTTTTCAAAGGTCGCAAGGCCCGCCTGGATGTTCTCCACCGTGGCCCCCTGCAGCAAGGCCGCTGTAATGGCCGCCAACGCGTTATACACCGTATGCTGGCCGTTGGCGGGAACGAAGACCTCAAAGGTCTTGCCAAAGGCCGTCACATCGAAGCGGACGCCGCTGTTATCGCTGCGGATATTGCTGCCCGACACTTCACACAGACTGTTGTCGATGCCGAAGTAATGGGTCTCCATGGGCAGCTCCTTGCGCTGGTTCCATAGCAGCGGCTCGTCGCCGTTGAGGACCAGGACACCCTTCTCCTTGTTCATGCCCTCGAGAATCTCCATCTTGGCCTTGAGAATGCCCTCCCGGGAGCCCAGATGCTCAATGTGCATGGTGCCGATATTGGTGAAAATAGCCATGTCGGGCCGGGCAATTTTAGTCAGATAGGACATCTCTCCAAAGGCGCTCATGCCCAGTTCCAGAACGGCCAGCTCCGTGTCCTCCTCGATGTCCATGACGGACATGGGCAGACCCAGGTTGTTGTTGTGATTGCCCTCGGTCCAGATGGTGCGGAACTGACGGTTCAGAATGGCAGCCAGCATTTCCTTGGTGGTGGTCTTGCCGACGCTGCCGGTAATGGCCAGAACCTTGGCCTTCATGGTCTGACGGTATCCGGCGGCAATGGCGCCGAAGGCCAGCAGCGTATCCTCCACCTGGATATAGGGGACGTTTTTAGGCGCTTTCTCCTTGTTGGCGTTGAGGACCGCCACAGCGCCGTTTTCCACGGCACGGCTGATGAAGGTGTGGCCGTCTACCCGTGCGCCCACCAGAGGAATGAACATCTGACCGGGCTTGACCTCCCGGGAATCGGTGGAAACGCCCCGGACCTCCACTTCCCCGTCCGTCTCATGGAGGGTGCCGCCGCACCACTGGGCAATCTGCTTGAGTTTCGTCGTTTTCATATCCGTCGCTCCTTTATCGGTGGGTTCACGCCCGCCCTCTCTCTTTAGTGACCGGCCAGATGGGCCGCTACCTCTTCCCGCTCGTCCAGATGGGTCTTCTCTGTGCCCAGAATCTGATACGTCTCATGGCCCTTGCCGCAGAGAACCACAATATCATCCTTCTCCGCGTGGTCCATGGCCCATCGGATGGCCTCCCGCCGGTTTTCAATGACCACATAGGGCTTTTCCGTTCCTGCGAAACCTGCCACAATCTGGTCGATGATGGCCATGGGGTCCTCGGTCCGGGGATTGTCGGAGGTGATGACCGCCAGGTCCGACAGCTCCACACCGATGCGGCCCATGATGGGACGCTTGATAGGGTCCCGGTCGCCGCCGCAGCCAAAAACGGCGATGACCCGCCCCTTACAGAAACCCTGTACCGCCCGCAGGACATTTTCCAGTCCGTCGGGGGTATGGGCATAATCAATGAGAATGGTGTAGTCTTTGCCCGGCGTGGGCACCACCTCCACCCTGCCCTTGACGCCCCTGGCATTGGTCAGCGCTGCGGCAATCTCCGGCAGGGACAACCCCAGTTCCAGCGACGCGCCGATGACCGCCAAGGCGTTATAGACGGTGAAGCCGCCGGGAATACCCAGAGTCACCGCCTGACATTGTCCGCCGCTGCGGACCGTAAAGGACACGTGGTCCGATGCCAAATCCAGGTCCGTGGCCGACACCTGGGCGTCGGCTCCCCGGGCCGTATAGGTGCGGATGGTGCAGGTAGCGCCGTCAGCCATGATCTCCCAGGCCGGGTCATCGTGGTTGAGGACACCGGCCTTGCACCGGCGGAACAGCTGGGCCTTTGCCTTGCCGTACTCCTCCATGGTCTTATGGAAATCCAGATGGTCCTCGGTCAGATTGGTGAAGACGCCCACGGCAAAGGGAATGCAATCCACCCGATGAAGCACCAGGGCGTGGGACGACACCTCCATGATGGCGTGAGAGCACCCGGCCTCCACCATGCGGGCAAACAGCCCCTGGAGCTCAAAGCTCTCCGGCGTGGTCCGCTCCGTCTCGATGACCTCGTCGCCAATCATGTTCTGAATGGTGCCGATGAGGCCCACCTTGGCGCCGTAACACTGTTCCAGCACCGATTTTAAAAGATACGTCACGGTGGTCTTGCCGTTGGTGCCGGTGACGCCTACCACCGTCAGCTTTTCCGCCGGATGGTCAAACCAGTTGGCGCCCACCTGGGCCAGAGCGGCCCGGGTGGAAGACACGGTCACATAGGGAACGTCCTCCTCCGGCGGCCGCTCACAGAGTATGGCCGCAGCCCCGTTCTCCACAGCTTTGTGGATAAATCGATGGCCATCGACCGCGTAGCCGGTGACGGCCACGAACAGGTCGCCGGGCCGGGTGGTGCGGGAGTCGTAGCTGACGCCGCTGATCTCCAGATCCCCGTCGGCATGGGCCGACAGCGGTTCCAGTCCGGCAAGCACTTGTGACAGTTTCATGGAAGTCTCTCCTTTTCCGCCGAAGCCACGGCTCCGGCACTAATCCTGTGCGCTGTGGTTGGTGAATTCCACGGTGATGGTGGTGCCGCGCGGTACTTCCGTGCCGGCCTCCACATCCTGATAGGTGACGCTGACGGCGTTGTTGTTCTGGTCGGTACCCTTGGCCAGAATATACAATCCCCGGTAGGCCGCTGTATCGTTGGCCTGGGCCACGGTAAGGCCCGTGAAGTCGGGTACCGTCACCAGGTCCGTCGGCTTCTCCTCGCCCATGTAGAGGATAACCTCCGAAGCACCGGGTACCTCGGATCCGGCGGCGGGAATCATGTCGGTAACCGTGTTGCCGTCGCCCACGGTGCGGTAGGTCAGACTCCGCTTTTTCAGGGTCTCGGCAGCATCACTCTCGGTCATATTGCGCACATTGGGTACGGTGACGGCGATTCTCTCAATGTCGTCGTCGTTATAGTTGGGCTCCACGCCCAGATAGGGCAGAATATCGGTGAACACGTCGCGGACCGTGGGGGCAGCCATGATGCCGCCGGAGATATAGAGGCCCGTGGCGGTGGAAGGCGTATCCAGTGCCACCAGGACCACATATTGGGGATCGTCGATGGGACCCACACCCACGAACGACACGATCTTATCCTCGACGGGTTTGCCGTTTTCGTCAAAGACGTCGATCTTTTCCGAGGTGCCGGTCTTGCCGCCAATGCTGTAACCGGCCACCTGGGCATTCTGCGCCGTGCCGATTTCCACCACGTTGCCCATGAGCTGGCACATGGTCTTGGAGGTCTCCTCGCTGATAACCTGACGAATGACGGTCCGCTCGTTCTTCTCGACCAGATTGCCCTCATCGTCCAGAACCTCGCTGACCACATAGGGCTCCAGCACATAGCCGCCGTTGACCACGGCGGAAATGGCCCGCACCAGCTGAATGGGAGTGACCTTGAAGGTCTGGCCGAAGGAGGCGGAAATGGTATTACTGATGCCGCCCGCCACGGTGGATTCCAACTCGTCGCGGCCATAGAAGTATCCCGAAGCCTCGCCGGGCAGATCAATGCCCGTCTTGCTGAGCAGACCGAAGTCTCTTACATAATCATAAAGGTTTGTGCCGCCCAATGCAAGACCGATATTGGCAAACGCAATATTACAAGAATTTTCCAATGCCTGACTGGTAGTCTGGGTGCCGTGGCCCTCATCCTTCCAGCAGTGCAGCGTCTGTTCACGGCCTGCAAAATCATGGGCGCCGTCGCAGTAGAAGGTATCGTCCAGGGTGACGGCCCCTTCCTCCAGGGCCGAAGCCAGTGTAATGAGTTTGAAGGTGGAGCCGGGCTCATAGCCGTCGGATACCGCCCGGTTTCGCCACTGGGCCAGCTGTGCGGCTTCCACGGCATCCAAATAGGCATTCATGGCCGCTTCATATTCCGGGCTCTCTTTGCGATATCCCTGGGCAGCCTGATACAGATCATTGAGCTCCGCCGCCGTCTTCTCGTCGTAGATTTTCTGGTAGTCATTGGGATCGTATGTACCCATGGTGGCCATGCCCAAAATCTCGCCGGTGTTGACGTCGGCCACGATACCGAACGCACCGTTGAGCACATCATACTTTTCAATGGCCGTTTGCAGGTTCTTCTCAAGATAATACTGCACCGTGGCATCGATGGTCAAGACCAAACTGTTTCCATCGGCGGCATCATAATACTTTTCATAGTTATAGAGCATCTCCGTACCCAGATTGCCCTTGGTGGTAATGATCTCACCGGCGGTGCCTTGCAGATAGTTGTCGTAGTAGGCCTCCAGGCCGTTGGCTCCCACGTTATCCTGCCGGGTAAAGCCTAAAACCTGGGCACACAGGGTACCGTAGGGGTAGGACCGTTTGGTGTCCGGCTCCAGGTAGATGCCTTTGACCTTGTTTTCGTTGATAAAGTTCCGGACCTCTTGAGCCAGGTCCGCGTCAATTTTTCGGCGAATGATCTTATACCGCATTTTGGTGTCGGCAGCCTGTTCATAGACAAAGCTCTCCTCCACATCCAGAATCTCCGCCAGACCCGACGCAATGAGGTTCAGGTTCTGCTGCTCCGTAGCGATCTGGTTGGGGTCGATAAAGACGTTCTCCACCGTCACCGACTTGGCCAAAATGTTCATATTGCGGTCGTAGATCACACCCCGTTCCGCAGACAGGGAGGTGCTGCGGGTCTGGTTGGCAATGGCCATCTGCTCATACTTGTCATGATCCAGAATCATCAGCTGAAACAGCGTCCAGATCAGGGGCACAAACGCCAACGCCACCAAAAGGGTGATTCCCATGGTCCGGCGCAAAACCCCCTGGCTGGCCCGCTGTCCGGGGTTCTGATGGGTCTGCTTCCACTTGCGGTTTTTGTCTGCCATGTTGCTCCGTGCCTTTCTGTTCCGAATGCTCAAACACGGACGGACGGAAAGCTCCGCCGTCCGTGTTCCTCTGATCTGATGCGTCGCCCAACGGCGTCCCGCACCATACTTATATGATGGCGGTTACTGGAGATATGCCACCAATCGCGCCACACCGTCCACCAGTTTCTGGAAGAACGAGGTGTCACTGCCGCTGTCCTGCTGCAATACCTCTCCCCGGTCGGTGCCGGTCAGGTCCAGATACACCGTCTGATTGGCCGATGGCTGGACCATGCCCAGCTCCATGGCCCGTTTCTCAATGGCGTCCATGTCGATTTTGCTCTCATACTCCGTCTGGAGCATCTCATTGTCGTGGGCCACTTCTGCCAGCTGTGTAGTGAGGGCGCTGGCCTGGGAGGTGGCCTCATACAGATCCGCCTGGGTGAAAATCACCAGGGCCACCATCACAGAGATGGCCAGGAAGCCCAGGACCACGCCGGGCATCACCGGCAGCCGGGCCCGAACCACCTTTTGTCGGACTCTGCCGGGAGCTTGCCGTTCCTCCGGCAGCTGGGTTGGCTTCCGCTTGGGAAGCGCCGTCTCATAGGCATGGACGTCATAGGCTGCCGCGCCGTTGGTCCGAAATGCCTGTTGTCTGTCGATTCGCTTCTGCGCCATTTGACATCCATTCCTTTCTATTATAGATTACAGTTTTTCCGCCACCCGGAGCTTTGCGCTGCGGGCCCGTGGATTGCGCTCCAGCTCTTCCGCGCCGGAGACGATGGGTTTGCGGGTCACCACCCGCACCTGGGGCGTATGGCCGCAGACGCACACCGGGAAATCCGGCGGGCAGGTACAGCCCTTGGCCGCCGCCGCCATGGCGTTCTTCACAATCCGGTCCTCCAGGGAGTGGAACGTGATCACCGCCAGCCGTCCGCCGGGATTCAACCGGGGGATGGCCGCCTGCATCATGTCGCCCACGGCGTTCAATTCGTCGTTGACGGCGATGCGAATGGCCTGAAAGCTGCGCTTGGCCGGGTGCTGCTTTTCCCGCAGCGCCTGGCCCGGCATGGCGCTTTTGATGACGTCCACCAGCTCCAACGTGGTATCGATGGGTTTTTCTCCCCGCCGCCGCTCGATGGCTGCGGCAATCAGGGGCGCGTAGCGTTCTTCACCGTACTCAAAGAGAATCCGCCGCAGTTCCTCCCGCGGCCAGTGGTTGACCACTTCCCAGGCCGTCAGGCTGTCGCCGCCGTCCATGCGCATATCCAGCGGCGCGTCGGCCATATAGGAAAAGCCCCGCGCGCCGTCATCCAGCTGGGGCGAAGACACCCCCAGGTCAAACAGCATCCCATCCACCTTGTCGATGTGCAGATCGTCCAGGATGCGGTCGATTTCCCGGAAGTTGCTATGGACCAGCGTCACCCGATCCATCCAGGGGGCCAGCCGCTCCCGGGCCACCTGCAAGGCCACCGGGTCTCGATCCACGCTGATGAGCCGGCCCGTGGTCAGCCGCTGGGCGATTTGACTGGAATGGCCCGCACCGCCCAGGGTTCCGTCCAGATAGATGCCGTCGGGCCGGATGTGCAGCGCGTCAATGCATTCGTCCAGCAAAACGGAAATATGATGAAATTCCATATCAGAATCCAAGCTCCTCCATGGCTGCCGCCAGATTCTCCGGCGTCAGCGTCTCCTGCTCCAGGGCTTCATAGGCGGCAGAATCCCAAATCTCCGCGTGGCCGCCCTGGCCGATAAATGTCACGTCCTGTCCCAGTCCGGCATACTGCCGCAGCTCGGCGGGCAGGGAGAACCGGCCCTGCTTGTCCGGTTCGCACTTGGCCGCATTGGCAAAGAGAAAGCGCATCTTGCGGGACTGGGAAATGGGCAGGGCGTTATAACGGTCCACAATGGCCTGCCACCCCTCCTCGGTGTACACCGACAGACAGTGATCCAGTCCCAGTGTCACATAGAAGGCGTCGCCAAGCTCCTCCCGGAGCTTGGCTGGAACGAACAATCGGCCTTTGGGGTCCACCGCGTGCTTGTACTTGCCGAACATCGTTCCACCTCCTCCACACTTCTTCCTATCTTTATCATTTTTCTTCCACTTTGCTCCACTCAACTATAATATACAGCGCTAAAACACATTTTGCAATCCCCATACAGAATTTTTGTGATGAAAAATTTGGGATTTTGGGTCGTTTTTTTCGATATTTTCCAATTTTTGAACATATGTTCGATTATGGAGCAAAGTGGAACGCGGTGGCGTTTACCACCGCGTTCCACCGAAAAAAGTCAACGGGTCGGGACTACCTGCAAGGCCCGGTCGCCGTCGGGGGCCACCTCCACCGCCCGGCTGCCCTCCCGCAGCAGCAGGTCCGCCAGCGGGTCCTCCACCTGTCGCTGGATGGCGTGGCGCAGGGCGCGGGCTCCTCCCTCCCGGCCCAGACAGCCGCGGGCCAGGCAGGCCGCCGCGCCGTTGGCCAGACGCACCTGGGTACCGCGGGCACGAGCCCGGCTGGCCGTGTCCTCCAGGAGTTTTTCCGCAATGCCCGTCAGGGCTGTTTCATCCAGGGGCCGGAACTGCGCCACACAGTCGATACGGCCCAAAAACTCCGCCGGAAAGTGGGCCCGGAGACAGTTCTGCACCCGCTCCTCCCGGCTGGACGGCTGAAATCCCAGACCGCCCCGGTGCTGTTCCTCACCGCCCAGGTTGGAGGTCATGACGATGGTGGTGTTTTTAAAGTCCACCGTCCGGCCCAGGGTGTCCGTCAACACGCCGTCCTCCATGATTTGCAGCAGAATGTTGCACACATCCCGATGGGCCTTTTCCAACTCGTCCAGCAGGATCAGGGCATAGGGCTTCCGGCGGACCTTCTCCGTCAGTTCGCCGCCCTCCCCGTGGCCTACATATCCGGGAGGCGCGCCCACCAGGCGGGAGACGCTGTGCTTCTCCATATACTCGCTCATATCCAGGCGGATCATGGCGTCGCTGCTGCCGTAAACCGCCGCTGCCAACGCCTTGCACAATTCCGTCTTGCCCACGCCGGTGGGACCCATGAACAGCAGCGACGCCAGGGGCCGCCGCTGGTCGGCAAGACCCGCCCGGCCCCGCCGGATGGCACGGGCCACGGATTCCACCGCCTGGTCCTGCCCCACGACCCGCTCCTTCAGCGTCGTTTCCAGCATCAGGAGCCGTTGGCGCTCTCCGCCGCTGATCTGTCCCAGGGGAATGCCGGTTCGGGCCGATACGGTTTCCGCCAGATCCTCCGCCGTGACCCGCCGGGGCCGGGTCAACGCCTGCAAGGGCCGGACAATGGCCTGAAGCCGGTCCCGCAGCTCCGCCGCCCGCTCGAACCGTTTCTCCCGGATGGCGGCGTCCAGCTCCTTGCTGATCTGCCGTTCGGCCATCACAGACGGGTCCGGCCGCCGGTGCCCCAGGAGCTTCGTCCGCGCCGCCGCCTCGTCCAACAGGTCCACGGCCTTGTCCGGCAGAAATCGCTCGGTCAGATACCGGCACGACAGGTCCACCGCCGCAGCGATGGCTTCATCGGTGATCTCAATGCGGTGGTGCTTCTCCAGGCCCGGCCGCAGGCCCTGGAGAATCTGCCGGGCCTCCTCCCTGGTGGGTTCCGGCACCGGCACCTGCCGGAACCGCCGGTCCAGTGCCGCATCCTTCTCGATGTGTTTGCGGTACTCCTCCAGTGTAGTGGCGCCGATGACCTGAATCTCCCCGCGGCCCAAGGCGGGCTTCAACAGATTGGAGGCGTCAATGGCCCCTTCGGCGGCGCCGGCCCCCACGATGGTATGGAGTTCATCAATAAAGAGAATCACATTGCCCACCCGGCGCATTTCAGCGATCAAATCCCGGATGCGCTCTTCAAACTCGCCCCGGTATTTGGTACCGGCAATGATGCTGGCCATATCCAGCGACATGAGCCGCTTGCCCCGCAGAATCTCCGGCACCTGTCCCAGGGCCAGACGCTGGGCCAGTCCCTCCACAATGGCCGTCTTGCCCACGCCGGGCTCACCGATGAGGGCCGGGTTGTTCTTCTGCTTGCGGCAGAGGATTTGCAATACGGTTTCGATTTCCCGTTCCCGGCCGATGACCGGTTCCATGGTGGCGGCCTTTTCCACCAGATTGACACAAAATTGATCGACTACTCTCATAAGGCTGCACCTGCTTCCTTCATAATCCATGGAGAGTTTTCCCTATGGGAGGAATTTTATACCTTTGCATTTGTGCCGCCGTATGGTACACTATATCTATTCTGACACAGGAGGGATGGTCATGGCGGAAACTCTGTGGGGCGGTATCACCATGGAAACTGCCGACGCTGTTTTTCCCCTGACCACCGACTCCATGGCCCTGGCCCACTTCGTACGCCTGGGACGGCGGGAGCGGGTCTGCGACCTGGGCTGCGGCGGCGGCACGCTGGGTCTGCTGCTCTGCGGCAAACGGGACGACTGCGCCGTGACCGGTTTGGAGTTGCAGGAGACCGCTGTGGACCTGACGGCCCGAAACATTGCCCGCAACGGATTACAGGCGCGCATGACCGTGCGCCATGGCGATCTGCGGGACATCCGGAATCTGCTGCCCGCCAACGGTTTTACCGCTGTGGTATCCAATCCCCCCTATTTCCCCGCCGGGTCCCGGACCGCGCCGGAGACTGCCAAAGCCGCCGCCCGGTCCCAGGGCCACTGTACGGCGGAGGACCTGTCTCAAGCCGCCGCCTGGCTCTTGTCCACCGGCGGCCGCTTTTCCCTGGTGTACCGGCCCGAAGCCCTCTGTGATCTGTTCTGCGCGCTGCGGAGCGCCAAACTGGAACCGAAGCGTATGCAGCTGGTGCGCCACCGTTCCGGCAGTCCCGTCAGCGTCGTTCTGGTGGAAGCGTTATCCGGCGGCAAACCGGGACTCCGCTGGGAGCCGGAACTGGTCCTGTACCGGGACGACGGCTCCCCCACTGCCGACTGCGCCGCCATTTACCATCTGTGACCTGCAAAGGAGAACTGTACCATGTCCGGTATGTTATATCTGGTCCCCACGCCCATCGGCAACCTGGGAGACCTGTCCGACCGCATTCGGGAAACCCTGTCCCAAGCCGATTTCATCGCCGCCGAGGACACCCGGGTGTCTTTAAAGCTGCTGAACCATCTGGGCTTGAAAAAGCCCCTGGTCAGCTATTTTGAGCACAACTGGGCCGAGAGCGGCCCCCGCATTGTCCAACGGCTTCTGGCAGGCGAAACCTGCGCCCTTGTCACCGATGCCGGTACCCCTGCCATCTCCGACCCCGGCGAGGATTTGGTGGCCCTCTGCGCCCAGGCGGGTATCACCGTCTGCGCTATCCCCGGCCCCTGCGCCGTCATCACGGCCCTGGCCGTTTCGGGACTGCCCACCGGCCGGTTTACCTTTGAAGGGTTCCTCTCCACCAACAAAAAAAGCCGCCGCAGCCATCTGGAACAGCTGCGGGGCGAGACGCGGACCATGGTGTTCTATGAAGCGCCCCACAAGCTGTGCCAGACGCTGGCAGATCTGGCGGACTGCTTCGGCCCCGACCGGCGCATTTCCCTGTGCCGGGAGCTGTCCAAGCTCCACGAGGAAATCCTGCGCATGACTTTGGGGGAGGCCATGGCCTATTATGAGACCCAGCCGCCTCGGGGCGAGTACGTTCTGGTGCTGGAGGGCGCGACAGTCCCCGCCGAACCAGAGGTCACCGTGGACATGGGGGTGGAGCGGGTCCGACAGCTCATGGCCGAGGGTATGCGCCACAAAGACGCGGTCAAGCAGGCGGCCAAGGCCCTGGGGCTTGCCAAAAACGCCCTGTATGAAGCCACTTTGGAAACAGTCACGGAATCGGATTGAAAGAAAGAAGGAACCGCTATTATGTACGAAGCCCTGTACGCCCCTATCCCCGATGTCAACGCCTATCTGGACCGTCTGGGCCTGACCGCTCCCCTGCCGGTGTGCCTGGAAACCCTGGATCAGGTTCTGTTGTCCCATCAGTGCCGGATTCCCTTTGAGAATCTCCAGTGCTTTGAGGAGCATCAGGAGCCGTCTCTGGAAATTCCGGCCATGTTTGACAAAATCATCGTACAGGGCCGCGGCGGCTTCTGCTTCGAACTCAACGCTCTTCTGG
This sequence comes from Candidatus Avoscillospira sp. LCP25S3_F1, assembly GCF_052117125.1. Classification (NCBI taxonomy): domain Bacteria; kingdom Bacillati; phylum Bacillota; class Clostridia; order Eubacteriales; family Oscillospiraceae; genus Candidatus Avoscillospira; species Candidatus Avoscillospira sp. LCP25S3_F1. The sequence continues at coordinate 87,865 of NZ_JBQKJT010000009.1, read as the reverse complement.
AAGCGCTGTTGCAGACGCTGGGCTTTGATGCCTGGTCGGTGACATGCCGCATTGTCCGTGGTAAGGATTTCATTCCGCCCATGCTCCACCGGGGCGTCCTGGTGCAGCTGGACGGACAGCGGTATTACTGCGACGTGGGCTACGGCGGTCCGCAGCCCTCCTTCGCCGTACCCCTGGACGGGCGGCGGGAGAAAAACGGCGAAACCTTCTGGGGAGAATCCCTGGGCAGCGGCTGGTACGCCGTCAGCCGTCTTACCAGTCAGGGTGTGGCCGAGCGGGTCTTTGAATTTCCCGATCAGCGGCAGCCTGCCAGCTATTTCGTCCCCTACAGCTTCTACTGTGCCCGCCATCCCGATTCCCTCTTTGCCCAGCACCGCATTATCAACTTGCGGACCAGAACCGGCTCTCTGGCCCTGACAGATAATACGCTGACGGAGCGGGACGGCGATGCGGTGACGGAAATTCATGCAGACAACAAACAGGCGTTGTCGGACCTGCTGTTGCGGCGCTTCGGTATCCGCTATACCTTTGAATGATTGCAGACACACAAACGGCCCCCGGCGTCCACCCCATCATGGGGTGGCGCCGGGGGCCTTGTCCTTTGGTCTGGAATTGCACCATCTGTGGATGGCGCTTGAATCGATGGAAAATTTCACCCTGTGGGCGGCACGGGGATTTTGCTGGCCATTTACGATTTTTTCAAAACCGAATAAAACTTTACGTTTGTATTCCGGTTATTTGACTTTTCTGCCGTCGGACCAGACGGCCACAATATCCGCCGGTTCCATCTGATATAACGCCCGCTCCAGCCGTTCCTCCGGCGTCCGCTTCGGGTCCATAGCAAAGCGGCTGTCATCCACCACCACAGCGTGGAGTTTTTCTCCCACACCGAAGCCGGGGGCCGCGCCGAAGAACTGCTGTCCCGCCGTGGTCCCCAGATAATATCCTTCCGCCGCCGACAGGGGCGCGTCGCCATGGGTCATCGCCCGGATTTTGGAGGCCCGGATGGAGGCTGTAATGACCTGGGGCATAAACAGCTGTGCGCCGCCGGCGATATCCGAACCCAGGGCCACGCTCACGCCCTCTTGCAGCAGCTGGCGCACCGGAGCTGTGCCGCTGCACAGGTTCAAATTGGAATCGGCACAGTGGACCACCGTCACGCCGTGGTCCCGCATGGCCGTCCGCTCCCGGCGGTCGCTGTGGACACAGTGCGCCATCAGCGTTCGGGGACCCCACAGGCCGTACTTGTGGTATGTCTCCCAATACTGGGCGCAATCGGGGTGCAGCTCCCGGACCCAGGCGATTTCCGCGTCGTTTTCGCTCAGGTGGGACTGGACCGGCAGGCCCCGCTCCCGAGCCAGTCCGCCCAGCCACGCCATCAGCGCATCGGTGCAGGACGGCGTAAAGCGAGGCGTCAAAATGGGCCGGATATGCTGGAATTGTTGGCAGCCATCCAGCCACCGCAGCGTTTCCCGCTTTGATTCCTCTGTTGTCTCCTGGAGGTTGACACCGCCGTTGCGGTCCATGTTGACCTTGCCCACATAGCCCGTGACACCGGCCCGTTCCAGCTCCTCCATCAGCACCAGCGTGGCGTCTGTATGGAGCGAGGAAAACATGGCCACCCGGGTGGTACCCCCGTCAATCAGCGCCTTTGCCAGTCGCTCATAGACCGACCGGGCGTATTTCAGGTCCGCAAACTGTGCTTCCAGTGGGAATGTATAGGTGTTGAGCCAGTCCAGCAAGGGCAAATCCATGCCCATGCCCACCTGGGGAAACTGGGGACCATGGAGATGCAGGTCGGAGAAGGATTGCAGAATCAGCCGGTCTCCATAATCCGTCACCGGCTCCTTGCCCCCGGGCAATTCCGGCAGACAGTCCAAAACGGCGCCCTGTTCATCCAGCCGCAGGCAGCCTCCGGGCAGACAGGTCAGTTTTCCCAGTTCTGTAGTCGTTACGATGGTTCCTCGCAGGATCATTGTGTAGCCCTCCTTTTTGATGAAAAACAAAATGTGCGCCCGACAGGCATACTTCTACCCTGTCGGACACACATAGGAAAGCCTTGGGCGGCTTTGTAGAGACTCCCGCGCCAGATCAGCAGGATTATATGTGTATGCACGATTTGTTTTTTATAGTATACCACAGCTCCGCCGAAGATGCAAGGCATCACCAGTCCTGCCCGTGGCGGTGCTGCTGGCCGCCTCCATTGTGGCCGTTGTTGTGGCCCCCTGTGGTCCCGCTATCGTCGTAGGTCCCATCGGCGCTGCTGCCGTCGTCCGCCGCATTGCCCCATCCGTGGCAGTAGGCCTTACCGCCGGAACAGCGCTCCACCGCATCGGAAATGGCGGCGCACTGTCCCGGATCGCCGTCCACGGCAACTGCCACGTTTTCCATGGGACACTCCGCAAAGATGGCGGTCAGCGCCTCATCATAGGTCTGATGGTAAATGTCTGCTTCCGTACCCGTGGCGGAAACCACCCGGCCGAACCGGTTGACCTCCAACTCCACCGTCTCCGGCAGATCAATGCGCACCGTGGCCGTGGGAGTGGCGTAAACCTGGTAGCCTCCCAGGCCTCCCAGAATCACCAGGGCACAGGTCGCTGCCGCCGCCCAGCGGCGCACCGGATGGGCGGTCCTGCGGCGGGCCGACAGCTCTTGCGTGACAGCAGCCACAGTCCGGGCTTTCAGCGCCTCGTCGGCCTGAACTGCGTCGAACGCTTCAAATATCATACGCTCATCCATGGCCGTCCTCCTCCCCTTCCAGCTTCCGTTTCAACTGCTCCCTGGCACGGCGCAGCAGCGTATAGACGGAGTTTTCATTCTTGTGTAAAATCGTCCCCATCTCCGCCGCCGTGTAGCCCTCGTAGTAGTGGAGGTACACCACCTCCCGGTACTTGGACGGCAACGACAGAACGGCCTCCAGCACCTCTCGGTGCTGGGGGTCGTAGACGGCGGCCTCATTCAAAGCCGTCTCCAGTGGCACGGTCCGCCGCCGAAAGGCGCTTTTCAGCAGATCTTTGCAGGCATTGATGGTGACGCGGATAATCCACGCCCGCTCCTGCTCCCCGTTGGAAAGACCGGTCCCATGGAGGAAGTATTGGAGGAAGACCGTCTGGAAAATGTCCTCTGTGTCCGCCTCATTTTTCAAATACACCATGCAGAGCCGTCGAACTGTGGAGCCATACCGCTCCACCGCCGCCTGCACGGCCTGTTCCCGTTCCATGGAACCGCCTCTTTCCCCGTTTTACCTTATGCCCAGCAGCCTCCCCGGTGGCAGCCGGCACCAGTGCCGTAATTGTCACAGACACCGTCACCGTTGGCATCCACATAGTACCGACCGGTACCCGTGCCGTAGTTGTCGCACACACCGTCGCCATCGGCATCCACATAGTAGTGACCAACACCGGTGCCATAATAGTCGCACACACCGTCACCGTTGGCGTCCACATGGTACCGGCTTACACCGGTGCCGTAGTAATCGCAGACTCCGTCGCCGTTGGCATCCACATAATTGCCGCCTCGAGCGTGGCCACCCCGAGCCATAGCGGTGGTCGCCAATCCGGCCACCATCAGGACTGCAAAAAACATAGTGATCATTCGTTTCATAAAAAATCCCTCCGTTGTTTTTTTGTGGTTTCACCTTAAATACGACGGAGGGCAGCAAAACCGTTCACTGTTTTAAAAAAATTTTTTTAAACAGTGCCACAGGTTTAAAATGCGGTGTCGCCTTTATGGCCGGTACAGCAGGTGTTCGTACAGGTCCGGGTTCTCCAGGGTAAACTCCGGGCTGCCGGTGGTACCGGGGCCCACCTCGTACTTGTCAAAGGGAATGACAATCTTCCCGTCCCCGTTGAAGTAAAAATCCTGTTCCGGGTCGATGGCGTCAAAATACCACGTCCCCAGTTCATTGACGCCCTCCAGCCAGTAGGATTCGCCGGGATTGTCCGCCATGCGCTGGGCCATCTGCACTTTTAATTCATCGCTGATGGCGGTCACATAGTCGTAATCCGACGGGAACAGGTCCGACAGCGTCTTCTGCTCTCCCGTGGCCACGTCAATGTGGTAGTGCTGCTCCTGATGATTGCCGGAGGCCATGACGCAGTCGGTGGAAATCCGCAGGGTAAACCAATGCTCCGTATTGGTCACCACCGCCCAGGTCACATCCAGATTGAAATAGCCGTCGGCCTGGGCCTGGCTTTCAAATTCGGCGATGAGCTGGTCGGTGTACGTCTCCACCTGATCGTTAATGGCTTCCGCTCCCGCGCTGTCGGTCTCATCGAGAATCTGCGGCACGTCGATGGACACATGATTCTTGCCCTCCTCCACTGAATAGGTGCGGAAGGTCACGGCCTGGAACAGTTCGCCCACCACCGGCAGCGCGCCCAGCGTCTCGGCCATGGCGGCGCTGGTGTTGGGCAGGGCCACCGTCACGGCCACCGCCGCCGCCAGACCCGCTCCCAGCAGATGCCGCCAAGTACCGCGGTGGGACGGCCTGGACGGCAGATTGTCCAGCGTCTCCCGGACCCGGCGGGAAAATCCCTCCGGCACGCCGTCGCCTTCGGCTTCGGCACGCCGTTTCAGTTCCTCGTCAAATCCCATATTCATCCCTCCAACAGTTCCCGCAGGCGCTTGCGCGCCCGGGACAGTCTCGTTTTCACATTGGCTTCCGATATGCGCAGGATGGACCCGATTTCCCGGGCCGAAAATCCCTCATAATAATACAGCACCACCACGGACCGCAGCTGCTCGCTGAGGTCGCAGACCGCCTGCCACAAATCCTGATGCTCCTCACTGAGGACCGGGGCCTCCGGCTCCGGCAAGGCGTCGGACTCCAAAAAACGCTGCCGCTGTCGCAGGATGGTGTAACACTCATTGGTCAGAATGCGCAGAATCCACGGTTTGAACCGGTCCCGCCGCCGCAGGGTATGGAGCTTTTCATAGGCGATGCAGATGGTTTCCTGGGCGGCGTCGGCAGCGTCGTCGCCGTTGCTCAGAATGCTCATGGCCAGTCGGTACATGGCCGGTTCACAGGCCTGCACCTGGGCTGTGAACCACTTGATCTCCTCCAACAGTTGTTTCCTCATTTCTGATGATTCCGTGCTCCCGGAGCCAGTCGGCCCAGAGCGTATACCCGGCGGCGTAAGGGTGGACCCCGTCGCCGGTCATGTCGTCTTTTAAATAGCCCTCCGCGTCGCAAAATACCGGGTTGGCATCCAGATAGAAGCTGTGCTCCCCATCTGTCATGGCTTTGATCTCCGCCTCCAGGCGGCACAGATTCTCCATGGTCAGCCAGGAAGTCCCCGCCGACGCCGTCCGGGTCACATGCAGATTGGCGCACAGCAGCAGGTCTGCCTGGGGCTGTAACTTTTGGATGGTGGACACGGTGGATTGATATTGGCGCAACAGACTGTCCATGGGATAGCCCAGCTCATTGATGCCCAACATTACATATATCTTACCATACGACCGGTTGGAAAGTAAGGTCTCCAATGTCTGCTGTTCCAAATTTGTATCCGACAGGGCCTTGTCCCACAGGTTGAACACCGTCAGCCCCACGTCGGCAAAGTAATCGGCCTGCCCCAGGCGGCCATACTGACTCAGACCCACGGTGCGGGAATCCCCAATGAACAGTACATCGTCAAAATAACTGTCCTCCACAGGGCCGAAGGTGACCGCCGGCGGTTCTTCTGTCTGGACTTCCAACTGGTCTGCATCAGTGTGCACCTCCGGCGTCGGGGCGATGGATGGAATGCGGCTGCCTGACGGCGTCTCCTTGGGTTTGGCTAATGTTTCCGTGTCGTTCACCGGCGGCGTCACCTTTGGTACGCGCAGCAGCGTCGGGTCCGCCAGGACCATCAGCGGCACGGCCACCGCCGGGCCGGATTGCAGCTGCCGCACCTCTCTGCCAACGGTGCAGCGGATCGCCATGCCGATGGCGGCCATCATCGCCGAGGAGACCAGCAGCACAGCCAACAGCGTTAAAGGGTGTCTTGTACGCAAAATGGGCACCTCCTAAAAGCTGAAATAGAGGAATGGATCGTTCTGGCCCGCCGCCATGACATAGGCTGCCGCCCAGAAAGCGATCACCAGCACAACCGTTCCGAAGGCCGTTCGCTGAAGCCGCCGCCACAGGCGCTCGGGATAGGGCGTCGCCAGCAAACTGCCCACCAGCAGATACCCGCCGTACTGTTGCAGATGCCGCTGGAAATCCGGGGCGCTCCAGGAATATTCCGTCAAAAGCCGTCCGGCAAAGGTCCACAGCTGGTGCAGATTTGGAATGGCAAACAGCATCCAGGTCAGCAGACAGGCCGGAATCAGATAGAACCGGCACAAAATGCCGTGGCGCCGCAGAAATGCGCCGGTCCAGCGTTTTTCCAGCACAATCAGCCCGAACAGCGACAGGCCCCAAAGGAGATAGTTGATTGTGGAGCCGTGCCACAGAGCTGTGCAAAGCCAGACGATGAGCAGATTCCGGGTAAGCTGCCTATTGCCGCACCGGCTGCCGCCCAGTGGAATATAGATATACTCCCGGAACCAGGCGCCCAGTGTGATGTGCCATCGTCTCCAAAAATCGGTCATGGTCCGGGCCGCGTAGGGGTGGTCGAAATTCTCCGGCAAATGATAGCCCAGCATATGGCCCACGCCCACAGCCATCTTGGAATAGCCGTAGAAATCGAAGTACAGCTGTAGAGAAAACGCCGCCAGACCCAGCCAGGCCAGCGGAGCCGATACACTTTCATAGCCGATATTGCCCAACTGCCGCCACAGGCCGCCCAACTGATCCGCCAGCAGCAATTTCAGGCCCAGACCCCAGATAAACTCCCGCAGTCCCAGGTTGAAGTTGCTCATGCGGCAGCAAGGCCGCCGGACCGCCGTCAGAGGCGTGATGGGACCTGACAGCAGTTTGGGAAACAGCAGAATGCCGTTGGCAACCCGCAGAGGGTTCCAGTCGGCGGGGCCTTTTCTTCTGGCCACGTCCGCCAGATACGCCGCCATGGTAAAGGTATAGAAGCTGATGCCCAAGGGCAGCGGCAGAGGCGATTCCGTAAACAGGCCCATATATTTAAAGAAGAGCAGCGTTCCAAACAGAACCATCCAGGAGAGGGCCAGGAGCGTTCCGGCCCAGGCCCTATGCCAGGCCATGATCACAGCGGCTCCATACGTCCAGGCCAACAATCCCAGCAGCAGGCCCATCATCCATGGGTTGCTCCGCACCCCCCACCAGTAGAAACACAAGCTGCCCAGGAGCATCGTCACGCCCCGGACTTTGGCTGGCGTGATATAATAGGCGGCCAGCATGGCCGGTAAAAACAGAAATACAAATTCCAAACTGCTGAATGCCATCCGGTTCTTCCATCCAATCTTCGTTGTCTCTGTTCTATAGATGGACAAAGACGGCAAAAGGTGACAATATTTTTTGAGTTAGTTGAATCAAACTTTTTTTCGCCGCCCTATTGACACCACACACCGGTTATGGTACCATAACTCACAGTTAATGAACACTAACCAAACGAAAGGCGGTGTTTCCTATGAATTTGACCCGTGCCGCAGAGGGACAGGAGTATATTGTCCGGCAGATTGTCACCGACGATCCTGAACTGGATGCCTTTCTCTTCTCCCTGGGCTGCTATAGCGGCGAACCCGTCACCGTCATCTCGCATCTGAAAGGCGGCTGTGTCATCTCCATCAAGGACGGCCGGTACACCATTGACCGGGATCTGGCGTCGGCCATTGAAGTCCAATAACTGTTTTTTCTTCGGTGCCGTCTGCGGGCGGCGCCAAAAAAACACCACTAAAGTTAGCGGCGGTTAACTATAAACCGTTCCCCCTATCAAATACCAGCAGAAAAGAGGAATTGTCTATGAGAATTGCATTGGCAGGCAACCCCAACAGCGGCAAGACCACCATGTACAACGCCCTGACTGGGCGCAACGAAAAGGTGGGCAACTGGGCCGGCGTCACCGTGGACAAAAAGGAAAGCCCCATCAAATCCCAGTACCGCCGAAGCGGTCAGGAACTCCTTGCCGTGGACTTGCCCGGCGCGTATTCCATGTCTCCCTTCACCTCGGAAGAGAGCATCACCAGCAGCTATGTCAAGAATGAGCATCCCGACGCCATCATCAACATTGTGGACGCCACCAATCTGAGCCGCAGTCTGTTCTTCACCACCCAGCTGCTGGAGCTGGGCATCCCCTTGGTGGTGGCCCTCAACAAAAGCGACATCAACAGCAAAAAGGGAACGAAAATCGATGTGGAAAAGCTGTCTCAGCAGCTGGGCTGCCCTGTGGTGGAAACCGTTTCCACCACCGCCGACGGTCTTCTCGACCTGGTGACCGTGGCCGCCTCCCTGGCCGGAAAAAAGCAGAAAGCGCCCTATTCCCAGGGGAATGTGGATTTGACCGACAAGCACGCCGTGGAGCAGGCGGACCGCCAACGCTTTGCCTTTGTCAACGGCATTGTCAAGGACGTGGAGACCCGCAAGGTCCTGACCCGGCAGAAAAACTCCCAGGACAAACTCGACAATATCCTCACCAACCGCTGGCTGGGCATCCCCATTTTTGCGCTGGTCATGTTCCTGGTGTTCCAGATTTCCCAGACCTGGGTTGGCCCCTGGATCGCCGACACCCTGGTGGGCCGGATCAACTCCTTCCAGGGCCACGTCAGTGAACTGCTGGCCGACGCCAATCCCTTGCTGACAGCCCTGCTGGCCGATGGTATCATCGGCGGTGTGGGCGCCGTGGTGGGTTTCCTCCCCCTGGTTATGATCATGTACTTCCTCATCGCCCTGCTGGAGGACTGCGGCTACATGTCCCGCGTCTCGGTGGTGCTGGACCCCATCTTTAAAAAGGTCGGTCTCTCCGGCAAGTCAGTCATTCCCTTTGTCATCGGCACCGGCTGCGCCATCCCCGGTGTCATGGCCAGCCGCACCATCCGCAATGAGCGCGAGCGCCGCGCCACCGCCATGTTGACCCCCTTTATGCCCTGCGGCGCAAAAATTCCCGTCATTGCCCTGTTCGCCGGTGCGTTCTTCGATGACGCCGGTTGGGTCAGCTTCACCATGTACTGCTCCGGCATCGTCCTGATCTTCCTGGGCGCGCTGCTGGTCAACAAAATCACCGGCTACAAGAACCGCAAGTCCTTCTTCATCATCGAACTGCCCGAATACAAGACCCCTTCCCTGCTCTTTGCCTTCAAGGCCATGTGCGCCCGGGGCTGGGCCTACATCGTAAAGGCCGCTACCATCATTCTCCTGTGCAACACGGCGGTCCATATCATGCAGACCTTCAACTGGAGTTTCCAGGTGGCAGAATCCGCTGACCGTTCCATTCTGGCTTCCATCGCCGGTCCTTTCGCTTACCTGCTGGTGCCCATTGTGGGCGTTCTCTCCTGGCAGCTGGCCGCCGCCGCCGTCACCGGCTTCATCGCCAAGGAAAACGTGGTGGGCACCCTGGCCGTCTGCTTTGTGGGGTTGCAGAACCTCATTGACACCGACGAACTGGCCATGATGGAAGGTTCCGGCGCGGAAATTGCCGGTATCATTGCCATCACCAAGGTGGCTGCCCTGGCCTATTTGATGTTCAACCTGTACACGCCCCCCTGCTTCGCCGCCATCGGCGCCATGAACTCCGAAATGAAGAGCGCCAAATGGCTGTGGGGCGGCATCGGATTGCAGCTGGCCACCGGCTACACTGTGGCGTTCCTGGTCTATCAGATCGGTACGCTCATCACCACCGGTTCCATGGGCGTGGCATTCCTCCCCGGCCTCATCGCCGTGCTGCTTATGGCCGCCATCGTCGTGTACCTGTGCAGAAAAGCCGACCGGGACCTGGTACGGGAATACGCCCTGGGCGCCAAAGCATCATTTTAGACAGCTATGAAAGGCGGTAGATTTTTATGACAGATGTGATGATCATTGCCATACTGGCGGTCATTTTGATTGCGGCAGCACGCTATGTGTACCGGGCCAAAAAGAATCACGCCCCATGCATCGGCTGCTCCGGCTGCTGCAGTCACTCCAAAACCGGGAGCGAGTCCAGCTGCTGCGGCTGCCACTCTCATACCAATTCCTAAACGCACAACATGCCCGGGCCGCTTCCTGCGGCCCGGACTTTGTGCCTGTGTCAGAGGCGGAGCGATCATTCCACAGGCTAAAGCATTGCTTCGATATAGTTTTTCCTAATTGTTACCATCAAATTTAGTCAATCTTAACAATTTATTTACAGTTAATTTGTGATTCGTTCTAAATTTGTGAAACCTTTCCCAAAGCGATTGACAACGTTTCCATTTCTTTGTAATATTTGAACAGAAGCTTGGATTGTTACCGCGCAAGCGGGCAAAACCGGGACTCGCCAAAAAGGATGATCAGGCATTGCCATGGGCATTTGCGTTCAGGATCACCATGGGCGGGGCCTGGTTTTTTTCTTTCTCCGCGGGAGATTGGGAGGCGATCTACTTTGGAATTCCAAATCTTGAAGACCATCAACAACAACATCGTCAGCTGTCTCGACCCCCAGGGCCGGGAACACATTCTCATGGGCCGCGGCCTGGGCTTTGGACGCAAAGCCGGGCAGACCATCGGCCAGGACCAGGTGGAGAAGATCTTCTCCATCACCGACGAGGCCAATCTGGAGCGGTTCAAGGAACTGCTCTCCCGACTGCCCCGGCGGCAGGTGGAGTTCTGCACAGAGTTGATCCCATACGCCTGTCATGTTCTGGGCCACTCCCTCAACGAAAGCGTCTGCTACACCCTCTGCGATCACATCTGCTTCGCCATTGAACGGGTGAAAAACGGCATGGCGTTTACCAACGCCCTCCACACGGAGGTGCGGCTGTTCTATCCCCGGGAATACGGCGTAGGCTCCTATGCCGTGTCCGAAATCGCCCGCCGCTTTCAGGTCCAGCTGCCGGAGGACGAAGCCGCTTCCATTGCGCTGCATCTGGTCAACGCCGAGTACGTCACCTCCTTCGGCATCACCATGCAGGTGACCCAGGCCCTGGGCGAGATGGTGCAGCTCCTGCGCACCTCCGCCGAATTTGATCTGGATGAGACATCCATCTATTTCAATGAATTTCTCATTCACCTGAAATTCCTGGCGCTGAGCCTCTTCTCCCACTACGAGGAGACGGTGTCCGACAATCCCTTTTTTGACTCTGTGGCCGCGGCCCTGCCGCTGGAATACCACTGGGCCGGAGTCCTGACCGAAAACCTGGAGCAGGCCAGCGGTCAGAAGCTGACACAGCAGCAAAAAGCATATCTGGCCATCAATCTCCATCGAATTCATCCGACGAAATGAGGTAATACCAAAATGGGTATCTTCGACAAACTTTTCCACAAACCCCAGTCCGAACACCCCGTGATCACCGCCCCTGTGACCGGTACCGCCGTCGCCCTGCAGGAGGTCAACGACCCCACCTTCAGCCAGGAGATTCTGGGCAAGGGCATCGCCATCCGTCCCACCGGAGGCCAGATCGTGGCCCCCTGCGACGGCAAGGTGGATATGATGTTCGACACGGGCCATGCCGTCAGCCTCATCAGCAGCAACGGCATGGAAATCCTGATTCATGTGGGTCTCGAGACCGTGCAGCTCAAGGGCAAGCACTACACCACCCATGCCAAGACCGGCGACACCGTCAAGCGGGGCCAGCCCCTGATCTCCTTTGACCGGGAAGCCATCGCCGCCGAGGGCTATGACCTCATCACCCCCATCGTTCTGTGCAACTCCGACCGCTTCCCCATTTTGCAGGCCCATCTCGGCGCCGTCTCTGCCGGCGATCCCCTGCTGACCATTGACGGCTGAGCATGGGAGGGACGGACACCATGATACAGGGAACAGGCTTGCCGGTATTTCCCGGCGTTGCCATCGGACCGGCCTTCGTCCATGAGACGGCCAAGCTGGAGCTGCCCGCTTCCTGGGGCTCCGCCGCCGAGGAGCGGCAGCGTTTCACCGACGCCAAAGCCCAGGCCCAGGCCCAGCTCCAGACGCTGCTGGAGGAGACCGCCGCCCGTTTGGGCCAGGAACACGCCATGATTCTGGATGTCCAGATCATGATGCTGGAAGATTTGGATTATGTGGAGGCCATTGAGGGCCGCATTGACGGCGGCGACAGCGCTGCCCACGCCGTCCAGGAGACCGGCGAGGAATTTGCCGAGGTGTTCGCCTCCATGGACGATGAGTACATGAAGGCCCGGGCCACCGACGTCCGGGACGTGTCCCGCCGGGTGGTGGAGATCCTCTGTGGCTTCTCCTCCACCATGACCATGGAGGTTCCCGGCGTGCTGCTGGCCGAAGACCTGACGCCTTCGGAGACGGTGCAGCTGCCCAAAGACAAGATTCTGGCCTTTGTGACCCGTAAGGGTTCTGCCAACAGCCACACGGCCATTCTGGCCCGGACCATGGGCATTCCCTCCCTGGTAGCCGCCGACATCGATCTGTCGGCTGTCCATCCGGGCGACACCGTTATTGTGGACGGCTTCACCGGCCAGTGCTACATCCGGCCCGACGAGGCCACTCTGGCGGAGATGACTGCCAAGCAAACCGAAGCCCAGGCCGCCAAGGCGGCGCTGGAAGCCTACCGCGGCAAGGAGACCCGGACGGCCAAGGGCCGCAGGGTCAAGCTCTACACCAACATCGGCAGCCCCGACGATGTGGAGCTGGTGCTGAAAAACGACGGTGAAGGCGTGGGTTTGCTGCGCAGTGAGTTCCTGTATCTGGGCCGCGACAGCTATCCCACTGAGGAGGAGCTGTACATAGCTTACCGCCAGGTGGTGGAGGGCTTGCAGGGCCGTCCCGTCATCGTCCGCACTCTGGACATCGGCGCCGACAAGCAGGCCGACTATTTCCAGCTGGACGCCGAAGAAAATCCCGCCCTGGGCCTTCGCGGCGTGCGTCTGTGTCTGAGCCGTCCGGAGCTGTTCCGGACCCAGCTGCGGGCCATCTACCGGGCCAGCGCCCACGGTCCCGTCAGCATCATGTTCCCTATGATCGCTTCCCTGTGGGAGGTCCAGGAGGTCAAGGCCCTGTGCCGGACCATCCGGGAGGAACTGACCGCCGAAGGCGTCTCCATCGGTGAAGTGCCTCTGGGCGTTATGATCGAGACGCCCGCCGCCGCCATCATCAGCGACACCCTGGCCCACGAGGTGGACTTCTTCAGCATCGGCACCAACGACCTGACCCAGTACACCCTGGCCGCCGACCGGCAAAACAGCGCCCTGGGCCGCTACTGTGACCCCAAGCATCCGGCCCTGCTTTGGCTCTTGCAGCGCATTGCCGACAGCGCCCATGCTGCCGGAATCTGGTGCGGTATCTGCGGTGAATTGGCCGCCGACGCCACCATGACCAATCCGTTGATGACCATGGGCTACGACGAGCTCTCCGTCTCCCCGGCCCAGGTGCTGAAAATCCGTAAAGCCATCTCTGAAAGCGAGGTTGTTTCCCAATGAAAACCATTACCCACGTCATCCAGGACCCCCTGGGTCTCCACGCCCGTCCCGCCGGACTGCTGGCCAAGGCCGCCGGTGCTTGCGGCGCCTGTGCCGTCAACCTGACCTGCAAGGACCAGACGGTGGACGCCAAGCGCATCATGGGCCTCATGAAGCTGGGCGCCAAACAGGGCGATACCCTGACCATTACCTGTGAGGGCGAAAATGAGGACGCCGCTGCCGCGTCCATGGAATCCTTCCTCAAGGAAAATCTCTAAGGCTTGCTTCCAATCCATTTCTTTTTGAGCATTCGCGGGGGACCGGGATAGGCACCGGTTTCCCATCCATTGCCGACGGGCAGTTCCCTGCCCACGGCCCAATGTAAGAGAGAGGAGCAATATTATTATGATGCGTTTTTTACAGCGTCTCGGTAAATCCCTGATGCTGCCCGTAGCGTGCCTGCCCATCGGCGGCCTGCTCATGGGTATTGGTTACTGGATCGACCCTTCTGGCTGGGGCGCCAACAACCTGCTGGCCCTGCTGCTGATCAAATCCGGCGGCATCCTCATCGACAACATGGCCATCCTGTTCGCCCTGGGCGTTGCCATCGGCATGTCCAAGGATCAGCACGGTACCGCCGGTCTGGCCGCTATCATCTCCTGGCTGACCGTTCAGACCATGCTGGGTGTGGCTGTGGTCAGCACCATCATGGGTGTTCCCGCTGAAGAAGTCCCCGCTGCTTTCAGCAAGATCAACAACCAGTTCATCGGCATCCTCTGCGGTCTGATCTCCGCCGGCTGCTACAACAAGTTCTATAAGACGGAAATGCCCGACTTCCTTGGCTTCTTCGCCGGCCGTCGGTTCGTTCCCATCATGACTGTTGTCGTGACGCTGATCGCCTGCATCCCCCTGTATTTTGTATGGCCCATCGTCTACACCGCTCTGGTAGGCTTTGGTGAGGCCATCATCTCCCTGGATGCCGTCGGCGCCGGTATCTATGGCTTCTTCAACCGTCTGCTGATCCCCGTCGGCCTGCACCACGCTCTGAACAGCGTGTTCTGGTTCAACGTGGCCAACATCTCCGACATCAACCGCTTCTGGGGCATCCTGGACGGCGGTGTCCTGGGTCAGACCGGTATGTATCAGGCCGGCTTCTTCCCCGTCATGATGTTCGGCCTGCCCGGCGCTGCTCTCGCCATGTACCACACCGCCAAGACCAAGAACAAGAAGATCGCTGCCGGCATCCTGATGTCCGCCGCTCTCTGCTCCTTCTTCACCGGCGTCACCGAGCCCCTGGAGTTCTCCTTCATGTTCCTGGCCCCCGGCCTGTATTTCGCCCACGCTGTGCTGACCGGCATTTCCGTTGCCGTTGTGGCCGCTCTGCCCATCCGCGCCGGCTTCCAGTTCAGCGCCGGCTTCGTTGACTGGTTCCTGTCTTTCAAGGCGCCCTTTGCCCTGAACCCCATTCTGCTGATTCCCATCGGCCTGGTCTTCTTTGTCATCTACTACGTGGTGTTCCGCTTTATGATCACCAAGTTCGACCTCAAGACTCCTGGTCGTGAGGATGACGACTCCGCTGCCGAAATGAAGATCGAGCTGAGCAACAGCGACTACGCTGCCATGGCAAAGATCATTCTGGAGGGTGTCGGCGGCGCTGCCAACGTGGCTTCTGTCGACAACTGCATCACCCGCCTGCGCCTGGAGGTCAAGGATCGCCTGCTGGTGGATGAGAAGAAGATCAAGTCCTCCGGCGCCGCCGGTGTCATCCGTCCCGGCAAGACCTCCGTTCAGGTCATCATTGGCCCCAAGGTCCAGTTCGTGGCTGACGAGTTCAAGAAGCTGGTCGACTAATCTTCGGACGCGCTCAAAAAGATTTGATGTATTGACAGCACCCCTGTCCCGCGCCTATGCGGGACAGGGGATTGATTTTTTCCATACAAAAATCAGCGAGGTACCATTTTTTTGCCCCTGCGGGACAACCGAAGCTACTGCACAAAAATCTTTAGTGCCGTCTATTTTTGCCTGTTTTCGCGGTGCGTTGAAGCCTATGCGGGTTTGTTCCACCGTCATATTCTGAACGGTCGTTGCGGAATGTGTATTGTAAATTGTGCCCAGTCATGATACAATCATTTTACCATCCATGGTGCATCGTTCCGGTGCACCGCTGTGCAGGAGGCCGACCCATGGACAACTCTTTCAATCACTTTGATGCCGACGGCAACGCCGTTATGGTGGACGTTTCGGAAAAATCTCCCACGGTCCGGGTGGCCGTGGCTGAGGGTACCATCCGTCTGACGCCGCCCATTTTAGCCGCCATCACCGGCCGCACCGCCGCCAAGGGCGACGTGCTGGGCGTGGCACGGGTGGCCGGTATCATGGCCACCAAGCGCACCGGCGATCTGATTCCCCTGTGCCATCCTCTGATGCTGAGCCATTCCGCCATCGACTTTACGATTTTGGAGGAGGAATGCGCCGTCCGCGCCACCTGCACCGTTAAACTGACGGGCAAAACCGGCGTGGAAATGGAGGCGCTCACCGGTGTTTCTGTCGCATTGCTGACCATCTATGATATGTGCAAGGCGTTGGACAAGGGCATGGAGATTACAGACCTCCACCTGGTCCATAAGGAGGGCGGCAAGTCCGGCTCCTACGACCGGGCTTAGAAGGAGGAGTCGCCATGCTGGACCAATTTCAGCGGGAAATCCACTATCTGCGGATTTCCGTCACGGACCGCTGCAACCTCCGCTGCGTCTACTGTATGCCGGAATCGGGCGTGGATTGTCTGCCCCACAGCGCCATCCTGACCTATGAGCAGATCGCCCGGCTGGTGGAGCAGTTTGCCGCCCTGGGCATCACCCATATTCGTCTCACCGGCGGCGAACCCCTGGTGCGTCCCCAGCTTCACAAGCTGGTGTCGGCCATCCGGGCTGTTCCCGGCATTCAACGAATTACCTTGACCACCAACGGGGTCCTGCTGGCCCAACAGCTGCCCCAGCTGCTGGAAGCCGGTATCGACGGGGTCAACATCAGTCTGGACACCTTGGACCGGCAGCAATTTGCCGCCATTGCCCGGCGGGATCTGCTGCTGGAAACGCTCTCCGGTCTGGAGGTCGCCTTGAGTGTTCCCGGCCTGACGGTGAAAGTCAACTGCGTGCCCACCGAAGCCAACCGGGACCAGCTGGTGCCCCTGGCCGCCCTGGCCAGGGATCGGGATTTGTCGGTGCGCTTCATTGAAATGATGCCCATTGGCCTGGGCCGCAATCTGGGCCGCCTGACCCAGGAGGAAGTTCTGGCCCAGCTGACCGACGCTTTCGGTGCACCTCTGGACTGTCCCCCACCCCCCGGCGCAGGCCCCAGCACCTACCGGACATTCCCCGGCTTTACCGGTCGCGTGGGCTTTATCAGCGCGGTCAGCCATCAATTCTGCCACAACTGCAACCGGGTCCGACTGACGGCCACCGGGTATTTAAAAACGTGTCTGCAATATGAGACGGGCCGGGATTTGAAGGCCCTGCTGGATGACGGCGCGTCGGACGACGAACTGCGCCGGGTAATCTCCGAAACCATCCGGCAGAAACCGGCCAGCCATCATTTCTCTACCGCCGCCCAGTCCGGCGACGAAGCCATGAACATGCATCAAATAGGAGGATGAGACCATGGGCAATGTGATTGCAGTCTGTATCAGCGAGAAAAAAGGCGTTCAGAAGAAAAATGTGGGCAGCGCCCGGTTCATCGAGGATTGGGGCATCGAAAACGACGCCCATGCCGGTAAATGGCACCGTCAGGTCTCTCTGCTGTCCCAGGACCGGGTGGAGGAATTCCGGGCCCGCGGCGCTGTCGTGGACGACGGTGCCTTTGGAGAAAACCTGGTGGTCTCCGGCTTTGATTTCAAGAATCTGCCTGTGGGCACCAAATTCCGCTGCAACGACGTGCTGCTGGAAATGACCCAGATCGGTAAACAATGTCATGCCCATTGTGAAATTTACAAGGTCATGGGCGACTGCATCATGCCCCGGGAGGGCGTCTTTGCCCGTGTCCTCCATGGCGGCACCATCTCAGTCGGCGACACCCTTACCATTGTAGAGGAGGAATAAACCATGCGCGTTGCCATTCTCACCCTCAGCGACTCCGGTTACACCGGCCAGCGGGAGGACAAAAGCGGCCCCGTCATCCGGCAGATGGTGGAAGCTGCCGGTTACACCGTGGTACACACACAACTGCTGCCCGACGGTATTGATCCCCTACGGGGTGTCCTCTCCACCCTCTGCGACGAGGACGTGTGCGATTTGATTCTCACCACCGGCGGTACCGGCTTCTCCCCCAGCGATGTGACCCCCGAGGCCACCATGGCCGTAGTGGAACGTCCTGCCCCCGGCATTGCCGAGGCCATGCGGTACCACTCCCTGCAAATCACCCCCCGCGCCATGCTGTCCCGGGCCGCCGCCGGTATCCGCAAAGGCACCCTCATTGTCAATCTGCCCGGCAGTCCCAAGGCCGTCACCGAATGTCTGGAGTATATTCTCCCCTCTCTGGCCCACGGTCTGGAAGTCCTCCGGGGCATGACCGGCAACTGTGCCCGGACGTAATTCCAATGGCTAGAAGACGGCGGGCACTGCCCCGCCGTCTTCGGACTTGCCTTTCCTTTTGGGATATGGTATACTGTTGTTGCAAGCCCGACACTTTCGGGTCACAATATGAACTAGAAGCGGGTGGACGAGCCCCTTTTCCAGGTTCTGATCGGTACAAGACGGAAGTTGGAGGGGCTTGTTTCATTTTTTCCATATTTTAGGAGGAATTATCCATCATGAAAAAGCTTCTTGCATTGGTGCTGGCCCTGACAACGGTGCTGGGTCTTCTGGCAGGCTGCGGCGCCAAAGAGAACACCACCGAACCCACCACGGAGGACACCGCCAACACCGAGACCAACGACGCCCCGGCGACCACGGAGGACACTGCTGAGACCGGCAGCGAGGAGACCACCGACGACAGCGGCGCTGTGGTGGTGGACCTGACCATCCTCAAGGAAGCCGACGAGAGCATGCTGAACACCTATTCCATGATCGCCGTAAACCCTGATGCCCCCTTCACTAATGCCGACGGCAACGCCGTCTCCGACGTCACCATCAACACCGCCGGCGCCGATGCCCTGATGCACTGGATGCTGCTGCCGGAGACGATGGAAGTGGCGACCAATTACGGTATGAAGGAGTACGGCAATACCCTGTTCTATGCAGTCGATGGCGCTCCCACCTATGAAGGCGAAATTCCCGCCGCCACCGAGGAAACCAAGACCATTCGTCTGTCTACCACCACCTCCGTCAACGACTCCGGTCTGCTGGCTTATCTGCTGCCCCAGTTTGAGGAGGCCTACGGCTACACCGTAGAGGTCCAGTCTGCCGGTACCGGCAAGGCCATCGAGGCCGCCAAGTTCGGCAACGCCGACCTGATTCTGGTCCACTCCAAGAGCCAGGAAGAGGAGTTTGTCAACGCCGGTTTCGCCCGCGTGATCGACGGCATGGAGACGGAGCGTCTGACCTTCCTCTATAACTACTTTGTCCTCTGCGGTCCCTCTGCCGACCCCGCCGGTGTGAAGGACGCCGCCACGGTTCTCGACGCCTTCGCTGCCATTGCCGAGGGCAAGTATCCTTTCATCTCCCGTGGTGACGGTTCCGGTACCCACACCAAGGAGCTGTCCCTGTGGCCTGCGGAGCTGGGCATCACCGAGGACCCGGAATCCTTTGCTGATTACACGGATTGGTACATCTCTGCCAACGCCGGTATGGGCGCTTGCCTGGTCATGGCTGAGGAAATGGGCGGCTACATCCTTACCGACAAGGCCACATTCCTGACCTTCGTTGCCAACAACGGCGTCATGGAATAACCAGACACATTACAGAAAAACTCACCGTTGGGGTGCTGTATTGACAGCACCCCAATTTGGTATGGAAAGGGGAATGTCTATGGGCTCTGCTGTGGAGCAGGCCATCGCGTTGATCGCCTCAGGAGACCGGGAACTGCTCTCCATTCTGACCGTCACAGCCAGAACGAGCCTGTCCAGTTCCCTCATTGCCCTGCTGCTGGGCGTGCCGCTGGGGCTGTTGCTTGGGGCCTGCCGGTTTCCGGGCCGGGGACTGCTGCTGGTGCTGAACCGGACCCTCATGGGCGTGCCGCCGGTGGTCTGCGGGCTGATTTTCTATATCCTCTTCTCCGGCGTGGGACCACTGCGCCATTTCCATCTGTTGTTCACCGTGGAAATTATGATTCTGGCCCAGGTGGTGCTGATCACGCCCCTGCTCACCAGTCACATGGAGACATACGTGGCCCAGATTGCCGGTCCCGTCCGGGAGACGGCCAAGGGTCTGGGACTGTCCCGCCGGAAAACCTTTCTGCTGCTCCTCAACGAGAGCCGCTATCCCATCTTTTCCGGGTATCTGCTGGGTTTCTCCCGCGCCATCGCCGAAGTAGGCGCCGTGTCCATGGTGGGCGGCGCCATCGCCTGGAAAACCAACGTCATGACCACGGCCATCATGCAATACACCAACCGGGGCAATTTCTCGCTTGGCATCGCGTTGGGGCTGATTCTTCTGGTGCTGTCCCTGGGGATGAATCTGGCGTTGTCCCTGCTGCAAAGGAAGGTGGCGTCATGAACCTTTATGCCTTTACCAAATCCTTCGGCGGCCAAGCGGCAGTTACCGTACCGGACCTGACGCTGCAAGCCGGAACATTGTACGCCGTCATCGGCGCCAATGGCAGCGGAAAATCCACCTTTTCCCGTGTGATTGCCGGCGTCCTCCCTCCTGACTGCCGCCGCCTGGTGACGGAACCGGGGCTGCGGGTGGGGTATCTGCCCCAGAAAAGCTACGGATACCGGCTGAGCGTCCTGCAAAATCTGCTGCTGGTGAATCGGGACCGGGACCGGGCCAACCGTCTGCTGGAGGCGGTACAGTTGTCCCACCTGGCCGGAAAACCGGCACACCGTCTGTCCGGCGGCGAGACGGCTCGCATGGCACTGGCCCGGCTGTTCATGGGGCAATATGACTTGGTCATTCTGGATGAACCCACGGCTTCCATGGACATGGAAAGTACTGTGCTCACCGAGCATTTGACCCGTCAGTATGTGGCTGAAACAGGCTGTGCCCTGCTGCTGGTCACCCACAGTCTCCAGCAGGCCCGGCGGCTGGCCGATCACGCCCTGTATTTCCACAAAGGGCAGCTGTTGGAGCAGGGCCCCGCTAAAACGGTTCTATACGAACCACAACACCCTGAAACCCGGCAATTTCTCTCATTTTACGGCTCATAAAAAGTTTTATTCGATTTTTTTCAAAAAATCGCGGAGTCCAGAGGCAGAGCCTCTGGTCGTGCCTCGCAAGGCGCGAAATCCCCCAGCATCCAAAGCGCCATCCGCAGATGGCGCAATTCCCGGCCAAAGGCCAACGCCCCCGGCGCCACCCATAAAGGGTGGACGCCGGGGGCGTTCTATATTCCATTGTTCATTCGGTGAACTTACAGTTCCCGCACCGTACCAGGATTGTTTACCGTATAGCCGCCCAGGGCTTCCAGCCGGGCGCGGAAGGTATCGCTGCGGAGTACCTCCAGCAGCTTCTGCACTATGGGAGTATCCCAAGCGCTGTCGGGAATCAGCAGATCGTACTGCTCCGTACAGATGGGCAGGAATTCCAGACCGTACAGCTGCGCCGCGGACCAGATGCCCATACCGGCGTCGCCGCTGCCGTTGGCAATCTGCGCCGCCACCGCCGTGTGGGTGAATTCCTCCCGGTCATAGCCATAGATGGCCTTGCCGTCCACGTGCTCCTGTTTGCACAGATAGTCGAAGAGAATCCGGGTACCACTCCCCTTCTGGCGGTTCACATAGGAGATGCCCTCCTTGGCCAGATCGGCAAAGCATTGGATTCCCTTGGGATTGCCCGGGGCCAGCATCAGGCCCTGGGTCCGGCCCACGCACTCCACCAGACGGACGCCGCCGTTGGGAAAATACTTATGAATAAACGCCATATTGTAGGAGCCATCCTTTTCATCCAGCAGATGGACACCGCCCATATGGGCCTCGCCCCGGCGGATCGCCATGATACCACCCATGGAGCCCACGTGGGACGAGCTGAGATAGAACTGCCCGTCCAGACGGAACAGGTCCGCCAATTCGTCCATGAGGGGGTCGTGGCTGCCGATGACCACCAGGGTTTTCTGGAGTTCGGCCCTGGGCCGCAGCAGTTGGACGGTGACCGTCTGGCCGTTTTCATAGCCCTCCGTCCCCTGGGGTACCTCCAAAATGCCGTCGGCCTTCATAAAGGAGGTGACGACACCGCTGCCGCGGCTCAACGGAGACGCCATCAGCTTGTCCCCCACATACCCCAGCCGGACGCGGATAAACTCCCGATACTTGAGGCCCGACATCACGGGGCGGGACAGAACGGCCTCCGCCGTCTCCACCTGGGCATGGGTGCGGCCTGTCAGATGCTCCACCAGCGGCTGCAACAGCTCCCGGATGACTAGGATGCCCGACACGGGATAGCCTGGCACACCCAAAATGGGTACGGTACCCTTACAGCCAAGAATGGCGGGCTTGCCGGGCTTGATGGCGATACCGTGGCACAGGACCTCGCCCACCTCCGAAATGGCCTGGCAGCTGTAATCCTCCCGGCCCGCCGAAGAACCGGCGTTCAGAAGCACCATATCGCACTCCGCCGCCGCCTGGGCCACTCTGGCCCGGATATCGTCCAGGTTGTCCCGGGTGATGGGGTACGTTTTCGGCACCGCGCCCCACTCCTGCACCATGGCCGAGAAAATGGTGGAATTGAACTCCATGATCTGGCCCGGGGCCGGGTCCGTGGTGGGCGGGATGATCTCGTCGCCGGTGGGCAGAATGCCCACCACCGGGCGGCGGTACACCGGAATCTCCAGGACGCCGCCGGCCAGCAGCGCGCCCATGGCCGCCGGGGTCACGGCGGTACGGGACGGCAGAAGCATTTCTCCGGCACAGACGTCCTCTCCAATCTGGCGGATATGCTGCCAGGGAGCCGCCGGAGCATAGAGCCGGGCAGAGCCGTCTTCCTCATAGACCACATCCTCCACCATAATGACGGCGTCACACCCCTCGGGGATGGGGTCGCCCGTATCCAGCACCGTGAACTGGGACGGCGGCAGCACCACCGGCGTGGTCTCCGTGGCGCCGAAGGTATCGGCAGCCCGGACGGCAATGCCGTCCATGGCGCTGGCATGGTAATGGGGGGCGCAGATATGGGCGTAAACCGCCCGGGACGTAATGCGTCCCAACGCCTCGCCCACGGGAATCGTCTCCTCTGCGGGAGCGAATCCGTGGTCCAGCAGCGTCGTTAAGTACAGGGTTTTTGCCTCATCTAAGGGCATGTTTTGCAGGAATTGAAATGCCATGGGTGCGATTCTCCTTCTTGTTTCATTCCAAATGGTACACGGTGACGGCGACGGTGCTGCCCTGGGGCAGTCCCTCGCAGTCCCGTGGGATTTCAAAATAGCCGTCGGACCCGGCCAGGGTACTGATGAGGCCCGACTTGCTGCGGATGGGTTCGGCATACAGCATGCCATCCCGCTCCGTCAGATGGACCCCGGTATACTGGGCCCGGCCATGGTTGGCCGAGACGGTCTCCGTCAAAACGGCAGGCACCGGACGGCGCACCAGCGTGCGGCCCTGCATCCGGGCCAGCAGGGGCTTCAAAAACAGGTTGGCCACAAAGAACGCCGCGCCGGGATGGCCCGGCAGTCCCATGACGGGCTTGCCCTCCACAACGCCCAGAATGGTGGGCTTGCCGGGCTTCATGGCGATGCCGTGGAACAGCAATCGGCCCAGCCGGTCAATCACCCGGCAGGTAGCGTCCTTTTCCCCCACAGAGCTGCCGCCGGAAATCAACACGCAGTCACACTGTGCCAACGCCTTGCGCACCGTCTCTTCCAGCAGCGTCTCCTCATCCCGCAATGCCCCCATGGGGACGGCTTCGCCGCCAAAAGAGACCACCGCTGCCGCCAGCAGGGCCGAATTGACGTCCCGGACCTGACCGGGCCCCGGCTGCTCCGTCACGTCCACCAGCTCGTCACCGGTGCTGATAACAGCCACTCTGGGCCGTCGGGCCACGGTCACCTGGGACCGGCCCAGGGCCGCCAATGCGCCGATGTCGGCGGCCGTCAGAACACGGCCCGCCTGCAACACCACCTTACCGGGCCGTACGTCGTCGCCCCGATACACCAGATTACTGCCGGGGGCGGCGGGCTTCATAATGCCGATGGTGCCGTCGCCGTAGTCCTCTGTATATTCGATCATTACCACCGCATCGGCCCCCTGGGGCAGCGCGCCGCCGGTGGGTACGGCCATACAGGTGTTTTCCACCACGGTTCCCGCTGCCGCCCGGCCCATTTGGACCGAGCCGATAACCGTCAGAATGGCCGGGATGCTGTCGCTGCATCCAAACGTATCGGCTCCCCGGACCGCGTAGCCGTCCACGGTGGACCGGTCAAAATCCGGTACAAACTCCGCAGCCGTCACCGCTTCCGCCAGCACCCGGCCCAAGGCCGCGGACAGGGGCACCCGCTCCGGTTCCCCCACTGTAAACGCCGATTCCGCAATCAGCGACAGTACCTCCTCGGGCGTCTTCACTGTCAACATGTGTCAAACCTCCTCCAGAATTTCCCCCATCTGCGCATAGTCGTTGCCGCTGAACTCCTCCAGCTCCCGGCGAAAGGCCGGGTCCCGTAAAACGGCCAGCAGCGTCTGTACCTCCGTCTGTTCCAGCGTGTCTTTCCGCAGGACCAGATCACAGCGTTCCTGCTGTAGGGGGATAAAGTCCAGTCCCGCCTGCTTGCGGGTGACCCGTTCGGTACCCACGCCCACGTCGGCCTTCCCCTGGGCAATGGCCCCGGCCAGCGTCAGATGGGAGCCGGTTTCCTGATCATATCCCCGGACCGCCGACGGCGCAATGCCAAGCCGCCGCAGATGTTCATCCAGCAGCACCCGGGACGCGGAACCGCAGCCCCGGTTGAGCATGCGCACATCCGCCCGGCCCAGATCCTCCCAGCCGGTGATGTGCTTGGGATTGCCCGCCGCCACATAAAAGCCCTGCATCCGCCGGGACACATTGACCAAAACGGCCCCCACACCGGGCATCAGCCGCCGGACATAGGGGCTGTTGTACCGGTCCACATCCCCGGCCCACAGATGGACCATGGCGGCATGGATGCGCTTCTGATAGAGGGCCAGCAGCCCCTCAAAGCCGCTGAGGTACGCCCGCAGCGCCGCCACATTCTTCTGCTGCATCCGGCTGGACAACAAATCCAGCACCACATCCTGGCCCGCGATAATAAAATGATGGTCCCAGTCGGCCCGGGTGAGGAGCCCGCCCTCCAACTCAGCGGTCTTGACCTTTGGGGCCGAACGCTCGTGGCGGGACCGGGCAATGTACTGGTCCACGTCCTCCTTGGTGAACCGCACCTTGCGCCCCACCTTATAGGAATTGATCTCCCCCCGCCGAATCAGTTCATAGACAGTATTGCAGCTCACATGGAGCATTGCCGCCACCTGCTGGGTGGACAGGGCCTTCTGGTCCGGCATCACTTACCCCTCCTCTTTTATATAGCAGTTGACACAAGTATAACCCATTTCACACAATGTTGACAAGTCCAATGTGAATTCTCTTGCGATTTTATTGTATTTTCACGAATTCCAGCTATGATGAAAGTAGGAAGTGTGTAAGGAACCCCATTTTTTCAAGGAGGGAATCGTATGAGCCGTTCTTACTATGAGAAACTCGCCCGTATCGATCTGACCGCCGGTACGGTGGCCGTGGAGCCTCTGGAATTGGAAAAAGCCCAGCGGTACATCGGCGGCCGTGGTCTTGGTACCAAGATCCTCTACGATGAGGGCGTCGCCACGGTGGACCCCCTGGGCCCCGACAACAAGCTGGTTTACATCACCGGCCCCATGACCGGCACGCCGTCGCCGTCCTCGGGCCGCTATATGGTCTGTACCAAGTCTCCCCTGACGGGCATGATCGCCTGTTCCAACTCCGGCGGCATCTGGGGCGCCAAGCTGAAACACGCCGGTTGGGACGGTCTCATCGTCGAGGGCGTGGCCAAGGAGTGGACCTATCTACTGGTGGATGACGGAGAAATCTCGTTCCACAGTGCCGAGCAGTACGTGGGTATGAAGAGTGAGGACCTGGATGAGGCGCTGCGCAAGGTCCACGGCGAAAAAGCCTCTGTTCTGAACATCGGTCCCGCCGGTGAGCATCAGGCGCTGCTGGCCGCCATCATCAACGACAAGGACCGGGCCGCCGGTCGCTCCGGCGTCGGCGCGGTCATGGGCTCCAAGAAGCTCAAGGCCATCGTAGTCAAGGCCAGCGTGGGCCACGTGACCACCCTCCACGATGAAGCCGCCCTCAAGCAGGCCACCAGCCGCTGCCTGGGCATCCTCAAGGAAAACGGCGTCACCGGCCAGGGCCTGCGGGCCTACGGCACCGCCGTACTGGTCAACATCATCAACAACATCGGTTCCCTGCCCACCAAAAACTGGCAGGAAGCCTATTTTGAAGCCGCCGAAAAGATTTCCGGTGAAACCATGGCCGAGACGTGTCTTGTCAAACCCGGCGCGTGCTTCCGCTGCCCCATCGTCTGCGGCCGTATCGTCAAACTCAACGACGGCAAGGTCTGCGGCGGTCCCGAATACGAGCCCCTGTGGGCCTACGGCGCCAACTGCGGCGTGGATGACCTCAACGCCATCAACGTGGCCAATATGCTCTGCAACGAGTACGGCCTGGACGCCATTTCCACCCCCTGTACCATCGCCGCCGCCATGGAGCTGTATCAGATTGGCGCCATCCCTGCGGCCGAGTGCGAAGGCGTTCCCCTGACCTGGGGCAGCGCCGAGGCCATTGTGCAGTGGACCCGCCGCATGGGTGAGGGCAAGACGGAGCTGGGTCGGCGGATGGCCCAGGGTTCCTACCGCCTCTGTGCGCACTACGGCCACCCCGAAGTGTCCATGAGCGTCAAGAAGCAGGAGATGCCTGCCTACGACGCCCGCGGCGTACAGGGTATCGGCATCACCTACGCCACCAGCAACCGCGGCGGCTGCCACGTCCGGGGCTACATGATCTCCCCCGAAGTCCTGGGCCTGCCCCAACAGCTGGACCGGACGGTGACCGATGACAAGGCCGCCTGGGCCAAGACCTTCCAGGACCTGACCGCCGTCATCGACTCCATGGGCAACTGTCTGTTTACCTCGTTCGCCCTGGGCGCTCAGGAGTACGCAGACCTGCTCAACGCCGCCACCGGCACCAACTACACCGTGGAGACGCTGCTGGAGGCTGGTGAGCGCATCTACAACCTGGAGCGGCTGTTCAACAAGGCCGCCGGTATGAAGCCCGAGGACGACCGGCTGCCCAAGCGCCTGACGGAAGAGCCCATTCCCGGCGGCCCCTCCAAGGGCATGACCAGCAAGATCGCGCTGACGCTGCCCCAATACTACGAAGCCCGCGGCTGGGTGGACGCCTTCCCCACGGAAGAAACGCTGCGCCGTCTGGGCCTTGCCGAATAAGTCCGAGACTGCTATGATGGAGGGGAAGGAATTCCCCTCCATCGCTTTCATACCATTTCTGAAAAGGAGTGAGTCCCATGCTGGAAGTCCGTCTGTTCGCCACCCTGCGGCAGGGCCGGGAGAAGGTCTATCATCTGGACGCCGCCGGTTTCCCCAACGGTACCGCCATCTTGGAATATCTGCACATTCCCCGGGAGGAAGTGGCCATTTTCCTGCGCAACGGGTTCCACAGCCCCACGGCCACCGCTCTGACGGACGGGGACATTGTAGCCATTTTCCCGCCCACCGGCGGCGGCTGAGGAGGCATCCATATGGAGGAACGCTATCTGCGCAATCTGGGGCCCCTGACCGAGGCAGAACAAGAGCTGCTGGCCTCCAAAACCGTGTTTCTCGCCGGTCTGGGCGGTCTGGGCGGCCATCTGCTGGAGCACATGCTGCGGCTGGGGGTAGGGGCCATTGTGGCCGCCGACGGCGACCGCTTCACCCCCTCCAATCTCAACCGGCAGCTGCTTGCTACAGAGGACGCCATGGGCCAATCCAAAGCCCAGGCGGCAGCGAACCGGGCCGCCGCCGTCAATCCCGGCGTCCGGGTCACCATCGTATCCACACCGTTGACAGCCCACAACCGGGACACCCTGCTGTCCGGGTGTGATCTGGCCCTGGACGGTCTGGACAATCTGGAAGCCCGCCGCATTCTCGCCGCCGGCTGTGACCGGGCCGGGATTCCCCTGGTCCACGGCGGCATCCGGGACTGGTGCGCCCAGGTGGCGGTGATCCCACCGGGCAGCGGCCTGTTGGACCGCATTTACCCGCCCCATCTGTCGGCACTCTCTCCCAGCGGCACCGTCTCGCCGGTACCGGCCTGGTGCGCCGCCGTACAGGCAGTCCAGGCGTTGTGTCTTCTCTGCGGACGTCCCGCGCCCCTGTGGCGGAAGCTGCTGGCGGCGGACCTGCTCCATGGGGAACAGGAGATTCTACCTCTGTAGCATCACCGTACCTGTATGTCGATCTGGGTCAGATAGTCCTCCGGCGTTGGACTGACGGTCTCATTGATGACGGTCTCATAGGCGTAGCCCGTCAAGGCAATGCCCTGTTCTTCAGCATAGGCCAGCATCCGTTCATAGGCCGCCGGGACCTGCTCCCAATACCCCCGACAATAGGCCCGCAGATAGGTGCCGCCGGGGCGGATATGCTGCCGCGGCACGGCGGCGGCGTCGGGACACCGCAGAAAAATGGCCGTATACCCCCAGAAATCCCGTTGCATCAGCCGTTCCACCGGAATCATGGCCCCGTAGTCGATGCCATAGAGCCGCCGGAGGCCATGGTCCGCTACGGCCTGCTGGGACGTCTGTACATCCTCCTCCAGGGTAGCGGTCCGGGAGGTTTCCAGCAGAGCCAGACGGCACGGTTCCACGGTCACCAGCCCCATCTGGTCCGGGTCCACCTGCCGCAGCTGCTCCAGGGATTGCCGCTGGCGGCCCAAGGCTTCCTGCAATTCCCGCAGATGGGCAATGGCCGCGTCCAGTTCCGCCGCTTTTTCCGCCATCAGCGTGTCCAGTTCCTCCACAGACCGGTGGGCCATCCATGCCCGGATATCGGGAATGGACATATTCAGCTCCCGCAGCATGAGGATGGTGCCCAGGGTGGCGCTCTGTAGAAAACTGTAATACCGGTAACCGTTCTCCCCCACCACCGCCGGACGGAACAGGCCGATTTCATCGTACCACATCAGTGTCTTTTTATGGATGCCGTGGGCTTTGGCAAATTCCCCAATGGTATAGAGATGTCTGGCATCCTGGGGCATGGGTCCCACCTCCTGTGTCGTTTTGGATACTATAGCATATGTCGTTGCTTTTTGCAGCCCTATGGAGTATACTGGAAAAAAACAGAAGGAGGCGGGCCTTGGGCCCAAGTATGGTATGAACGAGATTTTACGCGCACTGCATGAGAGAAAATCGGTGCGGCTCTATGAGGACCGGCCCGTCCCCGATTCGGTGAAGGCCGCCGTCCTGGAAGCCGCGGTACAAGCCCCCACGGCGGGCAATCAACAGCTGTACACCATTCTGGATATCACTGATCCGCAGCTCAAGCACGCCTTGTCCATCACCTGCGACAATCAGCCCTTTATCGCCCAGGCCCCCATGGTTCTGGTGTTTCTGGCCGACTGCAAAAAATGGTACGACGCCTACCACTACGCCGATTGCAGCCCCCGGGAGCCCGGCGTGGGCGACCTGCTATTGGCCGTCAGCGACGCCAATATTGCCGCTCAGAACGCCGTCACCGCTGCGGAAAGCCTGGGACTGGGTTCCTGCTACATCGGCGATATCATGGAGCACGCCGCTGAGCAGCGCCGTCTGCTCCATCTGCCGGACTACGTCTTCCCTGCCGCCATGGTGGTATTCGGTTATCCCACGGAGCAGCAGCGCCGCCGTCCCAAACCCACCCGCTGCCCCATGGAGCAGATCGTCCACGAGAACGGGTACCGTATCCTCGACGAGACGGAACTGCGCCATATGCTGGAGGACAAGGCCGGGCAGAAGCCCTATGAAGCGTGGCTCAACGCCTTCTGTCAGCGGAAGTACAACTCAGCGTTTTCCCGGGAGATGACCCGATCTGTAGCTGCGTATCTGCGGCAATACCAGATGTCGGAGGAAGATTGACCGTATCAGAATATACAATTATGGGGCGTGCTGCCAACACAGCACGCCCCAACCTATTTTATTGCATAAACGTTTCATCAAAGGTCTTCACATCGACGGGCTTACTGTAGTAGTAGCCCTGTCCCAGGTCACAGTGCAGCTCCCGCAGCAAGGCTTCGTCCTCCGCCGTTTCCACACCCTCGGCCACCGTTTCCAATCCCATAGTCCGGGCAAACTGGATGATCTGGTCCAGAATCGCCCGCCGCCGGGCGGCGTCCTCCTCGGTGGCCGCCATGGCCAGAAAGCCCCGGTCCAGCTTCAATTCATCGATTTTCAGCTGATACAGCGCATTGAGGGACGAATATCCCGTGCCGAAGTCGTCCATGGACACCCGGAAGCCCTGTTGATGGAGCTGATCGATGACGTCGTTCAGCTCCTTCGTGTTGCCCGTAGCCACGCCTTCCAAAATCTCCAGCGTCACATACCGGGGCGGCACATCATATTTCCGGACAATGGCGGTGAGTTTTTCCACATACCCCGCGCTGAAGAACAGCAGCCGCGTCTGGTTGACCGAAATGGGAATCGGTACCCGGCCCGCATCCATCCACCGCCGCAGCTGGCGGCACACCTGATCCATCATGTAGAGGTCCAGCTGCGTACAGAATCCGTTTTCTTCAAACAGGGGAATAAACTCGTTGGGATACCGGTAGGTGCCGTCGTGCTTGCGCCACCGGACCAACGCCTCTGCACCGGCCAGGGCGCCGGTGTCCAGCCGGAACTTAGGCTGCAAAAACAGCTCGTATTCCTCCTGTTCCAGAGCAATCTTCATGGTGTTTTCAATCTGACACTTGCGCCGTTCCTCTGCGTGGACCTTGGCATCGTAGAAGGAAATCTCCGTCTGCATGGAAGCCTGAATGCTCTGCATTGCCAGCAGCGCCTGAACCCGGTCGCCTCCCACGGCCACACCGCAGTACAGAGCCAAACCGCCGCCGTAGTGCTTCTGCCACGATGTGCGGACGGCGGCGGTGAGCCGTTCCACCCGCTCTCGCAGAACCGCTTTGTCCGTATCTTCCATCAGAATATAGAACAGGTCCGCCGCATCACGACAGAAAAATTCTCCCGGACGCATCTGCTCTTCAATGGCAGTCTTCAAATCCCGCAGGACCTGATCGCCGCCGGCGGAGCCGTGGAGCTCATTGATAAACTTGAACCGGTGGATATTGACGGCCACAATGCCATAAGGCAAATGCTGGGCCTTGCGGGCTTCCAGACGCTGCTCAAACCGGACGGCGTTCTCTGCGCCGGTGACCGGGTCATAATACGCCAGCTTCATCAGCGCCGCACTGTTGCGCCGGAATGCCATATAGCCCAGGTACAGGATGGCTACCGCCACCAGCACCACCAGAGACAGCGCCACCGCCGCCACCAGCAGAATATGGCCCATATACTGGGAGGTACTCATATCCGTATCGGCGCAGTAGAGATACCAGTTGTTGATGCCCACCGGTTCAATATAAAACTGATACCGGTTGCCCTCATAGACAAAGGACGAGGAGGCACTCTCCTGATTGGCAAATGCCCTTCGCGCCGCCTCCTGGGCCTCTTCCGGCATAAAGGAGTCATCAAGCAGCGTCTCCGGCTGTTCCTTAATGACGGAATACGCCGAGCGGATGAGAAACTCTCCCTGGTCATTGAGCAAATGGAGATATCGCTTACTGCCCAGTACCGTATCGCCGCTGAGTATTTCCTCAAAAATACCGATGTTGTCGCAGGCCGCCAGAACGCCTGCCACCGATCCGCCTTTATACACCGGCACACTGTACACACACAGCTTTTCATTGTTGGCTGCTGTCCTGAAGTCGGCGCTGGAAAAAAGCCGTGAAATGCTCTCCTTTCCCTCAAACGCCGATTCCACCGTGTCGATCACATCCGTCTGGCACTGCACCAGTGGGAACGATTGCGGATTATCCACATCGCTCCGCGTCATCACCCCCATACGGTCCTGGGTGAACAACGCCATGTTTACAAAATCATTGCTGCCGTTGGCCGCCTGCAATACCGTATGCAGCCGCTCCCGGTCCTCCAGATCCTCATAGGACAGAATGGAGGCCGCCGTCCGCAAACACTGGAAGTTGTAATCGATCTGCTTGAGAATTCGTTTTTTATACTCCTGCGTCTCTGCCTGCAGCTGCATCTGGGTCGACTCCTGCATAGACTGATACAGATAGTACAGCACGCCGCCCGACGCCACGCAGAGCGCCAAAACCACGATTATAACGCCCAGGGTCAGTCTGTGGAGCTTGTGCTTCATAGCTGTCTCCGTCACTGTGTCCACCTCCCGACGCCCATGGAAGTTTTATGCAATCTCTTTTACCATCATACGTTTTTTTAAGAGATTCGTCAAGCAATTATACACAGAAAGCGGACTTCTATGCACTTTTACCGAAAATGGCATACGGAATCCCTGTCCTTTCCATTTCTTTTTGCAAGTCCCTGTCTATGCTGTGCGCACAGTGTTGCCGAAAAAGCGGGCGTACCGCCGATTCCTGCGGTACGCCCGTTCCGTTATGCCATTGGTGCGTTGTTTAGGATGCCAGCGTCCGGCCCAGCGCCTGGCAGGCGGTCACGGCCTCATCGTCGGGGGCCTCGTTGCAGATGACGCCGTCGGACACCAAGTCGGCGCCGTCTGCGCGGACCTGCTCCTGCCAGTTGCGCATCCACTCGCCGTCGCCCCAGCCGTAGGAGCCGAAGAGCCCCAACCGCTTCCCCCGGATGCCGCCGCGGCAGCGTTCAAACATGGGCGCGAACTCCGTCTCCTCCAATTCCTCGGCGCCCATGGACGGGCAGCCGAAGGCGACTGCGTCGAACTGGTCCAGCGTTTCCGCCGTAAACTCCGCCGCGGTCTTCACCACGGCTTCGCCGCCGGCATCGCTGACACCCTGGGCCACCGCCGCCGCCATGGCTTCCGTATTGCCTGTTCCACTCCAATAAACCACTGCGATCTTGCTCATTTGTATTCCAACCTTTCTATCATCATATGGATGGGATGACACGTTTATGATCCGGCCACAGCCAGACGTTCAATTGATTTGCCGCCGGCCAACTGGCGGCAGTACACCTGGGTACACTTCCGGTAGCGGTCAAAAAGCTTCTCCGCCGCCCGGGCATCGCCGTAAACCTTCCAGCAGCCGACACAGGTGCAGTCGGTGCGGCCATCAAGAAATCCCCGGACGTCCTCCGGGGGATATCCCAGAAACAACCCAATTTCATGGGGGAATTCCACGCTGCCTGCCAGCCGCCGCCGGAGATGGGTCAGGCACGCTTCGGCACTGTCGCTGTCATAGCCCCGGGGCCGCAGCAGCGCCGCCGCCGCATCCCGGCACAAGTCCCGCTGGAGCCGCTCGGGCCGAAACAGATACAGGAGCGCCCGTCCGTTTCGACGGCGCAGCAGCGTCAACCGCAGTCCCTTCCCTGCCAGCCGTCGGTTCCATCGGGCCACCGTCTCCCCCATCGCCTCGCCGTCGCCGCAGACACAGGTAAAGAGACTGCCCGTTTTCAATCCCGCCAGCGTTGGCGAACAGTGCTGCACCAGCAGTTGTTCCGACATAGATGCCTCCTTTTCTAGTTAGTTTATTCTAACTACATCCCTTTAAAAATACCTCCACATTGGAGGTTAGTTGTTTCTAACCGCATAATACCATAGCCGTTCTGCTTTGTCAAGGGAGATTTTCCGTTGTGCAGTTTTTCGCACAGCGCAGTGATACATGTCTCTCAGCTGCTCCCACTCGTAGCCATCGCCGTCCAGACATCGTAATATTCAGCATAGTCGTAAATCAACTCGGATTCCATGCCCCAATCTGCTCCTGATAATATGCAATGTGGTATGGACAAAGAACCGCCGTCCTTAGCCGGACAGCGGTTCTTTCTATGGATTTTCATTCAATCCAGCAGGCTTTCTCCCCAGTAAATCCGGGTTTCCCAGCCCTGTTCGGTATTGCGGAAAAATTCCTGAGGCAGGGTGACGTTCTCCGGAAGCAGAAGCACAATCGTGGAGCCGCCGAACTGGAAATAGCCCTTTTCCTGTCCCCGTCGTACCGTCCCTGTGACCGGATGGTTCACGATGCGGCCCACCAGCAGCGCCCCAACCTCCACCATGGCCAGGTCTCCCAGCTTCTCACTGTGGAGCACCATATACTGGCGGGCATTCTCCTTATAGATGGGATACTGGTCATTGGCTACGGGCTGGACCGTATGGAATCGGCCTGGAATGGTCCCCGTCTCCCCCACCGTGCCGTCCACCGGAAAGCAATAACGGTGGTAATCGTCCACAGCCAATCGGAGAATCAGCGCCGTTCCGCCTGCAAACCGCCGGGCCAACGCTTCATCCCGCAGCAGCGTCGAAACGGTATAGACGGTATGCTTTACCGTAAAGCGGAGGTCCCCGGTGATGGGATAGGCCGAGGCGCGGCCATCGCAAGGGCTGACCAGGGCCGCATCGCTCAGGGGCCGCAGTTCCGGACGGATGCGACGGCAGAAAAATTCGTTGTAGCTGCCGTACTCCTCGGGCAGATAGTCTCCCAGTTCGATGCCGCTGCGCCGGACAAAGGGGTCGATCAGACAGCGGGAAACCCGTTGAGACAGCAGCCATCCGGCGGCCCGCGACAGGCCCGGCTGCACCAGGGGCTTCAGCAGCAGCCGCCCCACAGCGGTACCGTAGAGGAACCGCAGACTCCGGGACGGCTCAGGTGTGCTCCTGGATCTCATCGATGATCTCCTCCACCACGGGGTTGGACTCGTCGGCTGGATGGGGCAGGCGGAACCGGGTTCGGGCATAGATGATGCTTACGGTAACGGCCACCACCGCCACCAGGGCCAGGATGGTTTTCAGGCCCGGCTTTTTCAGCGGAAAGTCCAGAATGAACAGCAGGCCCACCACGCCCAGCAGCACATGAAGCAGCACGAGAAACGTCAGTTGTGACACGACAAATTGCAGCCAGAAGGTCATGGGCAGCAGAAACGCCATGGAGGTGACGGGCAGACCGTGGTACGTCTTGTTGCAGACGCCCTCGGACTGCTGCCGCTCTGTTTCCAGCACATTGAAGAAGGACAGGCGGATCACGGCGCAGAGGCAGTAAAAGCACACCAGAATCAAGCCCAAAACACCGCGGACCCCCAGCAGATAGCAGATAAACGCCGGGAACAATCCAAAGCACACCACATCGCAGAGGGAATCCAGCTGGATACCGAAGTTCTTCTCCCGATTGGTCCGGTCCTTTTTGGTCCGGGCAATGCGGCCGTCGAAGGCGTCGCAGACGCCGGAAAAGGCCAGACAGAACACGGCGGCCTTGTAATCGCCGTGGATGGCCTGGGTCATGCCGATCACCGACGACACCAGCCCCACATAGGTCAGAATGACCGTGTAATCATAGACGCCCAGAAACTTCATGGATCACGTTCCTTTCTCTTGGGGCTCCCGCAGCAGGAACGAGGCGGCCAGGGTCATGACCGCGCTGAGGAGCAGTTGGGTGTAATAGCTGATGCCCCGGCTGATGACCATGGCCGGCAGCACCAGGTCCGGCCCGAACACCGGTTCAAACAGGGTGAGAAACAGGTTTTCACTGACGCCCATGCCGCCGGGCAGGGGCAGCATATCGGCGGCCACGGAGATCATGGCCTGGAGCGTCGTCACCACCGACAGAGGCTGCTGAGACAGGGCAAAGGCCCGGTATGTAAACCATGTAACAAGGAACAGCAGGCACCGCTGCACAAAGGTGATGGCAAACACCCGAACAATGACGCCCCGGTGGGTCCGGTAAAAGGATGCCGCGCCCCGGTACTGTTCCACCATCTGGTGGAGCTGTTCCTGACGCTGTTCCAACGAGCGAAAGGGCCGGATGCGGTGGACCAGGGCCAGGGCCCGGCGGGCCAGCCCCTCCGCCGCCGTTGGATGGAACACCAGCAGCAGCAAGACGGTGATGCAGACCACATTGAGACCCATACCCAGGTAAATCACCGGTTCCGCCGGCGCCAGAAACGCCATGAACCGTGGGGGCCGCAGCAGCATGACAGCGCCGCCGAGAATCACCAGTACCAATTTATAGGTGATGGTGACAATGGCCAGAACCACCGCCGACACAGCCACAGGAATCCGGTCCTTCCGCATGGCCACAATCTGCATGGGCTGGCCGCCGGAGGCCGACGGGGTGATGCAGCTGTAAAAAAAGCCGATAAAGGAGTAAAGGCAGCAGTGGCTCGGTTTGACCGTCACACCCAGCTGGCGGAGCAGGTAGCCGATGACGAGGGATTCTCCCAGGATAAACCCCACCACACAGAGGACGCCCGCCGCCACACAGCGCCAATCGGCCCGGGCTAAATCCTGGAGCACCGCCCGTAAGTTTTGACCGTGGAAAACGCTCCAAAGGGTCAGCAGGAACACCGCCGCCAGAAAGAGCAGATTTCCGGTTTTCTTCTTCACTGCTTCCACCTCCCGGATACCGGTCTTTTATGGTTCAATGGCTACCTCCTGCCACCGCCCCCCCAGCAGCACCCGGTGGGTCCGGAACCCACAGTGGAGGGCCAACTGGGCTGCCTGATCGAAATAGGCCGTGATGGCGTCGGCGCTGTGGGCATCGCTGGAAATCACAATGGCACCGCCAAACGCTTGAATGGCCCGCAGCAGCGGTTCCGACGGATAGGGCGCTGTCCGGTATCCCCGGCTCATAGCCCCGGTGTTGATCTCAAACACACCGCCCTGACGGCACAGGTGCTCCAGGACTTCCAGGGCTGTGTCCCGGTACCGGCGGTCGCTTTCGTCAAAACACCGTCCCGCCTCATTGAATTTGGTGGGCAAGTCATAGTGACCGATGAAGTCGCAGCCGGTCACGTCCAAAATCCGTGCCATCTCTGTGAAGTAGCGGCGGGTCATGGCGTACCAGTCGCCTCCGAAGTGCTCCGCCACGCCACGCCGGAGAATTTCTTCTGTGTGGTCCACGCTGAGATATCCCCCGTCCACAGGAACCTCATGGGCCGAGCCGATGGTGTAGTCCCGGTCGAAGGTCGGCGCTTCTCCATGAAGCTCCGCCTCCACACCCAGATAAATCTCCATGCGGCCCCGGTAGTTCTCCTGCAAGGTATGGACGGCGGCCACGTACTGCCGGGTACTCTCCGGCGTCATGCAGAAGTCCAGATTGTGCTGCGCATAACAGTGTCCGGAAAAGCCGTAGGCCAGCAGCCCCGCGTTCCAGGCAGCTGCCGCCATTTCTTCCGCGGTATTTCTGCCGTCGCAGCAGGTGGTATGACTGTGATAGTTGGTTCGGATCAACGCAATCCCTCCTTATGACAGGGTGGAAAACCGCTTGGCCCCCTTGGTTCGGAGCCACCGGTACAGCAGCCCGTCGGCTGCGGCCAGCAGCAGGAGGTAGACGGTGAGGACAGACTGCACACCGCAGAAGTCCCAGAGGAAGTAGGTCAGGAAGCCCAGGCACAGAATCAGGGCCATCTCTCCGAAGCCGGCGGCCATGACGCTGCCGCTGTTTTTGATGGCGTAGGCCTCGCTCTCCCAGTCCAAACGGGGCATCAGCAGATTGAGCACCAGGCCCAGCAGGTTGTGGAACAGGCAGTAGGCCAGGCACAAAGCAAAAAGTAGGACAGCATCCCACAGGCCGGGGCTGATGGCCCAGGTCAGGACGACGCAGGCCAGGAGCACAGGGGGCATGGTAATCCAGCAGCCCATGCGCAGTTTGGCCCGGAGGCCCTGCCAGGGGGTGATGGGCAGGGACTGGGCCAGCCAGAGGGTCTTGCCGTCCAGCGAGACGGCGGAACAGGTCAGATAATCGACGGTCACCAGGAAGGCCACGGCGGCGACGCCCACGGCCACGCCCACAGGGCGCATCTGGGGCAGGTAGTCCAACAGGTCCGCCACCACGGGCTGCTGCACCGCCAGATAGATGGAGCCAGCCACCAGGAGCAGCGAGCCCAGACAGCCGTTGAGGAGATAGCTGGGGGTGTTCCACAGCCGTTTCAGCTCCCGCCGCAGCAGCGCCCGGTCGACGGAGGACACCTTGAGGGGCTTTTCCCGGTAGCGAATTTTCTTTCCGCTCCGGTGCGTGATGACGATAGATGCAAAGCTGCGGCTCAGGAGTGCGTAGACGACGGCAAAGGACGCCAGGGCACAGAGGGCAAAGAGCAGGAAGCCCAATGGGCTGCCCAAACAGCCCAGTCCCAGCTGATAGAAGGGATAAAGGGCCTTCTGGACTGTTCCTGCCACGGATTCACCGTTGGCCAGCAGCATCTGAAGCAGCTCATTGATCTGGGTATAGCCGTAGAAATAGGCGGCCATAAATGCCAGGGACAGAAGCACCGTGGCAATATTTTTCTTTGCCATGCGGGCCGTCAGCAATGCCACCAGCCATCCCAGGAGACAGGACAGCACCAGAGAGAGCAAGGGCAGCAACGGCAGGGTCAAAAGCAGGAACACCAAACCCAGCGGGGCTAGGCCGATCTGCACCTGCCAAATAACAGCGGCCGGGACCATGACCACCAGCACCAGGAACAACGCCTGGACGTAGAGCACCACCATACGGCTCAGTAAAATCCACTTGGGCGGGATGGGCATGGCCAGAAGCATTTCGTTGTCCTTGGCCTCAAAGAGCTGGCTTTTGGTGGAAAAGATGCTGCCCACTACGCCCAGCGCCACAGCGGTGATGGCCATAAGCGCAAAGTAGAGCCAGTCCAGCTCCAGCTGGTACAGGGGCATGCAGAGGGTGTCGGCCATGGAGCCGAACAACCAGCAGAAGACGCCCAGCACATAGAGCATCAGGAGGGCGTATAAGATGAGACTGCCGCCGGTCCGCTGCTTACCCTTGCGTCCGCTGCGGAGCAAGGTGCGGAACAGCTGTAAAAACCGGGCGCGGAGAAGCGCTTTAACCATGGCTCTCCCCCTCCAATTCCAGGAACACCGTCTCCAGGGAGTCATCACCCTTGACCTCCTCCATGGTGCCGGAACGCAGGAGTTTTCCCTTGTGGATGATGGCAACCTTATCACAGAGCCGCTCCGCCACATCCAGGACATGGGTAGAGAAGAAAATGGCGCCGCCCCGGCGGCAGATGTCACGCATCAGCTCTTTGACCTGGTGGGTCGCCTTGGGGTCCAGCCCCACAAAGGGTTCGTCCAGAATCACCAGCTGAGGCTCGTGGATCAGGGCCGAGATGATGGCCAATTTCTGTTTCATGCCATGGGAATACGCGCTGATGGGCTGGGCCAGATCGCCGGTGAGCTCGAAGGCGTCGGCGTAGCGGCGGACACGCTCCTGTCGCTCCTTCTGCGGCACGCCGAAAATATCGGCAATGAAATTGAGAAATTGGATACCGCTCATATAGTCGTACAGGTCCGGATTGTCGGGGATGTAGGCAATTTTCTGCTTGCAGGCCAGGGGATTTTCTTTCACGGACACGCCGTCCACATAGATTTCGCCCCGGTCAAACTGCAAAATGCCGCAGCAGGACTTGATGGTGGTGGTTTTTCCCGCGCCGTTGTGGCCGATGAAGCCGTAGATTTCGCCGCGCCGGATGTGGAGGGACAGATCATCCACGGCGGTTTTATCGCCGTAGGTTTTGGTCAGATGCTCGATTCTCAGCATGGATTCGACTCCTTTCCCCGGAGGGTTTTTCCCATGGTATCACACAACGGCTCCGTTGTAAATATTCCGTGTTATTTATTCTATTTCGGTAAATCGCTAATTGACTAAGAGCGTTTCCTGTGATATGATACCCTCACTGAACTACCCCCACCACAGTGCAAGGAGGAATCCCCATGGAATCCCTGGAATCGGCCCTGCGGCCCGACGAACGCACCAGTCTGGCGCTGCGCCGTCTCTACGGCCAGCACGGCTACCGGCAGTACAAGGTCAGCAAATTTGAAGAATACGACCTGTATGCCCGCAACAAGCGCTTTCTCGTCAGCGACTCTGTGCTGACGTTCACCGACACCGACGGACGGCTCATGGCCCTCAAGCCCGACGTGACCCTGTCCATCATCAAAAACGCCAAGGACGGCGACGCCTGCCTCCAAAAACTCTGCTACCATGAGACGGTCTACCGCCCCGGCGGCAGCGGGACCTTCCGGGAAATCCAGCAGGCCGGCCTGGAGTGTCTGGGCCGTCTGGACCTCTACACGGTCTGCGAAGTCCTGATGCTGGCGGTCCGCAGCCTGGAGACTATCTCCGACCACTGCGTCCTGAACCTGACCCACTTGGGGCTTCTGGAAACGGTGCTGGACGGTCTGACGGCGGACGAAACCACCCGGGCCGCCATTCTGCGGTGCATGGCCCGCAAGAGCCGCCATGAGCTGGCTCAGGCCTGCGCCGAGGGCGGCGTATCCGACGAGGGGACCCGCCGCCTGCTGGAGCTGACGGAGCTCCACGGCCAGTTTGAAACCGTCCTGCCCCGGCTGCGGGCCTTCCCCGGCGTGGAACCCTACGTCCGGGAGCTGGAGGCCATGGCCGACCTGCTGGCCGACTGGGGCGTGGCGGGCCGCGTGGCCCTGGACTTCTCCCTCACGGGGGACCTGGACTACTACAGCGGCGTGGTGTTCCAGGGCTATGTGGACGGGGCCCCGGGCCGGGTGCTGTCCGGCGGCCGGTACGATAAGCTCATGGAGCGGCTGGGCAAGCACAGCGGGGCCATCGGCTTTGCCGTGTATCTGGACCAGCTGGAGCGGCTGGGAAAACCCGCCGCCCGCACCGTGGACGCCCTGCTCCTCTATGACGAGGACGAGGACCCCCGGCAGGTATTGCAGGCCGTGAAGCTGCTGCGCTCCAATGGAAAGACGGTCCGGGCCCAGCGGTGCCGGGACGACGCCCTGGCCTGCGGCCAGGTGCTGCAATTGAAGAACGGGAGGTTGGAGATTCTTGCAACCGATGATTAACGTGGCCCTGCCCAAGGGCCGTTTGGGCGAAAAAGTCCTTGCCATCCTGGAGTCGGCCGGGTATCCCTGCCCCGCCATCCACGACCCGGGGCGGCGGCTGATTTTTGAGAACGAGGAATCCGGCGTCCGCTACTTCTGGGTCAAGCCCAGCGATGTGGCCATCTATGTGGAGCGGGGCGCGGCGGACGTGGGCGTCGTGGGCAAGGACATTCTGCTGGAGTACCGGCCCGACGTCTATGAACTGCTTGATTTGCACATGGGCAAGTGCCGCATGTGCGTGGCAGGCCCCAAGACCTTCCGGGACGACCCGGAGAAAACCCTGCGGGTGGCCACGAAATTCCCCCACATCGCCCGGGATTACTACGCCGGACGCAGCCGGGAAATTGATATCATCAAGCTCAACGGCTCCATTGAGCTGGCCCCGATTCTGGGCCTGTCCGACGTGATTGTGGACATTGTGGAGACGGGCGCCACCCTGCGGGAAAACGATCTGGACGCGTTGGAAACGATTGTGCCCATCAGCGCCCGGCTCATCGCCAACAAATCCAGCTACCAGTTTCAGACAGAGGCCATCCGCGCCATGGGCGACGCCGTGGCCCAGCGGGTGGCTCAGCGGGAGGAAGAACAGAAATGATGCGCATTTATGAATACGGCCAGGTCTCCAACGAGGAGATCTTCGCCCGGGTGGAGCCGGAGGTGGACGTGACCGCCGTGGTGCGGGACATTCTGGCCGACGTGCGGAACCGGGGCGACGCGGCCCTCTACGACTACTGCCGCCGCTTTGACCGGGCCGACCTCACGGCCCTGGAAGTGACGCCCGAGGAATGGGACGCGGCAATCAGCAAAGTGGACAAAAAACTGCTGGCTGTTTTGGAGCAGTCCGCCAAAAATATCGAGGCGTTCCACCGCCGCCAGGTCCGCACGGACTTTGTCCTCACGGACCGGCCCGGCATGGTCCTGGGCCAGAAGATCACGCCGCTACAGCGGGTGGGCCTCTACATCCCCGGCGGCACGGCCTGCTATCCCTCGTCGGTGCTGATGAACGCCATCCCCGCCAAGATCGCCGGGGTGCCCGAGCGCATTATGGTGACGCCTGCCAACGGCGGCAGTCTGAACCCGGCCATTCTGGCCGCGGCGAAAATCGCCGGGGTCAACCGGATTTTCAAGCTGGGCGGCGCCCAGGCCGTGGCGGCCCTGGCCTACGGCACCGAGTCGGTGCCCCGGGTCGATAAGATCGTCGGCCCCGGCAACGCCTATGTGGCCGAGGCGAAACGCCAGGTCTTCGGCCAGGTGTCCATCGACATGATCGCCGGGCCCAGCGAGATTCTGGTGGTGGCCGACGGCACCAACAACCCCGCCCACCTGGCCGCCGACCTGTTGTCCCAGGCCGAGCACGACAAGCTGGCCTCGGCGGTGCTGGTCACCGACAGCCGCCCCCTGGCCGAGGCCGTGGCGGCGGAGGTGGAGCGGCAGCTGAAGCTGCTGCCCCGGGAGGAAATCGCCCGGGCCTCCATCGAGAACAACGGCAAACTCATCGTGGCCCAGTCCCTGGACCAGGCCATCGACATCGCCAACGAGATCGCCCCGGAGCACCTGGAGCTGGCCGTGGACAACCCCTTTGACCACCTGTCTAAGGTCCGCAACGCCGGGTCCATCTTCCTGGGCAAGTACTGCCCCGAAGCCCTGGGCGACTACTGGGCCGGACCCAATCACACCCTGCCCACCATGGGCACCGCCCGGTTCTCCAGTCCCCTGTCCGTGGACTATTTCATCAAGAAATCCTCCTTTACCTACTATACCGCCGACGCCCTGGAGGCCGTGGCCGGGGACATTGCCGCCTTTGCCGAGAGCGAGGGCCTGCGGGGCCATGGCCGGTCGGTGCAGATTCGCTTTGCCGGGGAGGGATTTTAAGAGATGAGCCGGTTCCTTTCGTCCCGCTACGCGGGCCTTACCGAGTACGTCCCCGGCGAACAGCCCCAGGACAAGCAGTACATCAAACTGAACACCAACGAATCCCCCTATCCCCCCTCCCCCGCCGTCCTGGCCGCCGTCGATACGGCGGCGGTGTCCCAGTTGAATCTCTATTCCGACCCGGACGCCAAGGCGTTGACCAACGCCCTGGCCGCCCAGTACGGCGTGGGCCCGGAAAATGTGTTCCTCTCCAACGGTTCCGACGACATCTTAAACTTTGCCTTCATGGCCTTCTGCGACGGCGGTGTGAAATTCCCCGAGGTCACCTACGGGTTTTACCAGGTCTATGCCGCCCTCCACGGCGTCGCCTACGAGACGCCCGCCCTGCGGCCCGACTTCTCCATCGACCCCGGCGACTACTACAACGCCGGGTGTGCCGTGGTCCTGGCCAACCCCAACGCCCAGACCGGCATCGCCCTGCCCCTGACGGAAATCGAGCGCATCGTCCGCTCCAACCCCGACCAGGTGGTGGTCATCGACGAGGCCTATGTGGATTTCGGCGGCGAATCCGCCGTCCCCCTGACGCAAAAATACGACAATCTCCTGGTGGTGCAGACCTTCTCGAAGTCCCGCTCCATGGCGGGCGCCCGCCTGGGCTTCGCCATCGGCCCCAAAGGGCTGATTGCCGACCTGAACAAGCTGAAATACTCCACCAACCCCTATAACCTGAACCGCCTGACCCAGCTGGCCGGCGTGGCCGCCCTGTCGGAACAGTCCTACTACGACGACAACTGCCGCCGCGTCATGGACACCCGTCAATATACCCGCGACGCCCTGACGGCCCTGGGCTTCACCTGCACCGACTCCCGCGCCAATTTCCTGCTGGCCCGGACCGACGCCATGGACGGCGAAACCCTGTACCGGAAGCTGAAGGACCGTGGCATCCTGGTGCGCCACTTCTCCGACCCCCTGATTGCCGACTGGGTCCGCATCACCATCGGCTCGAAAGAGCAGATGGAAAAACTGGTGGCCGTGGTGAAAGAACTGGTGCGGTAAGAGCGTTTCGCCCGTTGCGACGGGCGACCGGGGGCGCTGCCCCCTGGACCCCTGCGATTTTTGAAAAAATCGAGTAAACTTTTATCGTTTAGATTTTTGATCGTGGTTTGGTGCGGTGCCACAGAATTTGTGCCGTAAGGCTCTGAATCCATGCTTCGCATTGTTGCGCCATGGGACCAAAGGCCCGTACATCACAAGGAGACTTAAACCATATGAGACAAGCATCTTTGGCCCGTAAGACGGGCGAAACCGATATCACTCTGACTTTGAATCTGGACGGCGTTGGCGACAGCCGCCTTCAGCTGGGCGTGGGCTTTCTGGAGCACATGCTGACGCTGTTTGCCAAGCATGGACGCTTTGATCTGGACATCGTCTGCAACGGCGACACCCAGGTGGACGACCA
This sequence comes from Candidatus Avoscillospira sp. LCP25S3_F1, assembly GCF_052117125.1. Classification (NCBI taxonomy): domain Bacteria; kingdom Bacillati; phylum Bacillota; class Clostridia; order Eubacteriales; family Oscillospiraceae; genus Candidatus Avoscillospira; species Candidatus Avoscillospira sp. LCP25S3_F1. The sequence goes on along the minus strand of NZ_JBQKJT010000009.1, from coordinate 43,942 downwards.
CCACAGCGTCGAGGACATCGGCATCACTCTGGGCATGGCGTTCCGGCAGGCCCTGGGCGACCGCCGGGGCATCTACCGCTATGCCGACATCGTACTGCCCATGGACGAGGCGCTGATTCAATGCGCTGTGGACGTTTCGGGCCGGGCCATGCTCTGCTGCGAGTTGGACATTCCCGCAGAGAAGATCGGGACCTTTGACACGGAGCTGGCGGAGGAATTTCTGCTGGCCTTCGTCCGGGAAGCGGGAATCACTCTCCATGTCCGGCAGCTGGCCGGGAAAAACAGCCACCACATCGTCGAGGGCGTCTTCAAGGCGTTGGCCCGCGTATTACGGCGGGCCGTGGCCATTGACCCGGACTGCGCCGACGAAATCCCCTCCACCAAAGGAGTGTTGTAAATGATCGCCATTGTGGATTACGGCGTGGGCAATCTCTTTTCCCTGCGCAGTTCCCTGGCCGCCGTAGGGGCCGAGGCCGTCGTCACCGGCGACGGCGACCAACTGCGCCGGGCCGATAAAATCATCCTCCCCGGCGTGGGCGCTTTCGGAGATGCCGCCGCCAAGCTGCGGGCCACAGGACTGGATACCGTGGTGGTGGAGGAGGCCAAAGCCGGAAAACCGCTGCTGGGCATCTGCCTGGGGATGCAGCTTCTGCTGGAGCGGGGCTTTGAGTACGGCGAGCACTTAGGGCTGGGGCTGATTCCCGGCGACGTGGTGCCCCTGTCTCCCCCCGACGGATTGAAGGTGCCCCACATGGGTTGGAACGCCCTCCAGTTTTCCGAGCCCCGCTCCCCCATTTTCCGGGATCTTCGTCCCGGCGACTATGTGTATTTTGTCCACAGCTTCCACGCCTCCAACTGTCCCTGTGTGACGGCCACCGCCGACTACGGCGTCACAGTCACCGCCGCCGTGGGCAAGGACAACGTCTACGGCTGCCAGTTCCACCCGGAGAAAAGCGGCCCGGTGGGCCTGACCATTTTAAAATCCTTCTGCGAATTGTGAGGAAACGACTATGAATCTGTTCCCTGCCATCGACCTGTATACGGGCTGGGCCGTCCGGCTCTATCAGGGCGATTACAACCAGATGACCGTCTACGACAAGGAGCCCCTGTCCGTGGCGAAGCGGTTCCGGGACGCCGGGGCTGAATACCTCCATATGGTAGATCTGGAGGGGGCCAAGACCGGCGAGACGCCCAACCTCGACACCGTCCGCACCGTGGCGGCCCAGTCGGGCCTAAAAGTGGAGATCGGCGGCGGCATCCGCTCGGAAGACGTCATTAAAAAATACCTGGACGCCGGCGTCCTCCGGGTGATCCTCGGCACCGCCGCCATCACCCAGCCCGGCTTTGTCGGGGAGATGGTGGCCAGGTACGGCGACAAAATCGCCGTGGGCGTGGACGTCCGGGACGGCTTTGTCGCCATCAAGGGATGGACGGAGCTGTCCGACCGGACGTGCTTCGACTTCTGCCGGGACATGGAAAACCTGGGTGTCAAAACCATCATCTGCACCGACATTTCCAAGGACGGCGTCCTGGGCGGCACCAACCTGGAATTGTACAAACAGCTTTCCGAGACGCTGTCCCTGAACATTGTGGCCTCCGGCGGCGTCAGCTCTCTCGACGATATCACCGCCCTCCAGAAGATGGGCCTCTACGGGGCCATTCTGGGCAAGGCCGTCTACACCGGGGCCATCGACTTGGCCAAAGCCGTGGCCCTGACAAAGGGGGCGGCGGTGTGATTACAAAACGCATCATCCCCTGCCTGGACGTCCGGGATGGCCGGGTGGTGAAAGGCACCAATTTCCAGGGCCTCCGGGACGTGAACTCCCCGGTGGAGCTGGCCCGGTACTACTCCGACCACGGGGCCGACGAGCTGGTATTCTACGATATCACAGCCTCCGCCGAAGGCCGGGCGCTGTTCACCGACATTTTGACGGAGGTGGCCTCCACCATCTTCATCCCCCTGACCGTAGGCGGCGGCATCAACGAAGTGGCCGACTTCGAGCGGGTCTTACAGTGCGGCGCCGACAAGGTCAGCGTCAACTCCGGGGCCATCCGCAGCCCCCAGCTCATCGAGGACGCCGCCAAACGCTACGGCGACCAGTGCGTGGTGCTGTCGGTGGACGCCAAGCGGGTGGACGGCAAGTATACAGTCTTCGCCAAGGGCGGCCGGGAGTCCACGGGTATGGACGCGTTGGAGTGGATTCGCTTCGGCGTAGACCACGGGGCCGGGGAAATCGTCCTGAACTCCATCGACACCGACGGCGTCAAGGCAGGCTTTGACCTGGAGATGCTGCGGGCCGTCAGTGAGATTGTCTCGGTGCCTGTCATCGCCTCCGGCGGCGCGGGCAAGGCGGAGGATTTCATCACCCTCTTTGAAACGCTCCCCCAGGTGGACGCAGGCCTGGCCGCCTCGATTTTCCACTTTGGAGAGGTCAAAATTCCAGAATTAAAGGCCCTTTTGGCCCAACACAACATTCCTGTCAGATTGTGAGGAACTGAACATGGTAACCATCGATCAACTGAAATTCGACAAAAAGGGCTTGATTCCCGCCGTTGTCGTGGACGCCGTCACCAAGGACGTGCTGACCGTGGCCTATATGAACCGCGAGAGCCTGGAGATCTCCATGAAAGAGGGCCGCACCTGTTTCTGGAGCCGCTCCCGGCAGGAGCTGTGGCGCAAGGGCGAGACGTCGGGCAACGTCCAGCACATTGTATCCATCACCGCCGACTGCGACTATGACGCCCTGACGGTGCTGGTCAACAAGGAGGGCCCCGCCTGCCACACCGGCGCGGAATCCTGCTTCCACAACGCCCTGTATGTCAGCCCCGATCAGACGGCTTTCAGCCTGCAAGAGCTGTACGAACTGCTCCAGGGCCGGAAACGCGACCTGCCCGAGGGCTCCTACACGACGTACCTGTTCCAGAAAGGCATCGACAAGATTCTCAAGAAGGTGGGCGAGGAGTGTACGGAAGTCATCATCGCCGCCAAGGCCGACGACAAGCCGGAGACCATCTATGAGATTGCCGACCTCTGCTACCATATCATGGTGCTGATGGTGCAGATGGGCATTTCCGTGGAGGACATCCACAAGGAGCTGGCCTCCCGCCACGTCATCGACCACAAGGTCAAGCAGGAAAAAATGACTTAATTGATTGGAACTCCCCCCATGGAGCCGGACGGGTTCCATGGGGGATTGCCGTTTTTTTCGCGGATCGCCCTCCTCTATCTGGTACTTTTTCCGGACGCGTGCTATACTGAGGGTGCATTGAAACAGCAATTCCACAGCGTCATTGGAAAGGATGTGTTTTCATGAACATTCGCAAACTGCCTCTGTTGATGGCCGCGCTTCTGGCCTGTACCATCCCTGCCGCCGCCTGCCAGGTGCCCAATCAGGACCCGCAGGCGGGGCCGCTGTTCGATCAGATGAACACCGATCCCCAGGACCAGGCGGACTTTCTCCACGCCCTGGGACTGTTTCGCGGCACCGCAGAGGGCTATGCCCTGGACCGGTCCATGACCCGCAGCGAGGCCGCCGTCATGCTGGTGCGGCTCCTGGGAAAAGAGGACGAAGCCCTGGCCCAGTCCCCTTCCCATCCCTTCACCGACGTTCCCCAGTGGGCCAGTCCCTATGTGGGCTGGCTGTGGACCAACGGCCTGGCCCGGGGCGTCTCCGCCACAGCCTACGGCGCGGACCATGTCGTTACGGCGGAACAGTATTTGATTTTCCTGACCCGGGCTCTGTACGGTCCGAACGTACCGGATGACGCATGGTACACCGGCTGGGCCGTCTCTCTGCGTCCCCTCCAGCAATCCCTGGACCAGACCGGATTTTTGCGGCGGGACGCCGTCACCTTTTCCGTTCTGGCGTTGAACAATACCACCAGCAGCAACCAGACCCTGGCCTCCCGCCTGATTCAGGACAACGTCTTTACGGCGGAACAGTTCCAGACCCCCTCCCTGTCCATATTCCATTCTGTCTACACCATGGCTGAGGGCAACGCCGTGTGCCGCACCACCGCCGGTGTGACGTATACCAGTTCTGAAACCGGGCTGGAGTTTCTTTACGGCTCCGGGGATGCGCCCCACGACCATCTGTTGGCCACCCGGCAAACCGCAGGGCAGACGGAACTCTGTCCGATGGACTGTGACACGCTGGCATTGGTGGGACAACCGGTGCCGCTGCCGCTGACGGATGGACAGACGGTGGCCTATGGGGCCGGTACGGCGGACAGCGGCGACTATCTGCTGCTGCGCCGCGCCGACGGCGTACCGGAACGCCTGCTGTATTTCGACGGACAAACGGTACAGTCCGTCCTGGAGCTGGAACCCCTCTGGTCCACTCTGGAGTCTCCGTTCTATGTGTTTGCACCGACGGACGGCGGGGTGCTGCTGACCATCCAGGATCATGCCGGCGCAACCAGCCGTAGCTGGCTTTTGGAGGGCGCCGCCGTCACAGCGCTTTCCTTCCTGGACGATCAGAAGCCGTTCGATGTTCTGCCGGAATCGGTGCTCGTCCAGCAAACCGTCGGGGAGGAAACGGTACTGCAACAGATTGCCATGCCGTCGGGAACGGTCCTGGCCCGATTCGAGCTGCCCCACGCAGAGGACAGCCCATTCCCCGACCCGGTCACCGGCGGGAAACAGCTGCTGGAACGGACGGTTTTTGACGAGACAGAAGGGTTTTACTGGGGCGGCGCGGGGCTGTACCGGGTGGAGAACGGTGTCCTGCAGTGTCTCCTGGACCGGCCCGTGGACGATCTGCTGGTCCTGGACGACGGCAGCCTCTATGTGCTGACCCACACCCTGGGCTATCCGGCCACGCTGGGCGCCAGTGTGGTGATGGAGCGGCATCCGGGCAATGAGATTTTGTACCGGTCCCCCGTGGGCGTCTGGGAGACAGCCCTAAGCGCCGACACAGGCCATGACATCACCATTACACATCTGTGGGATGCAGACGAGGCGGGACTGGTGGGATTCAGCTGGACCGAATGGGACACCCGGCCCGGCGACAGTGTCCGATATGTATTGCTGCGGCAGGGCCAGCAGCCGTCCATCCGTGTAGAATCGCTGAACCAGGCCTATCCGGAAACCCAGGTACCGGCGGAGCAGATCCCTGTCTATCTGGAACAGCTGCGGCAGGCGGAGCAGCAGCGGCTCAACGATCTGGGATTGGGCATCGCCGAAACTCCATGATCTCTCCTGGAATTCCACTGAAAACCATCGCACTGCCAGTTTGCTGCAATCCGCGCTGATGGGTTCCTTTTCCCTGTTCCTGCCCTGTTGCAGATGCCTTTCCTACAGTTTCAGACCGCCCTCCACGGGGCGGTCTGTTTCTTTGGCGAATTGCCAAAATAAATTGCCTATTTTTTGGTTGAACCGATATTGCAATATCGATACAAAAGTATTAGTATGAAGTAGTACGGAATAAATCCGCGTGCCCTGTGCAACCCATGGTACGCTCGAGAAAGGTACGGTTTCCATTTTATTTTACGGAGGTAGTATATGAGCAGACTGGAATTCTACTCCACCAGCGGGTCCCAGGCCGTGGTAGAAAGTCTCTATCGGGATCTGGAACACCGCATCGTCGCCAGTCCTCCCGGGCTATGTCCCGTGGATTTGGCCGCATCCTTTTTAAAACTCTGTCACGCCCAGACCTGCGGCAAATGCGTTCCCTGCCGCGTGGGCCTGCGGCAGCTGGAATTGCTCCTGGAGGATGTGCTGCACGGCAGCACCACATTGGACACGTTGCGGTCCATTGAAAACACCGCCCAGGTCATCGCCGATTCCGCCGACTGCGCCATCGGCTATGAAGCGGCAAAAATGGTGCTCAAGGGCTTACACGGCTTCCGGGACGACTACGTTTCCCATATTACCGAGGGCCGCTGCACCTGCAATCTCGACCAGCCGGTGCCCTGTGTGGCCCAATGTCCTGCCGGTGTAGACATTCCCGGCTATGTGGCCCTGGTGGCCGCTGGCCGCTATGCCGACGCCGTCCGTCTGATCCGCAAGGACAATCCATTCCCCGGAGCCTGCGGCCGCGTCTGCGAACATCCCTGCGAGTCCCGCTGCCGCCGCAATATGATCGAAGGCGCCGTCAACATCCGCGGTCTCAAGCGCTATGCCGTGGACCACGCCGGCATTGTGCCGCCTCCCCAGTGCGGCCCCGCCACCGGAAAGCGTGTCGCCATTGTCGGCGGCGGTCCCAGCGGCCTTTCCGCCGCCTATTATCTGTCCCTTATGGGGCACAAGGTCACAGTCTTTGAGGCGCGCAAGCAGTTGGGCGGTATGCTCCGCTACGGCATCCCCAGCTACCGTCTGCCCAGAGAGGAACTGCAAAAGGACATCGACGCCATTCTGGCCACCGGTGTGGAAGTTCGCTGTAACGTGACCATCGGTGAGGATATCTCCCTGGCCCAGCTCAACCATGATTACGACGCGGTCTACATCTCCATCGGCGCTCACACCGACAAGAAGTGCGGCATCGAGGGAGAGGACGCCCGCGGCGTGGTTTCCGCCGTGGAAATGCTCCGGGCCATCGGCGATGCGGAGCTTCCCGACTTCACCGGCAAGCGTGTCGCCGTCATCGGCGGCGGCAACGTTGCCATGGACTGCTGCCGGAGCGCCGTCCGTCTGGGCGCCGACGCCGTCTATGTGGCATACCGCCGCCGTCAGCAGGACATGACGGCGCTGGCCGAAGAAGTGGAAGGCGCACTGGCGGAGGGCGTAGAGCTTTTGACCATGATGGCCCCCGTCCGCATCGAAGCCGACGAAAACGGCGATGTCGCCGCCCTGTGGGTCCAGCCCCAGCGCCCCGGCGCCATTGACCGCAACGGCCGTCCCGCCTCTGAGACGGCCCGGGAGCCGGAGCGCCGCATTCCCGTGGACATCGTCATTGTGGCCATCGGCCAGAACATCGAACTCAAAGCCTTTGAAGAAGCCGGCGTACCCATTCACCGCGGCACCATTGCCGCGCTGTCCTCCGGCGACATTGAAAACAACGAGGGCATCTTCGCCGGCGGCGACTGCGTCACCGGCCCGGCCACGGCCATCAAGGCCATTGCCGCCGGTAAGGTGGCGGCGGCCAACATCGATGAGTACCTGGGGTATTTCCACGAAATCCGCGCCGATTTCACCGAACCCATCCCCGAGCCGGTACTGGGCGAGCGGCCCTCCTGCGGCCGCAGCGAACTGCCCATGGAACCGGCCCTGGAGCGCAAGGACGACTTCCGCTGCATCGAGTGCGGCTTCACCGACGAAGTCGCCCAGCAGGAGGCGGGCCGTTGCCTGCGCTGCGATCACTTTGGCTTTGGAGTATTCAAGGGAGGGCGGATGAAGAAATGGTAACTATGGTGCAATGTACGATTGACGGTATCGCCGTCACAGTGCCGGAAGGCACTTCCATTCTGGCGGCCGCCCGCAGCGTCGGCATCGCCATCCCCTCCCTGTGCTATTGGGAAGGTCTGAACGAAATCGGCGCCTGCCGCGTCTGTGTGGTGGAGATTGAGGGCATTCAGAAGCTGGTAGCCGCCTGTAACAACCACGTCCGCGAAGGTATGGTGGTCTACACCAACTCCCCCCGGGTCCGCAATGCCCGGCGTACCAATGTGGAGCTGATTCTGTCCCAGCACAACTGCGACTGCCCCTACTGCGTCCGCAGCGGCAACTGCGAGCTGCAAAAACTGGCCAACGACCTGGGTATCTCCCATCTGGACTACCACAAGGAGCTGCCCCACAGTCGTTGGAACCGGAGCTTCCCCTTGATCCGCGACGCTTCCAAGTGCATCAAGTGTATGCGCTGTATCCAGGTGTGTGACAAAGTCCAATCCCTCAACATCTGGGATGTGTGTAATACCGGCTCCCGCACCACCGTGGACGTGTCGGGCGGCCGCACCATTGAGCAGGCCGACTGCGCCCTTTGCGGCCAGTGCATTACCCACTGTCCCGTGGGCGCCTTGATGGCCCGGGACGACACCCAGCGGGCCTTTGCCGCCCTCAACGACCCGGACAAACTCACCGTGGTCCAGGTGGCTCCCGCTGTCCGGGTGGCCTGGGGCGAGGCCATGGGCCTGGATGCCGAGGAAGCCACGGCGGGCCGCCTGGTGGCGGCACTGCGTCGGATGGGGTTTGACTACATTTTCGACACCAATTTCTCCGCTGATCTGACCATCATGGAGGAGGGCAGCGAATTCCTCCAGCGGCTTCAGCATCGCGGCGACGACCGCTCCCCCATGTTCACCTCCTGCTGCCCCGGCTGGGTGCGGTTCCTCAAATCCCAGTACCCGGATATGGTGGATCAGCTCTCTTCGGCCAAATCCCCGCAGCAGATGTTCGGCGCCGTGGCAAAGTCCTATTTTGCCGAAAAGCTGGGCGTGGACCCCAGCCGGATCTTCTGCCTGTCCATCATGCCCTGCATGGCCAAGAAGCAGGAAGCCGATCTGCCCACCATGAACGACGCGGGCGCCGGGCAGGATGTGGATTTGAGCTTGACTGTCCGGGAAATCACCCGCATGATTCGTGCTGAGCACATCGATGTGGCATCCCTTACAGACGAATCGTTCGATTCTCCCCTGGGTACCGGTTCCGGCGCAGGCGTGATCTTCGGCGCCACCGGCGGTGTCATGGAGGCTGCCCTGCGCTCGGCCTATTATCTCGTCACCGGTGAGAATCCCCAGCCCGACGCGTTCCGCAGCGTCCGTGGTCTGGACGGCTGGAAGGAAGCCGAATTCGAGATTGCCGGCAACACTCTCCGCGTGGCTGTGGTCAGTGGTCTGGGCAACACCCGCCGGCTGATTCGTGCTCTGCGGCGCGGCCAGGTACAGTACGACTTTGTGGAAGTCATGGCCTGTCCCGGCGGCTGTGCCGGCGGCGGCGGTCAACCGATCCACGCGGCCCAGGAGCTGGCCGGCGTCCGCGGTCAACGGCTCTATGGCCTCGATGCCGTCAACGACCTTCGGTTCTCCCATGAGAACCCGGAGATTCAGGCGTTGTATCGAGACTATCTGGGCGCCCCCTTGAGCGAAAAAGCCCACCATCTGCTGCACACCGACCACTACGGCTGGGAAATGCCCCCCAAGATGGCGCGGTGACGCGTTCTGAATTTCTTTGGGTTTCAGAACCGTATAACGTGTCCCCGGCGTCGGATTCTACGGAATCCGACGCCGGGGATTTCAGTTTTACACCATTTCCGGGGCTTTTTGTTTTTTGTACTTAACTTTTCCAACGTACTGTGGTATGATATAAATTACGACTGAACAACAAGGAGGCCGTTTATGTCCCGCCATCCCTTCCCTGCCCACGGGCCCCTCGTTCTGGCCCCTATGGCCGGTGTCACCGACCTGGCCTTCCGTACCATCTGTGCCCGGCTGGGCGCTTCCGTTACCGTGACGGAAATGGTGTCCTCCCGGGCTCTGGTCTACCAGGACCGGAAAAGCGTCACCCTCCTCAAACGCACGCCCGGCGACGGTCTCTGCGGTGCGCAGATTTTCGGCAACGACCCGGCCATTATGGCCCAGGCCGCCCAACTGGTCCTGACCCATGGGGAGTTTGATTTTATCGACATCAATATGGGCTGTCCTGTGCCGAAAATCGCCAACAACGGCGACGGCAGCGCCCTGATGAAAGACCCGGACCTGGCTGCCCGCATTGTGGAAGCCGTGGCCGAGGCCGTCCCCGTACCGGTTACTGTCAAGACGCGGCTGGGCTGGGACAAGGGTTCGATCCATGTGGTGGACTTCGCCAAACGTATGGAAGACGCCGGTGCAGCGGCTATTACGGTCCATGGCCGCACCAAAACCATGATGTACTCCGGCGTCGCCGATTGGGACACCATTGCCAAGGTCCGGCAGGTGCTGACCGTCCCCCTCTGTGCCAACGGCGACGTGGACAGCGCCGAGGCCGCCGTCCGATGCCAAAAGCGCACCAATGCCGATATGATTATGATTGGCCGGGCTGCCTTTGGAGACCCGTGGCTCTTCCAGCAATCTCTGGCCGCCCTCAACCGCCAACCGGTACCGGAGCGCCCGCCCCTTTCTCAGCGGGTGGACGTGGCTGTGGAGCAGTTTGAGCTGGCCCGGGCAGACAAGGGCGAACACATTGCCTGTCTGGAAGCCCGTAAGCACTTTGCGTGGTATCTGCGGGGCGTGGCCCACAGCACCTATTACAAAGAAAAGATTTCCCACATCGGCTCCATGGACGATATCTACGCCATCGCCAAGGGCATCCAGCGGGATTTGAGGTGAACACCATGGATACAGAGCTGGTCCGCAAAGCCGCCGCCGGTGACAGCGACGCCTTTGAACAGCTGGTTTTATCCTACGAAAAACCCATCTACAACCTTTGTCTGCGCATGTGCGGCAACGCCGACGACGCCATGGACCTGACACAGGAGACCTTTCTCAAAGCATGGCGCAGTCTTGGCTCTTTCCGGGCCGACGCAGCCTTTTCCACCTGGCTGTACCGTCTGTGCAGCAACCTCTGCATCGACCATCTGCGGCGGGAACAGAAGCGGAAAGTCCTTCCCCTCCATGTAGAAGACGGCGAGGGCGACGAGCGGCCCTTGGAGGTCCCGGACCCGGCCGCCGGTCCTGAGGAGCGTCTTTCCGCCCAGGAGGACCGGCAGCAGGTAGCCGACGCGCTCCAGTCCCTGGAACCGGAGTACCGGGAAGCGTTGACGCTGCGGGTAGTCCACGAGCTGAGCTACGCCGACATTGCCGCCGTTTTACAGGTCCGGGAAGGCACCGTCAAGTCCCGCATTGCCAGAGCCAGAGAAAAAATGCGGGAAGCAATGCAAAAATTGGGGAACAAATCCACTTCTCCTTCGTCTAAACTAACGAGTCATGAGAGGAGGGATGCACCGTGACCTGTGAAGAAGCACTTGTCTTATTGTCGGGCCATCTGGATAGAGCCAACACCCCGGAAGAAGAGGCTCGCCTGGAGGCCCATCTGGCCCGGTGCCCCGACTGCCGCCGCATTCTGGATGCCTACACAGCCATGGATCAGGGTATTCTGGAATTGTCCGAGGAACCGCCGGCCCAGCTCCACCTGCGTATTATGGAGGCTGTCGCCGCCGAACCCAAACCCAGCAGACGCCGCCGCGTCCGTCCCGCCGTTATGGGACTGGCTGCCGCTGCGGTGCTGTGTCTGGCCCTGGGCCTGGGATATCTGCCCCGGCAGACCGAGGAACCGGCACAGCCGCAAGTCGCCCGGGCCAGCTATACCCAGACCGACGCCCTGCCTGTCCAGGAGGATACGCCGGATGTTGCCACCCGGGAGTTGCCGGGCGATGCGGCCGCTCCGACCGCTTTCAACGTGGAGCCGGAAACCACCACTGCGGAATCTTTGTTGGTGGAGTTGGGAGACAACCCCGCCTCCCCCGCTGTGGAAACCATTCCCCAGCTGGAGGGACAGACCGTGGAGGTGGACGGCGCCTGTGGGGTCTACCATTTTACGCTGGATGCCGCCACGGTGCGGCAGATCATTGCCGATTACAGCGACCTTTACGGTTTCCGCACCCACGGCGATCTTGAAAACGCCGCGGATGATACGCCCTGTAATCTGGTCATCGTTTGTGGATGAGGATGAAACCAATGTGGACTTTAAAAGAAGCACTGGACTATTATCGTGATGCCGGCGCACCGTCGCAGCAGTCCGCCCTGGTGGAACTGCTGCGGGAGATTCAGACCGAGGAAGGTCTGATCTCCGACGCGGCGCTCCAGGCCGTCTGCACGGCCTACGGATTGCGGGTGACATTTTTAAATGCCATCATCGCCCGATATCCCTCTCTGAAAACGGAGCATGTCCGCCACCGGCTGGTGGTTTGCTGCGGCAAAAGCTGCGGCGGCCGGGGCAGCGCCAAGCTCCTGGAGCTTTTGGAACGGAACTGGGGCATTGTCTCCGGTCAGACGGTCCACGGCATTGCCTGCCGGACGGTCCCCTGTCTCAAGCACTGCGGCCATGGTCCCAACATCCAGTGGGACGGCACCGTTTATGAAGGGGCCGATGAAGCGCTGCTGCGGCAGTTGTTGGATTGAATTACGGAAAACGGACGCCTGAGCGGCGTCCGTTTTTTGCTATGACCGCTATTTGATGAATGTTTGTACTCGCATGTTTGCATCAGCTATTTTATTAGTCTATATGTTTACAACGCACTTGCAATAATATCTGATTAATCCATTCTATACTTTTTATGGAGGGCTATCTTATGGTCAAACTCAATGTCCTCTCACTTCTGGAACAGCGCGGCCATACAAAATACTGGCTGTACAAGCAGTTGGGCATGAGCTATCAGAATTTCAGCCGCATGGTCAATAATGAGACGAAATCCATCCGGTATGAAAACATCGAAACCCTGTGCCTGTTGTTGGAGTGTACCCCCAACGATCTGTTTTTGATTACCGAGGAATAAAAAAGTGCTGCCCGGCGGGCAGCACTTTTTTATCTTCTTTACTTTTGCTGATCCTCAGGGAACAGGTACCGCTCTTTGTACTCCTGATAACGACGGTTGAATTGAGCACTCTCATCCAGATTACCGGCTTTCAGGGCGCCCAGGTATTCGTGGCGGTCCATCTTACCGGCGGACATCTGCATCATTTCCACCGCCACAGAGGAACAGTGGTCTGCGATTCTCTCATAGGCCGTCAGCAGATCATCCAGAACAAAGCCATATTCCACCGTACAAATACCCTTGCGCAGTCGTTCGATATGGCGGGACTTGATCTCGCGGACCAGAGAATCGACGACCTGTTCCAGGGATTCGATCTTGGCGGCTTTCTCCAGGTCCACATCCACAAAGGCGCTGACTGTACGCTCCAGAACATCGCCCACGGCACGCTCCAGCACGGCCAGTTCTTCCTTGGCCGGAGACGAGAAGTTGACGGGCTTTTCCTTGATCTCTTGACCAGCGACGCCGATGGCCACCGCATGGTCGGCAATCCGTTCAAAGTCGCCAATGGTGTACAGCAGGGTATTGAGTCGGCGGTTGTCCTCCACCGCCAGATTTTCCTCCGACAACTTGACCAGATAAGAACCCAGGGCGTCCTCATACTGGTCGGTGCGGTCTTCGGTTTCCCGCAGCTGTTCCAGCTTCTGTTCATTGAAGTCGTGGGTCAGATTCACCGCCATGGTGAAGCAGGTACGTGCATCCTCCGCCATACGGCAGGTGATCTCCCGGGCGCGCTGCACAGCCACAGCAGGCGTGGCCAGCAGACGGGCGTCCAGCAGAGCCGTCTGCTCCGGCTCCGGAGAGTCGGGGATGGTCCGCATAGCCAGCTTTTCCAATACGCGGCCCATGGGCAGCAGCACGGCGGTGGCGCAGAGGTTGAAGGTGGTATGCACCACGGCGATGCCCATGGCATTGGCCGGGTCATCGAGGAAGGGCCAGGGATGGATGGCGTTGATGATATAAAACAGAGCCAGGAAGATTACAACACCGATGACATTGAAATAGAGATGGACAATGGCGGTACGGCGGGCGTTCTTGGTGGTACCCACAGAAGCCAGCATAGCCGTGACGCAAGTACCGATGTTCTGACCCATGATGATGGGAATGGCCGCGCCAAAGGTAACGGCGCCGGTGACGCAAAGGCCCTGCAAAATACCCACCGAAGCCGACGAGGACTGAATGATGCCCGTCAGCACGGCACCGGCAATGACGCCGAAAATGGGGTTCTGGAAGGATACAAACAGATTGGCAAACCACTGCTCATTCTTCAGGAACTCCATGGAGCCGGACATCAGCTCCATGCCGGTCATCAGCGTGGTAAAGCCCAGAAGAATGGTGCCGACACCCTTTTTCTTCTCGCTCTTGCTGGCCATGAACAGCACAATGCCGATGATGCCGCAGAGGGGCGCCAGCGTGGTGGGCTTGAAGACCTGTACCAGGAAACTCTCACCCTCCAGGCTGGACAGGGACAGAATCCAGGATGTGACCGTGGTACCCACGTTGGCACCCATGATGATGCTGATGGCCTGCCGCAGCATCATAATACCGGAGTTGACAAAGCCGACAACCATGACGGTGGTAGCCGAGGATGACTGAATGACCGCGGTGACGGCCAGACCCAGAATAAAGCCCTTGATGGGTGTGGAGCTCATCTGTGCCAGGATGGTCTGCAGCTTGCCGCCTGCCTGCCGCTCCAGCGCCTTACCCATGATATCCATGCCGAACAGGAACAAGGCCAGGCCGCCCAAAAGGGAGATGACTTGCAGGATGTAGCCGGTAGGAGTCATATGACAATACCTCTCATTTCCACAAATGTTTTTTCTTTTACACAATTTTCAACATATCTTTACATTCATATCATAACAGGGCAAGGGCCATTGTGCAAGAACCATTGCAAAAAATGTTTTGTTAAATCTCTGTAAAATCATCAATGTGTCTCAACTGTCTGCCAACTGCGGACACTTCTCCCCTGTTGGGGAAAAACGCGGCGGGGGGGGGGGGGGGGGGGGCCCCCCCCCCCCCGCCGTTCCAAGTATAACGCTGAAACGATCAACCGTAGGCTTTCTGAATGCGCTCCATGGCTTCCAAAGTCTTTTCATGGTTGCCGAAGGCCGTCAGCCGGAAATACCCCTTTCCGCAACTGCCGAAGCCCTCGCCGGGCGTACCCACCACGGCGGCCTTCTGCAACAGGTCGTCGAAAAATTCCCAGGAGCCCATGCCGTTGGGGCAGCGCATCCAGAGATACGGCGAGTTGACGCCGCCGGTGTAGGCGATGCCCAGCCGGTCGAGACCGGCGGCAATGACGCGGGCGTTTTCCTGATAATAGGCGATGGAAGCGCGGATCTGCGTCCGGGCCTCGTCTGTAAACACCGCCTCCGCCGCTCTCTGGACCACATAAGGCACGCCGTTGAACTTGGTAGTCTGGCGGCGGTTCCACATGTGGTTGAGGCTCATACCGTCAAAGACCAGCTCCTGGGGCACCACCGTATAGCCGCAGCGGGTTCCCGTAAAGCCCGCCGTCTTGGACAGAGAGCAGAATTCAATGGCGCAGGTTCTGGCGCCGGGAATCTCAAAAATGCTGCGAGGCAGGTTGGGGTCGGTGATGAAGGACTCATAGGCCGCGTCAAAGAGCAGCACTGCGCCCCAACGGTTGGCATAATCCACCCACGCCTTCAGCTGATCGCGATTGTACACCGCGCCGGTGGGATTGTTGGGCGAGCAGAGATAGACCAGATCGGCTTCAAAGTCCGGCGGCGCGGGCAGAAACCCGTTGGCCTCATTGGCCTCCAGATAGACGATTTCCCGGCCGTTCATGATGTTGGTGTCCACATAGACCGGATACACCGGGTCGGGAATCAGCACCTTGTTGTCCCGGTCAAACAGATCGGTGATATTGGCCAGATCGCTCTTGGCTCCGTCGGACACAAAAATTTCGTCGGCCTCCAGCGCCACGCCAAAGCTCTGATAATAGCGGCCAATGGCCTGCCGCAGAAAGTCATATCCCTGTTCCGGACCGTAGCCGTGGAAGGTTGTGGCTTCGCCCATCTCGTCTACTGCCTTGTGCATGGCCGCAATGACCGCAGGAGCCAGGGGGCGGGTCACATCGCCGATGCTGAGCTTGATGATCTCCTTGTCGGGATGGGCCTGGGCAAAGGCCGCCGCCCGGCGGGCCACCTCGGCAAAGAGATAGCTGGGCGTCAAATTTTGATATTGTTCATTGAGCATGATCATATTCCGTTACTTCCTTCCTCACAATACTCCATAACCCCGTCAAACACAAAAGCTGCCGGTCCGCCCATGCGGATGGTGCCGTCCGGTTCCTGACGAATGGTCAGATCGCCGCCCCGGAGCTGCACCGTAATGTCCGTGTCACAGGCACAGAAGCCCCGTTCCACCGCCGCGGCCACCGCCGCGCAGGCTCCGGTTCCACAGGCCAGCGTCTCGCCGCTGCCGCGCTCCCACACCCGCATCTGTAACCGGGTGCGGTCCAGGACCCGGACAAATTCCGTATTGATCCGCTCCGGAAACAGGGCATGGCATTCCAGGCCGGGGCCGATGCGTTCCAGGTCCAGACCGTCCACGTCACCGCAGAAGATGACGCCGTGGGGATTGCCCATGCTGACACAGGTCATTTCATATGTCACGCCGTCAGCGGTCACCGGTTGTGCCACAAACCGCGGCAGACTGGTGTCCACCGGTATGGCCGCCGGGTCCCATACGGCTTTTCCCATGTCTACGGTGACCGACTCCGTCTGTCCCTGCCCGTCTAAGTGAAGCCACAGCTCCCGGATACCGGACAGCGTTTCCACCAGAAGGTGGGTCTTGTCGGTCAAACCCCGGTCGTGGACATATTTGCCCACGCAGCGAATACCGTTGCCGCACATGCGGCCCTCGGAGCCGTCGGCATTGAATATACGCATCTGGAAGTCCGCCGTTTCACTGGGCAGAATCAGGATCAGCCCATCACCGCCGACGCCGAACCGCCGGTGACTGACCACCCGGGCCAGCCGCTGTATATCCTGCACTGGCGGCACCGTCCCCCAGACATAAACATAATCGTTGCCAATCCCCTGCATTTTTGTGAAACGCAGCTGCACGTCCCCACCTCCTGCAAAAAAATATGCACCAATTCTACCACTTACAGACCTGCATGTAAAGTGTATAAACAAGAATTTATGCAGTATTCACTATAAAAAATTCATTGTTTATACAATCTCTTTTTTGTGTAATTTTTTAACGGCCCAACAACATGGCCGCAGACCCCGACAGGTCTGCGGCCATGTTGTTGGTTTCAGCTGAGATATTCCCGTTCCAGATCGTGAACCATGCGGATGTAGTGCGCCTTGCACTCCCCTTCCCTGCCGTTGCAGAGAGCGTCGTAACAGGGCTGCAAATACCGGCGGCGAATGGCCTCATACCGTTCAGCCCGGTCGGCGCAGCCGTCAATGGCGGCCACAATCTGCGGCGCAATGCGGTAATACTCCTCCACCAGGTCGGGACCGTCCGCCGTCTCCATGAGATAGCCGTCGCGGAACGCCCGGAATGCCGTCAGCTCGGCGCAGTCGTCGGGCTTGCCCTGGGCCTCACACACGGCGGTGGTGATAAAGCAGAATTTGAATCGCTTTTTGAACCCCTCCTGAATGGCGTCATAAGAACCCACATAGAAGGGATACTTGGGATACCGCTGAACCCAAGTTTGCTGGAGCAAATTACAAAAGTCATCGCTGACCGACAGATTCAGCCGTCCCACCATAGGCACCAGGAAAATGGCAACAATCATTTTGTCCTCTTCCAGAGCCAGCGCACGGCTGCCCCGTTTGGCGGCCCAGCGCTGCTCCAGCTGGTCCAGCAGGGTATTGACGGACTGTTGCAACAGATCGCTCCGGCGATCCGGCGCCAGACGGCAGGCCAATTCCAGATCGTCAAAAATCGGGCGGCAGGACTGCTCATAGGCCGTAAAGGCCTCAGCAAAGCGGTTGCGGCTGATCTCCTTGCGCAGTCCCTCCCGGCCCTCGACACAGGACAGCAGATCCCGGGTGACCCGCTCCATCAGCTGGTCCGGATCGCCCTCCAAATGCAACGGCGTCAGCTCTTCCACCAGGTCCTTCGGCGTCAGCCGGGCTCCGCAATACATACAGGAGAAGGTTTCCAGATGGGCAGGAATGCGCAGTTCCTCGCCGCACTGGCTGCATTTTCCCGTAATAAATTCCTGTTGGCTCATGTCCCTTCACTTCCGTTTCTAAGAGTCAAATAAACAAAATTGGACAATCCCCGTAGGAATTGTCCAAACGCACAAATCGTAACAAACGCCGTCCCACCCCTGGGGAAACCGTCGGGCGACGTCCTGTAGATTATGAAAAAGCCGAAGCAAGCGGTACACAGCTTGCTCCGGCTTGGAGCGGGTGACGAGGCTCGAACTCGCTACCTCCACCTTGGCAAGGTGGCGCTCTACCAGATGAGCTACACCCGCATCGACGATGCTCATTTATTATAGCGTGGACATCGTCGTTTGTCAACCAGATTGTGTAGAATTTTCAGGATTATTTACGAACAGGCCGGATAGGCCTCCCGGTCCCAGTCGTAGCCGGTCATGGCCCCGTCCTGGAGCAGCAGCAATCCCTCGCTGCCGTCCATCAGCAGCCGGTACAGGTCCACGTGGCAGTAGACGCCGTCCACGGCCACAATATTCCATATGTAGGGCTTTCCGTCTCGGGTGCCCTCCACCGTGTGACACTCCAAATCCATCTCGTCGCAGATAATTTGGAGGCTCCGGGCCGCGCCTTCACTGGTGGCGATACCGTCGCATAGGAAGGAATACGCCGGTGTGGCCGTATCGATGGCCACATAGGAAAACCGCTCCTGCAAGTACGTATACAGCAGCTGTAATTTATCCGTGTCAGTCTCCCGGTAGCGGACATATTCCTGGGCCGCGTGGGCGCTGGTCTGAACCGCCTCCCGATACTGCCGCAGCTGCTCCGCCGTGTTGGTATACTCCATAAGTACCTCAATGATTCGGACGTAGCTGCCCTCTTCCGGGTAGACATTGACAGTCACCTGGGGCATTTCCATGGCTTCCGCCGGATGGGACCGGTAGTACTCACGGGGAATAGCAGCCACGTCCTCGTCGTTGTAGTAGGAAACCCGGGCCGTCACTTCCGTCTCATAGTCGGCCATGGCTTTTTCCAAGCGCTCCTTCAGGGCGTTCATGGAAGTGGACGGCTCAATGGCCGCGATCTGTTCCGGCGTCCGGCGGAACGCGATATCCACTCGGATTTCCTGATAGGCCACGATCAGCGACGATTCCGCCTCCATGGTCTCCACGGCATAGACGCCCAGGGGGTCCTTTTTCGTCACCTCCCGGACGGCTTCGGGCAGCTCCGCCGTCAGGTCGCCGGAGTAGTCGTACACACGGATGCTGCCCTGTTCCAGTCCGTTTTCCACAAAGTAGAGCAAGGCGTTTTTCAGACTCAGATAGTTCTCCGCCGTCTGATAAGCCTCCTCGCTCTCCTGCTTCACCGGTTCCGTGTAGGGCGACACATGGAGATATGAGGAGTTCACCAGGGCGCTGCATCCGGTCAGCAGGACCAGCAGCACCGGCAGCAGGACCAGTCGCTTCATGGTCATCCCTCCCCTACAGGCTGTTGTCGGAATAGCGGCCGAAGCCTTCGCCCAGAATCTGGTGGGCCTTCTGCACAATGAGGAACGCTTCCGGGTCCAGCTCCGTCACCAACCGTTGGAGCTGACCCACCTGGGCCTCCTTGACAGCGCAGAGAATGACGGTTTTCGGCTGATTGGTATAGGCGCCGGTGGCGGGCAGCAGCGTGGCGCCCCGGTCCAGCTTCCGGTCGATCTCGTCGGCAATCTCCCGGTATTTCTCCGAGATGATCAGGAACACGCCGGAATCGTTGCGGCCGTAAATGACGCCGTCCATGACCACAGACATGATATACAGGGCAACGGCGCTGTACAGCGCCTTGTTGACATCCTCAAAGACAATGCCGTTGAGCACCACAATAACGCAGTCAATGGCCAGCATGATCTTGCCGATGGGAAACCGGCGGGAGCGCTGGCGGGCCAGCCGGGCCAGAATGTCGATACCGCCGGTAGACGCGCCCCGCAGGAACACCAGACCCAGTCCAAAGCCGGCGATGACACCGCCGAACAAGCCGGCCAGCAGGGGTTCTGTATGCACCACCGGCAGGAATACAAACACGTCGATGAACACCGACAGCGTCACCATGCCCAGCAGGGAACCCAGGAAGAAGAATCGGCCCAACCGTTTCCAGCCGATGAGAAACAGCGGGATATTGGCGATCAGGGACATGGTACCGATGGCATTGAAGCCCGTCAGCTCCGCCACAATCATGGCAAGACCCGACAGGCCGCCGCCGGTGATATCATAGGGCCGCAGGAACAGATCAAAGCCCAGGGCGTACAGCGCCGAACCGATCGTGATCAGCAGCACGTCCAGGACGCGTTTTTTGGTGTTTGCAGCGTTCATGGCATCTCCTTATATTATTATAGTGTCGCAGTGAAGAAAGCCCCGTTCCATCGGTCCTTGGGTTCTGTTCCCATTGTTGACGGAACGAATGGCCGCTATTCGCTTTTGTACAAACTCTTCAGGAAGCCCGAAAACTATCCTTGTCCTATTTTAATACCATTTTCTGTGTTCGTTTGGGAATCCAACTTGGATTTTTTCTTTCTAATGCGGCAAAGGAAATAGATCAGCAAGTAAACGGCCGTAGGAATGTTTATCACGCCCAGCACATACAGAACAATCTCATAATCAGCTGCCAAATAGCCGAAAGCCGCAGATATTGCAAGAAATAATGCAATATTCATAGTTAACCCAAGCACCAGGCCCGGCAAAATCAACCCTACCCACCACGGATTTTTCCGTCTGCTGAGGACAAACTGCAAAATCATCGTCGCGACAGACAGCAGGATGAATATGGCACTGAATATGATACCGTAAACCCAGAAAATCAGCCCCATGATCACAACCGTTATAAATGCCATCTCTTTCTATTCCCCCCATCAGATTTCCATGGAAATCTGCGTCTCCCCTGTGTCCTCCTCCCGCAGCAGGGCGCCGGTGGCGGGCAGGGACCGGGTGCGGTACCGCGACACGTTCTGAATGGGGCACTCGGCCAGTGGCACCGCCCGGTCCAGAACGTGCTTGCGCTTGAGGGTCAGAACGGCCACACCCTGGCTGGACCGTGTGGTTTTGGGGGCCAGCTGGGCCGTGGAGAAGACCAACGCCCGGCCCTCGGTGGAATAGAGCACCAGTTCCTCCTCCTCGGCGAGCATCCGCACCGCCTTGAGGGGGCTCTTATCGCAGTACGCGCCGGTCAGACGGCGGCGGTTGGTCTTGGTGTCATAGGAGGACGCGGCAATCTTGGCCACTTTGCCATTCTCATAGACAAACAGGATGTTGCCGGAATAGTCGCCGGGCAGACACAGGGCCACCACGGTTTCCCCCTCGTCCATGCTGAGCTTGGTGGGCAGATAGTCGCCCAGGACCGACGCCTTGGAGTCCTCAAACTCGGAACACCGGGCCTTGTAGACCTGACATTTGTCGGTGAACACCAGCAATTCCGCCCGGTTGGTGGTCTCGTAGGTGGCCAGCAGACCGTCGCCCTCCTTGAACTTCTGTTCACCGGACATCCGAAGGGACTGGGGCGTGATCTTTTTGAAGTATCCCTCCCGGGACAGGAACAGATGGACCGGATAGTCCGGCGTCTCGTCCTCTTCGTCGGCGGCAGGTACGTCACTTTCGTGAATCAAAGTGGTCTTCCGGTCTGTACCAAACTTTTTGCTGACCTGCTCCAACTCCGAGACGATGATTTTGCGGATACGGGCTTCACTGTCCAGCGTCTTTTGGAGGTCTTCAATTTCCGCTTCCAGGCTGGTTGTCTCCTGGATGCGTTTGAGGATATATTCCTTGTTGATGTTGCGCAGTTTGATTTCCGCCACATACTCCGCCTGAATCTCGTCGATGCTGAAGCCGATCATCAGATTGGGTACCACATCCTGTTCCTGTTCCGTCTCCCGGATGATGGCGATGGCCTTGTCGATATCCAGAAGGATCTTGCCCAGGCCCTGCAACAGATGGAGCTTATCCATCTTCTTTTGCAGCTGGAAATAGACCCGGCGGCGGACGCACTGGCTGCGCCAGGCGGTCCACTCCTCGAGAATCTGGCCCACGCCCAGGACCTTGGGCATACCTTCAATGAGAATGTTGAAGTTGCAGGAAAAGCTGTCCATGAGCGGCGTGGAGCGGAACAGCTTCTGCATGAGCTTGTCCGGGTCCACACCCCGCTTGAGGTCGATGGTCAGCTTGAGACCGTTCAAATCGGTCTCATCGCGCATATCCGCGATTTCCCGGATTTTGCCGGCCTTGATCAGTTCGGAGACTTTGTCGATGATGGGCTCCGTGGCGGTGGTGTAGGGAATCTCGTAAATCTCAATGAGATTCCCTTCCTTGACGTAGCGCCACTTGGCCCGGACCCGGAAGGAGCCGCGGCCCGTCTCATAAATCTGCCGCATTTCCTTGGGATCGTAGAGAATTTCGCCGCCGGTGGGGAAATCGGGTGCGGGCAGCGTCTCCAGCAGGTCGCAATCGGGGTTTTTGATGCGGGCGATGGCCGTCTGGCACACCTCCCGCAGGTTGAAGCCGCAGATATTGCTGGCCATGCCCACGGCGATGCCCATGTTGGCCGACACCAGCACATTGGGGAACGTGGTGGGCAGCAGCGTCGGCTCCAGCATGGAGTTGTCATAGTTGTCGATGAAATCCACCGTGTCGGCGTCAATGTCCCGGAACAGCTCCTGACAGATGGGGTCCAGTTTGGCCTCAGTATACCGGGAGGCGGCGTAGGCCATGTCCCGGGAGTAGACCTTGCCGAAGTTGCCCTTGGAGTCCACAAAGGGGTGCAGGAGGGCTTCATAGCCCCGGGCCAGGCGGACCATGGTCTCATAGATGGCCGCGTCGCCGTGGGGATTCAACCGCATGGTCTGGCCCACGATGTTGGCCGACTTGGTGCGCCCGCCGTTCAAAAGCCCCATCTTGTACATGGTGTAGAGGAGTTTTCGATGGGAGGGCTTGAAGCCGTCGATTTCCGGAATGGCCCGGGAGACGATGACCGACATGGCGTAGGGCATGTAGTTCAGCTCCAGGGTGTCGCAGATCGGTTGTTCAAGAATCTCTGCGTGGAGGCCCTCCACGTTGGGATTCATGGTGTGTTTAGAGGATTCCGTTGATTTTTTACGGGCCATGGGTTACCGTCCTTTGGTAAAGTATAGTCAAACATCAAGTTTAAAAATATCCCACCTCTTCCAGTGCCATGGACACTGCTTCCGCCGGCGGCAGCGTCTCCACCGGCTCGTCGGTGACGCGGCGGCTTGTCGTCACCGACAATACGCCTTTGCACAGGTTTTTCAGATGGAATGTCAGCGTGGCCTGTCCACCGCTGTCGCGGCTGGAGAGGTCCAGGCCCAACACATAGTCGGCGCTTTCTACGGAGAGGGCGCCGGTGAAGTCACAGCGGCCGCCGCCCCGGTCGGTGAGTTGCAGATCAAGACCCACGGTTGGGGTTCCACTGTAATAGAACAGCGCCGCGTCGCTATAGGAACCAATTGTAACATTCTCCGCATGGAGGGTATAGGTAGAGCCGGACCGGGTAAACTGGTCGTCTCCCAGCACGGACAGCAGGAGGTTGAGTGAGGTATCCACGCCCTCGTAGCAATGAAAGGCGTAGAGATTGCCCATCTCCACATCCTGCATCTGGGACAGTAGAACCAGGTCCGTGACGGTCAGGGGCTCCGACCCATCCAGAACCGGCCAGCCCCAGTCCAACAGGTCGCCCAAAGGCTGTTCCAGCCAGGTAGTCTGGCCCATCATCAAATCGAGGAGGGGGTTCTGGATGTACAGCGTCTGTGTCTCGTTGTCATAGCGCAATTCCGCTTCCAGCCGTCCCAGCAGTCGGAGCACCGTCTCGTCCTCCGCCGACAGCGCCCCGCCCTCTGCGCCGTATTCCTCCAGCAGCAGGTCCATCAGCTCTGAAATATCCACTTCCAGCGTGGTCTGGAAGCCGTCGCCGTTGGTGAGCGTATCGGTTTTGGCGGTGGCGTTCAGGTGTTTATCCCCCTCGATGGTGTCAAACAGCGTCAGATCAAGGGCAATATCCGCCGTCTCCCGGTATGTTTCCGCCGGGTTTTGACGCAGCTGGATTTCCGACAGCAGGAGATTCAGCCGGGTCAGCCGGGAACCATACGTCTCCTCCAGGGAGACCGGGTCCAGGAGAACCACCGTCTGATAGTCGCTGTCCCACAGCACCGTCAGGCCCAACGCTTCGGCAAACAGCCGCACAGGCACAAAGGTGACACCGCCGGTCACATAGGAAGTGCTGGCCATGGAACAGAGCTTTGTCTCCCCCGCCCCGTCCGTGACGGCCACCGTATCATCGCCCACGGTATGAGTCAGGATACGGCCATCCTCCAGCGACGCCGTCATCACACCGCCGTCGTACGTCACCGCCGCGCCCATGGCTTCCAGCACCGGGCGCACAGGGGCCATAACGCTGCCGCCTTGGTTTTCCGGCCATACGGCGTCAAAGTCGATGCAGCGGTCGTTGTACTTGACGTTGATCCGCCCCGGCGCGCCGCCGGCGTCCGTCAGCTCCTGGGCCGGCCAGTCCGCGCTCCCGTTCTCCCAGTCGTCATACCCCCACAAATATCCCGCATCAAAACCTTCGGCATATCCGTCGTCGTAGCCTTCTTCCCTGGTACCGATGGGGGCAGGCTCAGCTTCTCCGGCCTCCCAGGCGGCGACGCCGTCGGCGTAGCCCGCTTCAAAGCCCTCGTTATAGCCGTCCCAGTATTCGTCTGAATATGCCGCGCCTGCGGGAATGGTGCATGTGCCTGCCAGGGTCAGTGCCAAAACAATCGCGAACCATCGTTTCTTCATGTCGATCATCCTTTCCCAATATGCAGTTTCTTCCATCTTAATACCGTTCCCCCGGAACGGGACCATTCATAGCGGCGTGGCAGACGGGATTACGAGATATCCGCCAGCTCTAAATACTTATATCCGTTTTCGGCGATGTGGTCTTTGCGGCCCGGCAGGTTGTCGCCCAACAGCAGGTCGAAGACCTGGGCCGTCTTTTCCGCGTCCTCGGGCATAACCTTGATGAGGCGGCGGGTCTCCGGGTTCATGGTGGTCATCCACATCATTTCCGGCTCGTTCTCGCCCAATCCCTTGGAGCGGTTGACCGTATATTTTTTGCCCTCCAGCTCCTTTAAAATGGCGTTCTTTTCGGCGTCAGAGTAAGCAAACCACGTTTTATCCTTGGTACTGATCTCAAAGAGAGGCGACTCGGCGATGTAGACATACCCCTCCCGAATCAAGGTGGGCACCAGCCGGTAGAGCATGGTGAGAATCAGAGTGCGAATCTGGAAGCCGTCCACATCGGCATCGGTGCAGATGACGATTTTATTCCAGCGGAGGCTGTCCAGGTCGAACTCGGCCAAATCCTTGACCCGCTTGTCCCGGACCTCCACGCCGCAGCCCATGACCCGCAGCAGGTCGGTGATGATCTCGCTCTTGAAGATACGGCCATAGTCGGCCTTGAGGCAGTTGAGAATCTTGCCGCGGACCGGCATGATGCCCTGGAACTCCGCGTCGCGGCTCAGCTTGACCGAGCCCATGGCGCTGTCGCCCTCGACGATGTAGAGTTCCCGCTTGTCCCGGTCCTTGGTGCGGCAGTCCACGAACTTCTGGACCCGGTTGGAAATATCCAGGTTGCCCGACAGCTTCTTTTTAATGGAGAGCCGGGCCTTTTCCGCCGATTCCCGGCTGCGCTTGTTGACCAGGACCTGGTCCACGATGCGGTCGGCCTCGGCCTTGTTTTCAATGAAATAGACCTGGAGGTTGGCCCGGAAGAACTCCACCATGGCCTCCTGGACAAACTTGTTGGTGATGGCCTTTTTCGTCTGGTTCTCGTAGGACGTCTGGGTGGAGAAGCAGTTGGTCACCAGCACCAGGCAGTCGGCCACATCCTGAAAGGTGATTTTCGATTCGTTCTTGGTGTACTTGCCCACGGATTTAATATAGGCGTCGATGGCATAGACGAAGGCGTTTCGGACGGCCTTGTCCGGCGCGCCGCCGTACTCCAGCCAGGAGGAGTTGTGGTAGTACTCGAGACGGCTCACCTGATTGGAGAAGCAGAAGGCAGCGGAGATTTTCACCTTGTAGTCGTTCATGTCGGCCCGGTCCCGGCCCTTGCGCTCGGCCTCCCAGAACTGGGGCATGGTCATGGCCTTGCCCTCGGTCAGCTCCGTCACATAGTCCAGGATGCCCTGCTGGTAGCAGAACTCCGTTGTCTCAAACTTGCCGTCCTTCTCGCTGCGGAACCGGAACGTGACGCCGGCGTTGACCACGGCCTGTCGTTTGAGGACGTCGAGGAAGAATTCCTCGGGGATGTCGATATCGGTGAACACCTGCAAATCCGGCAGCCAGCGGAATTTGGAGCCGGTCTTCTTTCCACTGTAGGGGGTTTTCTCCATTTCTCCGGCGATTTCGCCCTCCTCGAAATGGAGCTTGTACTCGAAGCCGTCGCGGTGGATAACGGCGTCGAACCACTTGGAGGCGTACTGGGTGGCGCAGGCGCCCAGGCCGTTGAGGCCCAGGGAGTATTCATAGTCGCCGCCGGCGTTGTTCTGGTACTTGCCGCCGGCGTAGAGCTCGCAGAACACCAGCTCCCAGTTGTACTTCTGTTCGGTCTCGTTCCAGTCCACGGGACAGCCGCGGCCAAAGTCCTCCACCTCGATGGAGTGGTCGGCGTACCGGGTGACGATGACTGTATCGCCGTGGCCCTCCCGGGCCTCGTCGATGGCGTTGGACAGGATTTCAAATACGGCGTGTTCGCAGCCCTCCAGGCCGTCGGAGCCAAAAATAACGGCCGGACGCTTGCGCACCCGGTCGGCGCCCTTCAATGCGGAGATGCTGTCGTTGCCATAGGCTTGTTTTTGATTCTTCATTGGGATTCCTCGTCATAGTCGTTGGCATTTCTTACATTTGATTATAGTAATTCCCACCGCAAAAGTCAAGAAAGCAGCAAAATCCTCGGCCTCGGCCCGTAAAATCCGTGAAAAATGCCGTGTTGCATTTTGCCGGATTTCCGGGTATGATGAAACCATATGTGAAAACTTCCACGGTGCAAAGGAGACGATACGCATGAGAAGGATCGGGTTCGACAATCAAAAATATCTGGAGCTGCAATCCAAGCGCATTCTGGAGCGGGTGGATTCCTTTGGCGGCAAGCTATATTTGGAATTCGGCGGCAAGCTCTTTGACGACTACCATGCCAGCCGGGTCCTGCCGGGCTTTGAGCCGGACAGCAAACTGAAAATGCTGTTGCAGCTGAAGGACCACGCGGAAATCGTCATCGCCATCAACGCCGCCGACATCGAGTCCAGCAAGCGCCGGGCCGACCTAGGTATCACCTACGATCAGGACGTCATGCGTCTGGTGGACGTATTCCGGGACGTGGGTCTCTATGTGGGCAGCGTTGTCATGACCCAGTACCACAGCCAGCGGGCCGCCGAGCAGTTCGCCCAGAAGCTCCAGAATCTCGGCGTCAAGGTCTACCGTCACTACAGTATACCCGATTACCCTTCCAACATTCCCCTCATCGTCTCCGACGAGGGCTTCGGCAAGAATGAGTATATTGAAACGTCCCGCCCCGTGGTGGTGGTGACGGCCCCCGGCCCCGGCAGCGGCAAAATGGCCACCTGCCTCAGCCAGCTCTACCATGAGCACAAGCGTGGCATCCAGGCAGGCTATGCCAAGTACGAGACATTCCCCATCTGGAACATCCCCCTCAAGCATCCGGTCAACCTGGCCTACGAGGCCGCCACCGCCGATCTCAGCGACGTCAATATGATCGACCCCTTCCATCTGGACGCCTACGGTGAGACGACGGTCAACTACAACCGGGACATCGAGATTTTCCCGGTGCTGGAAGCCATGTTCAAAAAAATCTACGGTACCTGCCCCTACAAGAGCCCCACGGATATGGGCGTCAACATGGCGGGCAACGCCATCATTGACGACGAAGTCTGCCGCGAGGCTTCCCGCCAGGAGATCATCCGCCGCTACTTCGCCGCCGCCTGCGGCAAGGTCCGCGGCACTTCCACCGCCGCCGAGGTCCAGAAGATCGAAATGCTCATGAGCAGCCTGGACCTGACCCCCGAGTCCCGGCCCTGCGTCGCCCCGGCCCTGGCCCGGGCCGAGCAGACCGGCGGCCCGGCCCTGGCCATCGAGCTGCCCGACGGCACCATCGTCACCGGCAAAACCTCCAAACTCCTGGGCGCCTCGTCCGCTGCCCTGCTCAATGCCCTCAAGCACCTGGGCAACATCAACGACCGGATTGAGCTGATCTCCCCGGCCATCATCGCCCCCATTCAGCATTTGAAGGTGGAGCACCTGGGCAACCGGAACCCCCGCCTCCACACCGACGAGGTGCTCATTGCCCTGAGCATGTGCGCCGTCACCAACCCCACCGCCGAGATCGCCATGGAGCAGCTCAACAACCTCAAGGGCTGCCAGGTCCATTCCTCGGTCATCCTCTCCCCTGTGGACGAGAATGTTTTTAAGAAGCTGGGCTGCAACGTCACCTGCGAGCCGGTCTACCAGTCCCACCGGCTGTATCATAAGTAAGGGTTTTTCCGGGGCGCCGCCCCGGACCCCGCCAGGGACGCTGTCCCTGGACCCTGCGATTTTTTGAAAATAATCGGGTAAAACTTTCTATGGCCATGGATTTCTCCGAAATCCATGGCCAGAATTATTCATTTGTTCACAAATGCGCTCTTGTAATTTTTCGCTCTACCCTGTAGAATGGTGGTGCAATTTTTGCGAGTTTGATAGAAACGAGGTAGTTCCCATGGGAAAAGGCGTTAAGATTTTTCTCGTCTCACTGCTGGGCTTCTGCGTCCTCATCGGCGCAGTCTGCATCATCGTGCCCCTGGCCCGCAGCGGCAAACCCAATATTCCCTCCCAGTTCAACCCGGTCACCGACGGCACCGACAACAGCACAACCGGTGATACCGCCGACACCACCACGGACACCGGCGACACGGCCACCACGGAACCGGAGCCGGAGCCCGAGTCGGAATTTGTGACCAAGGCCCGGAAGACCGTGGAAACCATGTCCCTGGAGGAACAGGTCTACCAGCTGTTTATGGTGACGCCGGAAGCTATTACCGGCGTCGATACAGCCACCGTGGCCGGCGACGCCACCAAAGCCGCCCTGGAGCAATACCCTGTCGGCGGCATCGTCTACTTCGCCAAGAATCTGGAGAGCGTAGACCAAATCAAAACCCTGCTTTCCACCACCCAGTCCTATGCAAAGACTCCCCTGCTCCTGGGCGTGGACGAGGAAGGCGGCACCGTATCCCGGCTGGGCAGCCGCGGTCTGGGCGTGACGAAGCTGGACGATATGGCCTCCTATAACGACCCCCAGCAGGTCCACGCCATGGGCAAGACGTTGGGCGATGAGCTGCTGGCCCTGGGCTTCAATCTGGACTTTGCCCCCGTGGCCGACGTGTCCACCAGCGGTTCCGCCATCGGCGACCGGTCCTTCTCCGACGACGCCGAGACGGCCGCCAGCCTGGTCGGCTCCATGGTGGCGGGCATGCAGGAGTCCGGTATCCTCTGCACCCTCAAGCACTTCCCCGGCCTGGGCGGCGTCTCCGCCGACACCCACAACGGCGCAGCCTCCACCGACGCCACCCTGGAGCAGCTGAAGGAAAAGGACTTTCTCCCCTTCCAGGCCGGTATCGACGCCGGCGCCCCCATGGTCATGGTGAGCCATCTGTCGGTACCCGCTGTCACCGGCGACGACCGCCCCGCCAGCCTGTCTGCATCCATCATCGACAATTTACTGCGCAAGGAGCTGGGCTTTAACGGCGTTGTAGTCACCGACGCCCTCAACATGGAGGCCATCACCGACCATTTCACCGCCGCCGAAGCCGCCGTCCAGGCGCTGGAGGCCGGCGCCGACCTGCTGCTGATGCCCGAGGATTTTCAGGCCGCCGTGGACGGCGTCCTTCACGCCATCGACACCGGTTCCCTGCCCCAGGACACCGTCACCGACAGCGTGGTCCGCGTTTTGGCCATGAAGTACGAGTACGGCATCGCCTGATGCGTTTGACAGCGCACAAAATTCCATCACCGATGGACTTGACACGGCATTTGGGTAATGTTATAGTTTAATAGAACAAAGCGGCGCTGCCGGAAGGCAGCGCCGTATACCGCAGCAAGTGAAGTTTGCAGGAAAAAGGTAATACGGTGACCCCACCGTGGTGTTGTCGCCATACGGCAGCTCCGCACATTTTGGCAAGAGTTCTCGGCGAGGATTTTTGTGCCGCAAAAAAGTGTAGCTTCGCAGGAATACTGGATGTATTGCAAGAAGCTGCACTGCATTTGCGGTGCAAAAGGACCGGCGAGAACCGAAGCCACAAATGGGTGGAGTTGCCGCAAACAAACCTTGCCGAAGGAGCAAAACTCTCAGGCGTTTCCCCCGGGAAATGAGGACTGCAAACGGATGTGGCTCTGGAGAAGCTCCCCCAGCGGGAGTGCCGAAGGTGCAACGCGCGGCCATGGGCCGCGGGAATCTCTCAGGCAAAAGGACAGAGTTTGGTACAAGGGTCTGCCGCACCGTTGGTGCAGGTTCGGGCCGTTGTCCATCCGGAGCCGACTGACGCCCACGCGGGCGCAGCCGGTTTTTTTATTTGATTTGGCGGAATCCAAAGAGAAAAGGAAGACCCCCCATGCACCTCATTGAAACCATCGTCGGATTTGTCAACACGGTCCTCTGGGACTACGCCCTGCTGTTCCTGCTGGTAGCCACGGGCATTTTCTTTACCGTGCGCCTGGGCTTTATCCAGATCCGCCGCTTTGGAGAAGGACTGCGGCGGCTGTTCGGCGGCTTTTCCCTGTCGGGCAAAAAGGCCGGCAAGGACGGCATGTCCTCCTTCCAGGCCCTGACCACCGCCATTGCCGCCCAGGTGGGCACCGGCAACATCACCGGCTGCGCCACCGCTCTGTTCTCCGGCGGCCCCGGCGCCATCTTCTGGATGTGGGTCAGTGCCTTTTTCGGCATGGCCACCATCTACGCCGAGGCCATTCTGGCCCAGAAGTTCAAGACCGTGGACGCCCAGGGCCATGTGACCGGCGGCCCCATCTACTACATCCGCGCCGCCTTCACCGGTAAGTTCGGCAAATTCCTGGCGGGCTTTTTCTCCGCAGCCATCATCCTGGCCCTGGGCTTCATGGGCAACATGGTCCAGTCCAACTCCATCAGCGACGCGTTCCACACGGCCTTCGGCGTCCCCAAACTCGTCATGGGTATCATCGCCGCCGTCATCGCCGGCTTTATTTTCCTGGGCGGCGTCAGCCGGATCGCCGCGTTCACCGAAAAGCTGGTGCCCATCATGGCCATCTTTTACATCCTGGGCTGCGGCGCCATTCTCGTCATCAACCACAGCGCCCTCTTGGACGCCTTCCGCTCCATCTTCGTCTGCGCGTTCCAGCCGGAAGCCATGTTCGGCGGCGCGTTGGGTCTGAGCATGAAAGAGGCCATGCGCTACGGCGTGGCCCGGGGTCTGTTCTCCAATGAGGCCGGTATGGGCTCCACCCCCCACGCCCACGCCATGGCCAAGGTGGAGCACCCCCACGACCAAGGCGTCATCGCCATGATCGGCGTCTTCCTGGATACCTTTGTGGTCCTGACCCTGACGGCCCTGGTCATTCTGACCTCCGGCCTTCTGGAGCCTGTCACCGGCTCCCTCCAGGGCACCGCCCTGGCCCAGGCCGCTTTCAATGCTGCCTTCGGCTCCTTCGGCAACGCCTTTGTGGCCGTCTGCATGCTGTTCTTCGCCTTCTCCACCATCATCGGCTGGTACTTCTTCGGCAAGACCAACGTCCAGGCCCTGTTCGGCAAACACGGCGTTGTCTTCTATACCCTGCTGGTGCTGGTCTTCATCGTCATCGGCTCCACCCAGAAGGTGGACCTCGTCTGGAGCCTGTCCGACATGTTCAACGGCCTTATGGTCCTGCCCAACCTCATCGGCCTCCTGGCCCTCAGCGGCCTGGTGGTCCGCATCAGCCGCAGCAAGGATACGCTGTAAGGGATGCGGTCAGGGATTTCGCCCGCTGCGGCGGGCGACCGGGGCTTTGCCCCTGGACCCCACGATTTTTTGAAAAAAATCGAGTAAAACTTTTATCTGGCGGCGGATTACAGAGTCTATATAGCATTGTGGCCATGGATTCCCACGGAATCCATGGCCATTGAACGTTTTTAGTCAATTTTTTTACAAAAAATTGCAGGGGTCCAGGGGACGGCGTCCCCTGGGAACTCTCATTCAATATCGGGCAGCGGGCGTCTGCCGTGGTCAACCGGTCCCCACTCCGGCAGGGGCAGCCGCTGCATGGCGCCGAAAATCCGGGCCTTCAAGTCGGGATAGGTGGCGGACAGATCGTAAATGAGCTGTTTGATCTCCTCCCGTTTGGTGTGCTTGTCGGCGGGGCAGGTGTTGTGGACCACGGGCAGGCGCATACGCTCGGCGAAATGGCTGACGGTCTTCTCACTGAGGTACAGCATGGGCCGGATTTGGGTGACGCCGGTGCGATCCAGGTACGTCACCGGCTGGAAGCAGCTGATGCGCCCCTCGAAGATCAGGGACATGACGAAGGTTTCCACGGCGTCGTCGTAGTGGTGGCCCAGGGCAATTTTGGTGATGCCCCGGTCCAGGATGGCCTCATTGAGGGCGCCCCGGCGCATTTTGGCGCACATGGAGCAGGGGTTTTTCTCCTTGCGGTGTTCAAAGATGACGGGGGCGATCTGGGTGTCGATCTTGGTATAGGGCACGTTCAGGCGGCGGCACAATTCGGCCACCTGGGAGAAGTCCATCCCCTCCAGCCCCATGTCGATGGTCAGGGCCTCCAGGGAGAACCCCGCCGGATGAAACTCCCGCAGGCCCGCCAGCAGCGTCAACAGGGTCAGGGAGTCTTTGCCGCCGGACACGCCCACGGCGATTTTGTCCCCCGGCTGAATCATTTGATAGTCGTCCACACAGCGGCGGACCAGTCCAAGTAGCTTCTGCATAGAAAAAATCCTTTTCAAATGTAATTTGCCTTTTGAGCATATAAGAGAAAATGAGAGATATTGTGAGAAAACGAGAGTTCTCTCCGCGCAAAATAAAAATGTTGCCGTTTGGCGGTTGACACAAAAGCGCCGTTGTGGTATAAAATACAGGCGCGGTTGTGCAGATTATTGTAATCGCGCCCAATGAATTTGTCAAAATTTTTATTTTGGGAAGCCAGACTTCCCGATTATGGAGGAAATACTATGTCCACTACTATGGCAAAGAAGGAGACCGTCCAGAGAAAATGGTACGTTCTCGACGCTGCCGGCAAGCCCCTGGGCCGCACGGCTGCCACCGCTGCCAAGCTGCTGCGCGGCAAGCACAAGGTTGATTTTACCCCCAACGTTGACTGCGGCGATTTCGTCATCATTGTCAACACCGACAAGGCCATTCTGACCGGCAAGAAGATGGAAGATAAGTACTATCGTCATCACACCGGCTGGATCGGCGGTCTGAAAGAAGTGAAGTACCGTCTGCTGATGGAGCAGCGCCCCGAGTTCGCCATGGAGCTGGCTGTCAAGGGCATGCTGCCCAAGAACTCCATTGGCCGCAGCGCTCTGACCCGCCTGAAGCTGTACGCAGGTCCCGAGCACAACAACGCCGCACAGAAGCCCGAAGCCTGGACTTTGGACTAATTCAGGAGGTAACAGACTATGTACGAGAGCAAGAAGCAGTATCATTACGGCACCGGCCGCCGCAAGTCCTCTGTTGCCCGTGTGCGCCTGTACGAGGGCGGCACCGGCTCCATCGTGATCAACGGCCGTGATATCGACGATTATTTTGGTCTGGAGACCCTGAAGCTGCTGGTTCGTCAGCCCATGGCCACCACCAATACCCTGGGCAACCTGGACATCATCTGCACCGTTTCCGGCGGCGGCGTGTCCGGCCAGGCCGGCGCCATTCGTCATGGCGTTGCCCGCGCCCTGCTGAAGCTGAACCCCGAGTATCGCCCTGCTCTGAAGGCCGCCGGCCTGCTGACCCGCGATCCTCGCATGAAAGAGCGTAAGAAGTACGGTCTCAAGGCAGCACGTCGTGCACCTCAGTTCAGCAAGAGATAATCTGCTGTTCAAACCGTATCAAAATGGTTCAAAAACCCCGGAAAATCAAGGTTTTCCGGGGTTTTACTGTATCTAAACGGGCTGATATGGTTTGACCAAATTTGGCAAATCAAGAGCCGTTTTCACCCAATTTTTAGTGGTTAAATATAGGACAACCGGCAAAAATGGGGGTAAAAAAAGGGGTTAGTGGTTAAATTATAGGACAACCGAGAGCCGATTTTGGGGGTGTTTTTCGTCCCTCCTTTCCCTCGTTTTGGGCTGTGGCAGTTTGACATAGTTTGACCTAATTTGAATAATTGAATATGAATTTGATATAGCACTCAGTATAAAATGACTGGGTGCTTTTTTCATTTCAGGAACTCGTATTCCGGCGATAGAAAGAGCCGTCACTTCACTTTTTATTTTGGAGTGGCGGCTTTTTCTATTTCCAGAAGCAACAGCAACAATTAGAAATGAGGTGAAGTCAATGAACACGCAAATCATTGCCATTGCCAACCAGAAGGGCGGCGTTGGCAAAACCACTACCTGTGCCAATCTTGGAATCGGTTTGGCGCAGGCTGGAAAGAAAGTCCTGCTGATCGACGGAGACCCGCAAGGTAGCCTGACGATCAGCCTGGGCAATCCTCAGCCGGACAAGCTGCCCTTTACGCTGTCGGACGCTATGGGGCGTATCTTGATGGATGAGCCGCTTCGTCCCGGCGAGGGTATCCTGCACCACCCAGAGGGTGTAGACCTGATGCCTGCGGACATCCAGTTATCCGGTATGGAGGTATCCCTGGTAAATGCCATGAGCCGTGAGACTATCTTGCGGCAATATCTGGACACGCTGAAGGGGCAATACTCCCATATTCTCATCGACTGCCAGCCCTCCCTGGGGATGCTCACAGTCAATGCGCTGGCCGCTGCGAACAGGATCATAATTCCCGTTCAGGCGGAGTATCTGTCCGCCAAAGGGCTGGAACAGCTGCTCTCCACGGTAAACAAGGTAAAGCGGCAGATCAACCCCAAGCTCCAGATAGACGGTATCCTGCTGACGATGGTTGACAGCCGAACCAACTTTGCCAAAGAGATCTCCGCACTTTTGCGAGAGACCTATGGCAGCAAGATCAAAGTATTCGGCACAGAGATTCCCCATTCTGTCCGGGCAAAGGAAATCAGCGCAGAGGGAAAAAGCATTTTTGCCCATGACCCCGGCGGCAAGGTGGCAGAGGGCTACAAAAATCTGACGAAGGAGGTGTTGAAACTTGAAAAGCAGCGCGAAAAAAATAGAGCTGGCCTCGGTAGATGATCTGTTCTCCACCGAAGAAGGCCGCCAGGATGCAAAGCTGGAAAAGATTCAGGAAATTCCGTTGTCTGAACTGCATCCGTTCAAGAACCACCCATTCAAAGTCAAGGATGACGAAGCAATGATGGAGACCGCTGACAGTATCAAGCAGTATGGCGTTCTGGTTCCGGCCATTGCCCGACCGGACCCGGAGGGTGGCTATGAGCTGGTAGCCGGACACAGGCGGCACAGAGCCAGTGAGCTGGCAGAAAAGGAGACTATGCCGGTCATTGTTCGGGATTTGGATGATGATGCCGCCACGATTATTATGGTTGACAGCAACTTGCAGCGAGAAAGCCTTCTTCCAAGCGAAAGAGCATTTGCTTATAAAATGAAGCTAGATGCCATTAAGCACCAAGGAGCCAGGACGGATTTAACTTCGGCCCAAGTTGGGCCGAAGTTGACTGCGGCAGAAAAAATCGCGGAGAACAGTCCAGATAGCAAATCACAGATTAAGAGATTTATCCGTCTGACAGAGCTGATTCCTGAATTGATGGATATGGTGGATGAAAAGAAGATCGCCCTGAACCCTGCCTATGAGCTGTCCTTTCTTAAAAAAGAGGAACAGGTAGACCTGCTGGACGCGATGGACAGCGAACAGGCTACCCCTTCCCTTTCCCAAGCCCAGCGGCTCAAGAAATACAGTCAGGAGGGGCATCTGACCCTCGATATGATGCGCGTCATCATGGGTGAGGAAAAGAAAAGCGATCTGGATCGAGTGACATTTACCTCTGACACCTTGCGGAAGTATTTCCCCAAAAGCTATACGCCCCAGCGGATGCAGGAAACCATCATCAAGCTACTGGAGGCATGGCAGAAAAAGCGTCAGAGAGACCAGGAACGATGAAAGGAGCCGCCTATGAGGGATATTTCAGCCCGTGAGCTGAAAGGACACAACATTCTCGCCGTAGGGAGGTTTTGGGATAATACCCGCTGGATGATCGAGTTTTCCGTCCTGCGTCCCAGCACTGCTTACGGCAGCCCCGGAGATGAAATGCGGTTGTTTTTGACTGAGGACGGGTATCAGGCCGCCCTGCAAAGCCAGCAGCGCCGGGAGATCAAGATCAAGCGTTACGCTCGTGTGATTGAGGGACATATCCTCGATTTCAAACCGGGAAAACGCCGCCGCTCATAAACCCATACAACGAAAGGAAAGGAATGACTATGTGTACGGTAAAGGAAATTCAAGAAGCAATCCGGGAAGATTGCAAATCTCAGCATGACATGGATTCAACGGATATTGACCGCGTGATGCAAACACTTCCTTTCGCCCAGGAGGAGCCATTTACAGAGGCGCGTCCCCAAAAGCCGCTGTTTTGGTTCTATGCAAGAAAATTTGAAAAGCGTTGAACACCGCAATTCTTTGAAATGAGGATTGCGGTTTTTTGTACCCAAAATTCGGAAGGAGTGAGGTCGATGGCCGTTTTTCGCATTGAACGGACCCGTGATTATACCGTGATGAGCAATCATCATTTACGAAATGCAAACCTGTCGTTAAAAGCCAAGGGGCTGCTTTCCATGATGCTGTCGCTGCCGGAGGATTGGAATTACACCACCCGTGGCCTTGCAAAGATCTGTAAGGAGGGCGTGGATGCCATAGGTGCTGCCCTGCGTGAACTGGAAGGAGCCGGATATATCGTGCGCCATCAGAGACGCGATAAAAGTGGGCGGATCACAGATACCGAGTATGTCATCTATGAACAGCCCCAGCCAGATATGTCCCAGCCGGATACGGCTTCACCAGATACGGAAAACCCGGATATGGTAAAACCGGATATGGTAAAACCGGATACGGAAAAGCCCGCAGAATTAAATATAGAGAAATCAAATACAGAAAAATCAATTACTTATGGATCAAGTACCGATTCCATTCCCTTCCGGGAAACAGCGGCGGCAAGACCGCCGGAACGGAAAGGAAGGGATGCGATGTCTGTCACAGAGATAGAAAATTATCGGGAGTTGATTTTGGAGAATATCGAGTATGACTGCTTGAAGCAGCGTTATCCTCTCTACCTGGATGACCTGAATGAGATCGTAGAGCTGTTGGTTGAAACGGTCTGTGCCAAACGAAAGACTACCCGGATCTCTGGGGCAGACTTCCCTCACGAGATCGTGCGTTCCCGTTTTTTGAAACTGGACAGCTCCCACATCGAGTTTGTCATGGACTGTCTGCAAAAGAATACCACCCAGGTACGCAACATGAAGCAGTACCTGCTTGCAGTGCTGTTCAATGCGCCTACCACCATGAACAATCACTTCACTTCATTGGTCAACCACGATATGCACGCAGGCGGCTGGTAAAGGCCGCCTTTTATCATGCCAAAGGAGGCACGACATGAACCAGATGGAAATTTTCAAAAACCCGGAGTTTGGCAGTATCCGGGTCATCGAAGAAAACGGCAAATACCTGTTCTGCGGAACGGATGTGGCTGGCGCTTTGGGGTACAGCAATCCCCGCGATGCAATTATCCGCCATTGTAGGTATGTCGTGAAACGCGACGCACCTCACCCACAAAGCCCTGACCGCAAAATCAGTATGACTTTTATCCCCGAAGGAGATTTGTACCGCCTAATCGTTCACAGCAAATTGCCATCGGCAGAACGGTTTGAACGGTGGGTGTTCGATGAGGTCCTGCCTACCATTCGTAAGCACGGGGCCTATCTCACAAAAGAGAAGCTGTGGGAGGTAGCTACTTCCCCGGAGGCTCTGATGAAGCTCTGCTCAGACTTGTTGGCTGAGCGTGAAGCGAATATTTCTCTGCGTAAGGAAAATGCACAGCTGGAGGGCAAAGCCGCTTTCTATGACCTGTTCATCGACTTAAAACACAGCACCAATCTCAGGACTACCGCCAAAGAGTTGGATGTTCCGGAGCGCCGGTTTGTCCGGTTTCTGATAGAACGGCGGTTTGTGTACCGCACGGCATCCGGCAATGTGCTGCCTTATGCCAATGTGAAAAATGCGGGGCTGTTTTGCGTCAAAGACTACTGCAATCACGGTCATACCGGTTCTTACACGCTGGTTACGCCCCAGGGCAAGCTCTACTTTGCCCAGCTGCGGGAGATGATCTTGCTGGTCTCATAAGAACGGAAAGGAAGTGGGTTTTATGCAGGAAAGCAAAACAATCGGTCAGCTGATGGAGGAAATGCGCCAGAAAGCCGGGGCGCAGAACTACCACGGCCATGACTACATGGATCTCCAGCGATTTGCGGAGAACACACGGCACATGATTATTTTTGATGTGCTGACGCATGATTCCCCGGTGGGCTGGAAAGGAGAACGGACCCGCCTGTTTTTGTCAGATATAGGCTATGAAAAAGCTCTGGACAGTCAGGCAAAGGGGCAGATCAAGATTCTCAGCCATGCAAAGGTCAGAAATGGAGATTTGTTTTATGACCACAAAGAACAGATACGATAGGAGGAATCTGATATGAATGAGGAAAAGAAAGTACCCTTCAAGTGGGAATATGGGGAAGAAACCATATCACTGCAACTTGGGATGTATGCGAATAATCAGCGGCTTTATATCGGCATGATTACCCATATCCCTACTCTGCCGCCTATGCGAGAGAACATGGGGAGCTGGAGCAGTACCGAACTTCCAACAATGTAAATCTCCAATGCAAGGAGTCCATTGAAGCGGCGGTGCGGGAACACTTCGACGGAATGTATCTCAGTCACGATGCGGCAAAGGGTGTGATCGAGAACTATGGCATGGAGCGTGTGGCGCTGGTCCTTGCCAACACCGTCCAGCTTCAGGACTGGGATGGGCGTTACTCCCGACGCAATAAGGAATGGGCTAAGACCATTCCCAACGATAATCCCGAAACTGTCCGTTGTGGTTATGTCCTGAACAGCCACCCTGCTGTACTGGATGGTTTTATTGATTTGGTGCGAGAAGAACAGCAGCTCAGCCGTACTCAGGGAGAAAAGATACAACCGTCCCGTCCCTCTGTACGGGATAAGCTCAAGCAGGAACTGCCTGCCCACAAGCCTGCCGCCCCGAAGAAACGGGAACCGGAGCGATAACTATGGCAAAGCGTAAGCGGGATGTTCCGGTGCTGTTTTGGGTATCCGCAGAGGAACTGGAGCTGATCCATCAAAAGATGCAGCAATACGGGACAGAAAATTTGAGTGCCTATCTGCGGAAAATGGCACTGGATGGGTATGTGGTGCAGCTGGATCTGCCGGAACTGAAGGAGCTGGTCTCCCTGATGCGCCGAAGCAGCAACAACTTGAATCAGCTGACCCGTAAAGTGCATGAGACCGGGCGGGTTTATGATGCTGATTTGGAGGATATATCCCAGCGGCAGGAACAACTGTGGGAGGGGGTGAAGGAAATCCTTACCCAGCTTTCTAAACTTTCATAACAGGGAAAGATACTCCATTTGCGGAGGGAGGAACGGCGTTTCTTCGCCGCATCTCCCTCCGCTTTTTCTTTTTGCCGGTATCCTTGTCTTTTGCCTGTCCGTACCGGATAATATGAGTAGAGCAAGAAGCGTAGCAAAGGAGTGAAAACAGATGCTGACCTTTGAAAAAGTGTTGGAGATTTTTGCGGACTATCTGGCCGCAGACGAGACCACCGAAGTTTATATCAGCCGTCATGGATGTGTAAGGGTTGAATTTGACCAAGACTTTCGCTATTGCACCGGCGAGGTGTGCCATACTCCCAAGGAACTGTTCGACCTCTTAGCTGATGATTACCGGACTTATCTGGAGATTGAACTGACCAAAGGTAAACGGGAAGTGACGGAAGATGATGAGAGAGAAGCAGATGCCCTGTGTAAACGGCATCTGGAGCGTTGGAAGGAGGAACTGGAATGAAGATTTTGAAATGCCTGTTGATGATCGTAACTGCGCCGGTTATTTTGGTGCTGACACTTTTTGTCTGGCTCTGCACGGGGCTGATCTACATATCCGGTCTGGTGCTTGGTCTGTTCAGCATGGTGATTGCTCTGCTTGGCGTGGCTGTGCTGATTACCTATTCCCCGCAGAACGGTGTGATTTTGCTGGTTATGGCATTTTTGATTAGCCCGATGGGGCTGCCGCTGGCTGCGATCTGGCTGCTGGGCAAGGTGCAGAGTTTGAAATTTGCAATTCAGGAGTTGGTTTATGGATAAAATACGCAAAACTATAAAAAATGATACACGGTGGATCTATAATTACCTTATTTACTTTCGTGCTATATTCGTGTATAATAGTAGCACGAAAGGAAGTGATGATCGTGACCAGATCAGAACGGTTTGAGCAATTAGACAGACTTCTGACCGAGCATGATGGGATGCTACAAACTGCGCAGGTAATTGCCAGCGGAATTGTAAAGCCCATTTTTTATGAATATGTTAAAGAGAAAAATCTTCAACAGGTTGCCCATGGTATTTATGTCTCCGAAGATGCCTGGGTAGATGCTATGTTCCTTTTGCATCTGCGGTGTAATCAGGCAGTGTTTTCCCATGAATCGGCCTTGTTTTTTCATGATTTGACTGACAGAGAACCCTCCAAATATTCTGTTACAGTACGGCGTGGTTATAGTCCGACTCGCTTAAAAGCAGAAGGGCTATCTGTTTACACCATGAAGCCAGAGTTATTTGATGTTGGGTTGTCCAGCGGTCAGACACCTTTTGGGCATACCGTACCGGTTTATGATATGGAGCGAACGATCTGTGATTTGCTCAGAAGCCGCAGTAGAATTGAAATTCAAACCTTTCAGGGGGCATTGAAAGCGTATGCTCGTAGAAAAGATAAGAACCTGCGAGCTTTAATGCAATATGCTGGGATGTTCAAGGTGGAAAAAATTTTACGACAGTATTTGGAGGTACTTTTATGATAAAAACAGCAAGGCAGCTTAAAGATTTAATACGAAACCTTTCCAGAGAAAAATCCGCAGATGCTCAGATTTTAATGAGGAACTACATGATGGAGCGTTTTTTGGAGCGTATTTCTCTTTCTGAGTATCGTGATAAGTTTATCTTGAAGGGTGGTATGTTGGTAGCGGCTATCGGTGCAATTCTTTGGTTTATATCACAACTAATAAGTCACACAGAACTTGATGAAATTGCTGTGTTGGCTGCGATTTCTGATTTTGCTGAGGGTGCAGCGATGGGAGCGCTGTTTGTGGGTCTCATCATTACAAGCAGATATGGTAACAGAATAAGAGCGTTTAAGCGGCGCTTGCTTAAACGCAGGTAAAAAAGTGTTTATGTTCTGTTATTCGATATTCTATTTTGGGCGACTGCCATGCGGCGGCTTTGAGCAATCAAGACCGCCGCTTTCTATTCATATAAGATTCACAAAGCTAAGCTTGTAGATCTCATGTGAATAGAGCGGGGCGGCAGCACTCCTTGCTGTCGCCCCTTGATTGCCTATCTGCAAAGGCGGTCAGAGCTTTCAACGGCGGCGCATATGCGCCATTCATCTTGACCGTTGACTGACTCGGCTAACTTTGCTATCTATTAAATGTCTTTAGCTTTCATGCGTTCCATTTCTGCCTGCTTAATTTTCTTGTATTTGTTGCGGCTTGTTCCCCAATCTCCAAAAAACAGAGTGTTTAGAATGACAAACGGGAATGATATGGCCAATTCCGCAAGAATAATAAAACAAATAAATTGCAAAGATGGTATTCTATGTTCTGGAAAGGAGGGAGCATGAATGGAAGATCAAACAGTTCTCAACATCGAGTCAGTCATCGACTTTATAGAGAACAATTTAAGCAAAAAGCTGGATTTGGAAACTGTGGCTTCCGGGGTCCATTATTCCAAATACTATGTGCATCGAATGTTTTCAGAAATGCTGGGTATGACGATTCATGATTATGTGCAGAGGAGACAATTAACTGAGGCTGCAAAATTGCTGGTATTTTCAGCTAAGCCAATTTTAGAAATTGCGTTGACTTGCGGCTACGAAAGTCAGCAAGCATTTACGACAGTTTTCAAGGCTATGTATAAAATTCCTCCAGCTGAATATCGAGAACGTCAAGAATTTTATCCACTCCAACTACGGTTTTCTTTAGAACCTAGGAAGCTGCGTAAAATATTTTCTTCTGCAGATATTCGGATGGCGGATGAGTCTGATATTCCGGGGTGGATGTGGCTTGTCCGGCTGGTGGTGGACGGGTATCCTGTTTTGAATGAAAATGATTATTTGCAAAAGCTGCGAACCTGTATTGACGAACAACGGGCATTGATTCTAAAAGACGGAAATACAACGATTGGTGTGCTGGCCTTTTCCTATAACACCGGTAGTATTGAATTTATGGGTGTTCATCCGCAATACCGAAATTACGGTCTACAGAAACTCTTTTTGGATCAGCTTATGGAAAAGTACCTTCCAGGGCAAGAAATTAGTACAACCACGTATCGAGAACACGATAAAGCAGATACCGGCTACCGCAAAGAATTGGAACTGCTTGGTTTTGCGGAGCGGGAACTATTGATAGAGTTTGGATACCCTACGCAACGTTTTGTGCTTCCACCTTCAGAATAGGAGGAAGTCAAATGCACACAACACAAGACAAGTGGAAAAGTCGGGCAATTTTGTTCCTTATCAGCCAGTCGATTACGCTGTTCGGTTCTACACTGGTTCAGATGGCGATTGTTTGGTATGTCACACTGAATACATCTTCTGGTGTATGGGTGGCCGCATTCAGTGTATGCTCCTATCTGCCAGAATTTTTGATCTCCTTTTTTGGAGGTGTTTGGGCGGACAGGTATCATAGGAAAAAACTGATCATTGGGGCAGATTTCGTCATCGCAATGGTTACGCTTGCCATGATGCTGCTTATGCCATATATAGCGGATCAGCTTCTTCTCTGGACTCTACTCCTTATGTCTGTCCTGCGATCTTTGGGCGCTGGCGTACAAACACCTGCGGTCAACGCTGTGATCCCCCAGCTCGTTCCTGGGGAGCAGCTCATGCGATTTAATGGTATCAATGCAACCATGCAATCGGTTGTTCGGTTTGCAGCTCCGGCGGCAGCAGGTGTTGTTCTGACAATCAGCACCTTACGTTCAACACTTTCCATAGACGTTCTGACAGCTGTGCTGGGAATTGGACTTTTATCCTGCGTTTTGATTCCCTATGAACGAGAGCAACTGAAAGAAACCTCTATATTGACGGATTTGAAAGCTGGTATTTCTTATGCCTTTTCTGAAAAGCTGATTGGTAGACTGCTAATCATTTATGGCTTGTTTGTATTTCTGTGTGTTCCAGCCGGATTTCTTGCGGGCCTTTTGGTGAGCAGAGTTTACGGCGATACCTATGGCTATTTGACCGTGGTGGAGCTGGTGGGATTTGCAGGCATGATGTTAGGCGGCCTTTTAATGAGTACATGGGGCGGCTTCAAAAGTCGAAAAAAAACACTGTTGTTTGGATTAGCCATATTTGGAACAATGGCCATCTTGATGGGACTATCTACGAA
Source organism: Candidatus Avoscillospira sp. LCP25S3_F1 (assembly GCF_052117125.1). Classification (NCBI taxonomy): domain Bacteria; kingdom Bacillati; phylum Bacillota; class Clostridia; order Eubacteriales; family Oscillospiraceae; genus Candidatus Avoscillospira; species Candidatus Avoscillospira sp. LCP25S3_F1. The sequence continues at coordinate 498 of NZ_JBQKJT010000009.1, read as the reverse complement.
TTTTATTTTTTATCTTGCATTGATGGCTCTGTATGGTGTGGCCTTAACAATAGTACAAACGGCAATCACGACACTATTACAGGAAAAAACAGAAACTTCCATGCAAGGCCGTGTATTTGGTCTGCTCGGCTCCATGTATTCCGGGTGTATGCCTATTGGAATGGCAATTTTTGGCCCTCTTGCCGATGTGATTCCCTTACAGTGGATTATGATTGCATCTGGCATTGCGTTAATTGTCATTGCGGTAATTTCCCGCCTTGACCGTCGGTTTTGGGGCATTTCTTATACTGAAAATTAAAAGTTTGCTTACCTGCCGGACGACGGCAAAAGAAAAAAGCCGTCGTACAGCAGCCCATTTAACACGCCCATACGACCAGCGGCGGCTTTGAGTAACACCGCCGGGGCCGGATGTCAGTGACAAGCTGAACGGCTCCGCCACCCTTGACATCCGCCACCACCGGCGTTATGTTGTTGAAAAGGCGAAACGGCGGCAGCCGG
>NZ_JBQKJT010000008.1:0-158580 GCF_052117125.1 Candidatus Avoscillospira sp. LCP25S3_F1 | reverse complement strand
CGGCGTTATGTTGTTGAAAAGGCGGCAGCCAAATGAACCTGCTGCCGCCCTGAATAAATTTTGCTCTATTCCCACCCTGAACGGAGTTTACACAGAATTTGGGATTGCCCCAAGCGGGTAAAGATGCTCCTTTTCCTGTGCCAGCATGGCGCCGACTTCCGCTTCCTTGCCGCGGATCTGGTGGGACAAATATTCCCTGCATTTTTCCTGCAACAGAGCATTTAGTTCTTCCATGGACTCCACTTTGGGAACCGGGACGCAGGTATTTCGTCTGCTGTAACCCACCAGGCCTTCCACCAGGCCCTTCTCATTTCCGGATGCGGGATTGCAGAAAATGGCTTCAAATCCATAGTGAGCCGCCAAAGCGGCATACCCGGCCTGTTTCCGAGCATGAGCGCCAAAGCCATCCTTAACGGCAACCTTGCCATTATCAAAGATAACTCGCTTTGGGACGCCACCAAAGTAAAAGTACTGGAATACCTGGACCAAGGCATCCAAAAAGCTTTCCTCATTCTGCCTGCGGTAAGCCAGAACCAACGGGGCACCGCTGTAACAAAGCCGGGCGCAGAATAAGTTCACTACTGTCTTTACACCAGACAGATATACCGTTGCTTCGCCCCAGTCAATCTGCATCGCATCCCCCGGAGGGAAGGACAGCGGAACAAATGCCTCTTGGTGTTTTTCCCGAAGTTGGCTCACCAGCCGGCGGACGGTAGTCTCCCCGCCGGTGAATCCCAGTTCACACACCAGCCGGTCATAGATACGTTTTGCAGTATGGTGCTGTTTCCTGGGGCTGTGGGTATCTTCTTCCAGGCAGTGCCGGATGAAAGCCACCACATCCTCAGTCAGAACGGAGGCTGCCCGGCTGTAGTTTTTTCGCTCCCATGGAACGCTGTCACCGTTCCAGTACTTCTTGACGGTATTCCGGGAGATCTGCAGAGATGCAGCGATCTGCCGCTGACTCATGCCCTGCAGCCGCATCTTGCGAATTTGTTTGTAAATTTCCACTGTGATAACCACCTTTATGCGCCCCCTATATAGTCTGCGACCATTATAGAGGACATCCTTGGGTGGCTCAATTTTTCATGAGCGAAAACCAGCCAAGTGGCTCACTTTCATATTAGCGTTTACAAAGGGAACGGTCACCACAATGGTTCCCACCAGAAAAGAGAGCACATACAGAATGCTTGCTTTGCCGGATGGAAGCGAACACAGATTTTTTGACAAGACGACCAGAACGATACAGCCAATCAGGGCGGATAGATTGGACAGGCTGCCTAGGGCATCCCCAATTTGGAGCAGCGTCATTCGCACGCTCATTCGTGTTTCCAGCATGGGCCTTGAGGACTCTATGAGCTGAAATTGTCCGTCCACCATTGGAAGCAGTCGATTCATACCAAGCAGTATGCACGAACGGAGGAATATCAGCAGCAGCGGCAGAATCATTGTCAGGATGGCTGCCCGATGGAACCTGCGCAGTTCTTTCTGCTTTGCACTATTCCCGTATAGAATTTCAAGGATGTCTGTGTGATATAGTTGGGCAAGTTGTTCGATCATGGCGATATCAGGCTGTCGTCTGCCTGATTCATAGCCGGAGATTGCCTGTCTGGTCAGACCGATCTTATCTGCGACTTCCTCCTGGGTCAGACCTGCGATCTGGCGCAGTCTTTTGAGGTTGTGGTTGATTGACATGGAATCGCCTCCCGTATCCAGCGTTGTTTCTGACTGCAATATACAACAAACCGCCAATGAAAGTAAAGACGCGTTTTGTTGCGGCGGGAGTTTCTAACGTTTTCCGCTGTTTGGGTGTGTGCCGTACCATACACAGAAGTCCCCGCGGAAGGCAATGCTTCCCGCGGGGACTTCTGTGTGTGATGAATGCGGCGGCGTCATTCAAGGTGTGGCCGTGTCCATCGTTTGGATGGGAAAGGTAACACTCCAATTCCCTTGGATGCACCCGGAAGAAGTCACAAATTCCCCATACAATTCATAACTGCCCAGCTGTTCTACGGGAATGTCGGAAAAGACGAAATCCGTATAAGAACCCGTATGCGCTTCGTCAAAGAACGACAGGGAGCCGCAGGACTCCACCCGTTCCCCGGTACGCTTGTTCACCAGACTGATAAATCCGTGACGATCGGTTTTGAGAATATCCTCAAAATAAATCTGCACATGGAGAGCTCTGTCAAGATACCCGACGCCCGTCAGCGTAACGCCGTCGGCAGGGGAGGCCAGGGGGTTACCGGGTTGTAGCGCCGGGAGACGCTGCGGCATACCATCCGCTTCCCAGTCCGTAGCAAGGCCACCGTCCAATCCGCGCAGCTCCACCAGTTGTGCGGTGCTGTTGAGAGCAACGGTACCCAAATCCAAAATGGTTCCCGCATGGTCTTCTTTGCGGCCCAAAAACTGCCGGACAGAAAAGGTGAGCTTTTCCCCCGTGATTTTGCGCTGATTCCACTGTTCCACCGTAATAAGAAAGGTTGCGGTTTTCGTATCCGCGTCATAGCCAGCCAATACACAGTGGGAAGAACAGTCAAATGGCGTGTGGATGGAATAGCTGTCAAACAGGTCCGCCGACGCACTCAACCGGTCGCCCTCCAAATCCTGCATGGCGATATAAATCTCAGCGGTGTCCGTATGGAGGTAGGACGCCACCACCTCCATACGAATTCCATGGTCCTCACAGGACATTTGAACCGGTTTGAAAAACTGTGCTGTAGACGGGGAAATCTCATAAAGCACATTGTAAAAAGTGGGAATTGTGGCGGCCATGGCCGGTATGACCAGAAAGAACGTCAGGCACAGGCACGCGGCCAACGCGCCCCACTTCATCCGGTGGCGGGACTTGGAACCGGTATGGGATTTTGCGTCGAGGATGGCTGCATCACTGACCGCTCCAATGGCATTGAAAATCTGATGGCTGGTGATCAAAGGGTTCCCTCCTGTTCTAAATAAGTTCGCAGCGCTTTGCGGGTCCGATGCAGCATCACTTTCACGCTGCTTTGAGATAGTCCAAACTGTTTGGAAATGGCAGCAATGGAATCGAGATACCAATACCGGCAGAGAAATACCCGCCGCCGGGTCAAGGGCAAAGACAGAACAAAACGGTTGATTGCGGCTTCCAGTTCTGCATCTGTCACCTCCTGCTCCACGGTCTTACCGGATGGGATACAATCGGCCAATTCCGACAACGCCAGGGGCAGTTCGCCGCCGCCGCGTTTTTCCGCGCTGCGGGCCCGCCATTTGTCAATGGAAATCCGACGTGTGATTTTTCCCAGAAACGTGGCCAGAATGGCCGGACGGTGCGGCGGCATACTGTTCCAGGCATCCAGGTAGGTATCGTTGACGCTTTCTTCCGCGTCCTCGGCGTTGGTGAGAATGGCATGGGCAATGGAATAACAATAGGTTCCATACTTTTTAGCGGTTTCCGCGACGGCTGTTTCGGATCTGGCCCAATAGAGATCGACAATACAGGCGTCCTCCATCCAATTCCTCCTCTCTCCGTTTGTCAGGGGTCCTCGTCTATCTACTCGCAATCCATGGAAAAAGGTTACATCACAATCCCATAAAAAGAGAAAAAACACCGGGGGACGATTGGAATATCGTCCCCCGGCGCATTCAAACGGAATCAAACAAAAACTGCGTTACCCCGATGTACACACGGCCAACAGCTGGTGATACAGGTTCAAAAAATCCTGTTCCACCTGGGTAAAGGGCCGCGTATTGAGGTCCGGGTCGGCGGCCAAGGGCGTCGGAACGATATCGGACCGGCCCAGCAGCCGGGGCAGTTCCGTATACAGCAGATCATCATCAATGGTCTTGATCTGGGCCCGGTCCGTCTCCGACAGGGGAGCGGGCAGCAGTACCCGTTCGATACAGCCTTGGAGCCGGGCTTCGTCCTGTCGGTAGGATTCCATGGCGGCCTTCAGGGGCCGGGGAATATCGCACAGATAGGCTTCGCTGGCATCGTGCAGCAGACACCCCAGCTGTACCAATGGCGTATACGCCCGGGCCGCCGCCTCCCTGGCACAGTTGAGGCTGTGCTGCCCCACGGAATAGAAGTGCGTGACATGGCCGTTGCCCCGACACAGCAGCGACAAGGCGTGGGCGATGTCCAGCAGGGACACACCCATGGGGTCCGGGTCCCGGGGCGCAAATTCTACGCCGGTATAGGTGGTGATGGTCTCCATTTGCATCCGCTCCTTTACGTTTCAGGCAGTACCGCGCAATGTTGACAAGTAGACCGGCCGGAGCCATAGGCACAATTGTGTGGTACTGCTGTTATCGTACCATTCTTTTCCCTTGCTGTAAAACACTATTTTTATTTAATTTGATATTGATGTAATGCAAGAAATATGTGGTAATTCCGACTTTTTTCTGCCAAAAATCTAAAATTGCTTGACGGCAGCCTGTTGCATGGGGTAGAATGGTCTCCCACTGATGTACATATGTTCTTTAACTAATTGCTGTAGCATATCAGTGGGGAAGAAAATAACAGAAGGGAACGACTGAATTTGGACAACAAACCGTTTAAGCCCTACGTTCCCGCCGAGAAGATCATGCCGGAATTTACCGTGGTGTCCATTGTCCTGGGCGCTCTGCTGGCTATTATTTTCGGCGGTGCCAACGCCTATCTGGGCTTGCGCGTGGGTATGACCGTCTCTGCCTCCATCCCGGCGGCTGTCATCTCCATGGGCATCATCCGCGGCATTTTGCGCCGCAACTCCATTCTGGAAAACAACATGGTCCAGACCATCGGCTCTGCCGGTGAATCCGTGGCCGCCGGCGCCATTTTCACTTTGCCGGCCCTCTTCATGTGGGCCAAGGACGGTCTCTGTGACGCGCCCTCCCTGGTGACCATCGGCCTCATCGCCCTCTGCGGCGGTGCATTGGGCGTCTTTATGATGATTCCGCTGCGTTCGGCTCTCATTGTCAAGGAGCACGGCGTCCTGGCATACCCCGAGGGACAGGCCTGCGCCGAGGTCCTTATGGCCGGTGAGGAGGGCGGCGCCAAAGCCTCCACCGTGTTCAGCGGTTTGGGCATTGCAGCTTTCTACAAGTTTGTAGCCGATGGACTCAAGGTGTTCCCCAGTGAGATCACCTACGATATCCCCGGCTTCAAAGGCTCCGGCATCGGCATCGATGTGCTGCCCGCCCTGGCCGGTGTGGGCTATATCTGCGGTGCACAGGTGTCCAGCTATCTGTTTGCCGGCGGCGTCCTGGGCTGGTTTGTTCTCATGCCCCTGATGGTTCTCTTTGGCGGCGACGCCATTCTATACCCCGCCACCAAGACCGTCAATGAGCTGATCGCGGCCCCCGGCGGCGTGTCCAACCTGTGGGGCAGCTTCCTCCGGTACATCGGTGCGGGCGCCGTGGCCTGCGGCGGCGTCTTGAGCCTGATCAAGTCTCTGCCTCTGATCGTCCGGACCTTCAAGGAAGCCTTGGGTGACTACGGTAAGGGCCGGACCAAGAGCGCGCTGCGGACCGAGCAGGACCTGCCCATGACGGTGGTGCTGATTGCCGTGGTGGTCATTGCCTTGATTCTGTGGCTGGTGCCCGCCATCCCCCTGAACTTCGGCTCCGCCCTCATTGTCATCCTCTTCGGTTTCTTCTTTGCCACTGTGTCCTCCCGGATGGTGGGCCTGATCGGCTCTTCCAACAATCCCGTATCCGGAATGGCCATCGCGACACTGCTGATCTCCACGCTGCTGCTGAAAGCCACGGGAACGGCGGGAATGGACGGCATGATTGCCGCCATTGTTATCGGCGGTATCATCTGTGTTATTGCTGCCATCGCCGGCGATACCTCCCAGGACCTGAAAACCGGCTTCCTGGTGGGTTCCACCCCCCGCAACCAGCAGATTGGCGAGCTCATCGGCGTACTGGTGTCCGCCCTGGCCATCGGCGCGATTCTGTATCTGCTGAGCAAGGCCTGGGGCGGCTACGGTACCGAAGCATTGCCCGCACCCCAGGCGGTCCTCATGAAGATGATCGTCGAGGGCGTCATGGGCGGCGATTTGCCCTGGAATCTGGTTTTCACCGGCGTGTTCATTGCCATTGTGGTGGAGGTCCTCCACATTCCGGTGCTGCCCTTCGCCATCGGCCTGTATCTGCCCATCTACCTGTCCGTGCCCATGATGCTGGGCGGCCTGCTCCGCTGGTATCTGGAGAAGCGCAAGTACGCTTCCGAAAAGGAGAAGAACGACTGCGTTCAGTCCGGCGTCCTCTATTCCTCCGGTCTCATTGCTGGTGAGGGCATTGTGGGTATCCTGCTGGCCGTCCTGGCCGTCATCCCCATGGGTGCCGGCACCGTCGGCGACGCTCTGGACATCAGCGGCATACTGGACATTGGCAACATCGGCGGCCTGATTGTTTTTGCCCTGCTGCTGTTCACGCTGTACCGCTTCGCCCTGCGCGGCAGAAAAAAGTAAATTTTAACGATTGCAACTGACCGGGCCGGGCTGTATACTAAAGGTATATGGTCCGGCCTTTGGCCTGGAAGGAGGTCTTCATGGCAAAAAAAACGAAGAATTATCTTGATTTTGTGCCGGTTTATAACCCGGAGTTTGAATGGACTGCCGACAGAGACGGTCTGGTGACGGTCCACATGGTCCATAAGGGCTTTTATGCCGCCATCGCCCAGAAATTCTTCCACACGCCCCGGATCAGCCACATCCATCTGGACCGCTACGGCAGCTATCTGTGGCAGCAGATCGACGGAAAAAAGGACGTGGGCCAGCTGGCCGACGCCATGCGGGACCACTTCGGCGACGAGGCCGAGCCGCTCTATGACCGGCTGGTCCAGTATATGCAGACGCTGCGCAATAACCGCTTCATCCTTTTTCCGGGAAAGGACCGGGTGAAGTGATGGGTAAGGGGGAAATCCTCCTGGGCATTGCCGCCTTTGCGGTGGTGACGGCCATCCTCTATGGATGGGGACTGCGCCGGTCCATGACCCAGGCCGACGATTTGCGGCGGATTTTGCTGAGCCGCGGCGCGGGCCGGGTGCGGCGGTATCTGAAACAGCATGACACGGTGGCGTTGCAGGACATGACCCGTCTGGTGACGGGTCTGCGGGGCGGTCAGCCCTGGTCCCGCCACCGGATCACCGTCAGCGACCCGGCGGCGTTTGCCCGGGAGTTGGCGGACTATATGACGGAGCAGCGGCTGCTGGACAAGACGCCCGACGGCCGTTACCGCCTGCGGCATTGAGCCGCGGAAAGGAGATACAAAACCATGAGAGTATTGGAACATCTGGAGCCGAAGCGGGTTTTTGCGCTGTTTGAGGATATGTGCGCCATTCCCCACGGTTCTTTTCATACGAAGGCCATCAGCGACTGGTGTGTGGCCTTTGCCAAGGAGCGGGGACTGGAATATCACCAGGACAGCGCCAATAATGTGATTATTATCAAGCCGGCAACCCCCGGCTATGAGAATGCTCCGGCCATGATTATCCAGGGCCACCTGGATATGGTTTGTGAGAAGGATGCCGACTGCCGGAAGGATCTGGTCACCGAGGGTCTGGACTTGGCGGTGGACGGCGATTGGGTCTACGCCAAGGGTACTACCCTGGGCGGCGACGACGGCATCGCCGTGGCCATGGCCATGGCCATTCTTGACGACAACACCTTGCAGCACCCCCGTATCGAGGCGGTGTTTACCACCGACGAGGAGGTGGGGATGCTGGGGGCCATGGAGCTGGACGTTTCGCCTCTCCAGGGCCGGATGCTGCTGAATATCGACTCTGAGGTGGAGGGCGTGTTTACCGTCAGCTGTGCCGGCGGCTGCCGCGCCCATTGCACTCTGCCGGTGACCCGGGAAGGGTTCCACGGTGCAGGACTCCATGTAAGTGTCGAAGGGCTCCAGGGTGGTCACTCCGGTGTGGAAATCCACAAGGGCCGGGCCAATGCCAATGTCATTCTGGGCCGGGTCCTGCGGGCTGCGGCCGCAGTATCGGACCTGCGCATTGTGTCGGTGCGGGGCGGCGTCAAGGATAACGTCATTCCCGCCAATGCCGTGGCCCATGTCATCGTCTCCGATGAGGCAGCGGTCCGGACTGCCTGGACGGAGCTGGAGCGGGACCTGCAAAATGAGTTCCGGGTCACGGATGGGAAACTGCGTCTGACAGTGACATCCGCCGATACGGCCCCGGCTATGGACAAGGCTTCCACGACCCGTGTGATGACGCTGCTGACCTGCACGCCCAACGGTGTCCAGGTCATGAGCGCCGATATTGACGGACTGGTGCAGACGTCGCTGAATCTGGGCGTTTTGTCCACCGAGGGCGACAGCGTCCTGGCCTCCTACAGCATCCGCAGCAGCGTGGAATCCCAGAAGCGTATGATGCAGGACAAGATTCTCTGCCTGGTGGAGCAGTTGGGCGGTACGGTGGAGTTCAGCGGTGACTATCCCGGCTGGGCCTACTTGGAGCATTCCCCCCTGCGGGAGAAGATGGTGGAACTGTTCCGGGAGCAGTATGGACGGGAACCGGAGATCGAAGCCATTCACGCCGGTTTGGAGTGCGGTCTGTTCTCCGGCAAGATGCCGGGCCTGGACTGCGTCTCCATCGGTCCGGACCTGAAGGACATCCACTCTTCCCGGGAGCGCATGAGCATCGCATCGGTCCAGCGGGTGTACGCCTTTGTGACCGAACTGCTGCGGCGCAGCAAGTGAGGGCCGGTCATGGGTGAAATCGTAGCCTTTCCCGGCGGCGAGCCGGAGGAGCTGGACTTCGCAGACATGGACGAGGACCAGCTGCGGGCGTGTCTCGAGGAATTGCGGGACCGTTTGGCGGACTTGGACCGGCAGGAACCGGCGGACATGAACAGCGAAGCCTATGAGACCTGGGCCGAGGAGCATGAGGACCTGGAAGATATGATGGATGAGGTCCTGGAGCTATTGGATTGAATTAAAATGGGGGATGCTGCAAATACAGCATCCCCTGGTCAAAACGCCCAACTCCCCATGGGGAGTTGGGCGTTTTGTATCGCTCGCGGGCCGGTAATGGAATGTGAACGAGGCGCAAGGCCGCCTCTTTTACACGGTTTCCTGCTGCGTGATCAGGCCATTGCAGGCTTTTCCATGGGTTTTAAAACCTTGCGGTTGACGCGCTGGAGGAACAGAAGACAGCAAAGGACCGTGGCGATTTCTGCAATGGGGAAAGCCCACCATACCAGATTGACATTGCCGCTAAGGGACAGCAGATACGCAGCCGGCAGCAGGACAATGATCTGCCGGATAAAGGACACCAACAGACTGTAGATACCAAAGCCCAGGGCCTGGAATACCGACGAAATCACAATACAGAAGCCGGCGAAAATAAAGCTCAGACTGAGGGTTTTCAGAGCCGGCACGCCGATAAACAGCATATTCTCCTCGGCTTCAAAGAGCAGCAGCATTTGGGAAGGGAAGAGCTGCATGACAGCCAGGCCGATGAGCATCATGACTACGGCGGTGAGGACGGCCAGCTTCATGGTGCGAACCATGCGGTCCCTGTGCCGGGCGCCGTAGTTGTAGGCGATGATGGGCACCATGCCGTTGTTCAGGCCGAACACCGGCATAAAGACGATGCTTTGCAGCTTGAAATACACACCGAAGACCGCTGCCGCCGTGGAGACGAAGGACATGAGGATACGGTTCATACCAAAGATCATCGCGGAGCCGATGGCCTGCATAATGACCGACGGCACGCCGATGGCCAGAATCAGCTTGAGAATGGACCAGCGGGGGCGGAAGCCTCGGAAGGAGAAGGTCAGCTCCTTGTTGCGCCGCAGGTTGAAAATCAGGGCTAGGACACAGGCGATAAACTGGCCGAAGACTGTGGCGGCGGCGGCGCCGGCGATGCCCATTTTCGGGAAGCCCAGGTAGCCGAAAATCAGGATGGGGTCAAAGATGATATTGATGACGGCGCCGACACCCTGGGAGATCATTGTATCCAGGGTACGGCCTGTGGCTTGCAGCAGCCGTTCAAAGGTGATCTCAAAGAACTGGAAGCAGCATAGAATCAGACAGATGGATACATAGGTAGTACCGCCTTCAAAAATCTCGGGAATGTTCGTCTGGCTGGCCATAAAGGCCCGGGAACCGAAAATGCCTACCAAAGTAAAGACGATGACCACCAGCGTAATCAGGAAAATGCCGTTGAGCGCCACATATCCCGCTTTCTTGCGGTCGCCCTCGCCCAGACTGCGGGAGACCACCGAGTTGATGCCCACGCCCAGGCCGGTGCTGAAGGCGATCATCAATGTCTGCATGGGGTAGGCCAGGGAGACGGCCGTCAGGGCGTTCTCACTGATTTTGGCTACATAGATGCTGTCCACGACATTATACAATGCCTGGATAATCATGGCGATAATCATGGGCAGGGCCATGTTGAACAGCAGCTTGCCCACAGGCATGGTGCCCAGCTTTTCACTGTTGGAGCTGGGTGATTGGTTGCTACGTTGTTGTTCCAATGTTCTTCTCAAACCTCGATTCTCTTTCATGTTGGGAGTGCCATGGTCATTGTATCGGAAAATGTCGAGACGGTCAAGGGTAAAAGAACCAGGACGGCAAAAGCCAATCATACAATTATAATATAATGAAGAGCAACTGACTTCCGGAAGCGGAATCGCAGCCGGAGGCCATAAAAAAGGTGTGCCGCTTGGGGCGGCACACCGGGAGTAGTTTGGAAAGGCTTATTCGGAGAACAACAGCTGGGCATAGGTGGGGAAGGGCCAACGCTGGGCCGGGATCAGCGTCTCCAGCAGATCGGCGTCCCGCCGCAGAGCATCCATGTGGGAAAGAACCGTGTCGTGATAGTACGCTGCCTGTTCGGTAATGTCTTCCGGCAGCTGGCCCAGACTGGTCTCCAGCAGGGCGGTTCCACTGTACAGACCTTCGGCCAGAGCCGTCAGCCGCCGGATGGTTTCCGCCTCCACGGCGCAGCTGAGACCGGGGACCGCTGCTTCCTTGGACACCACCGCGTCCGTCAGCTCGTGGATGTAGGAAAGGGCTGTGGGCAGGATTTGCCGCCGGACCATATCCAACGCCGTCTGAGCTTCGATGTGGATTTTCTTGCAGTAGGCTTCAAAGTGGATTTCGTTGCGGGCGCGGATTTCCGTTTCCGTAAAGACACCGTGGCCGGTGAACAGGGCAATGTTCTCAGGCTTCAGATATACACCGAAGGCTTCCGGCGCGCTGCGCAGGTTGGACAGGCCCCGGCGTTCCGCTTCCACAATCCAGGCGTCCTCGTAGCCGTTGCCGTTAAAGAGGATGCGGCTGTGCTCTTTCAGGGTCCGCACCACCAGGGCGTGGAGGGCGGCGGTGAAGTCCGCGGCCTGCTCCAGCTCGTCGGCAAACTTCCGCAGCTCCTCGGCCATGATGGTGTTCAGAGCGATGTTGGGACCGGCGATGGACTGGGAGGAACCGGGCATGCGGAACTCAAACTTGTTGCCGGTGAAGGCCACAGGGGAGGTGCGGTTCCGGTCGGTGGTATCCTGGGGAATATGGGGCAGCGTGTCTACGCCAATGGACAGGGTGCGCTTTTCGGCCTCGGTGTAGCTGGTGCCGTGGATCAGGGAATCCACAATGGCCATGAGCTCATCGCCCAGGAACACGGAGATGATGGCCGGAGGTGCTTCGTTGGCGCCCAGACGGTGATCGTTGCCTGCGGAGGCTACGGAGCACCGCAGCATCTCCTGGTACTCATCGACACCCTGAATGAAAGCGGCCAGGAACAGCAGGAACTGGGCGTTCTGGCTGGGGGTTGCGCCGGGGACAAACAGGTTCTTGCCCGTGTCGGTGGCCAGGGACCAGTTGTCGTGCTTGCCGGAACCGTTGACACCGGCGAAGGGCTTCTCATGGAGCAGGCACACAAAGCCGTGGCGGTCGGCCACCCGGCGCATGGTCTCCATGGTCAGCTGGTTGTGGTCGGAGGCTGTGTTGGCGTCGGAGAAGATGGGGGCCATCTCATGCTGGGAGGGGGCTACCTCGTTGTGCTTTGTCTTGGACAGCACGCCCAGCTTCCAAAGCTCTTCGTCCAGGTCCTGCATGTAGGCGGCAACCCGGGGCGTGATGGCGCCGAAGTAGTGATCCTCCAGCTCCTGGCCCTTGGGGGGCTTGGCGCCGAACAGGGTGCGACCGCAGAACCGCAGGTCGGGACGCTGGGCAAAGAGGGATTTGTCGATGAGGAAATACTCCTGTTCAGGGCCGACGCTGGCGGTGACCCGCTTGGACTCCGTATCACCGAACAGCCGCAGAATGCGGATGGCCTGCTTGCTGACGGCATCCATGGACCGCAGCAGGGGCGTCTTTTTATCCAACGCCTCGCCGGAGTAGGAGCAGAATACCGTGGGGATGTACAGGGAACCTTCCTTGATAAAGGCAAAGGAGCTGGGGTCCCAGGCCGTGTAGCCCCGGGCCTCGAAGGTAGCCCGCAGGCCGCCGGAGGGGAAGGAGGAGGCGTCGGGCTCGCCGCGGACCAGTTCCTTGCCGGAGAAATCCATAATGACGCGGCCGCCTTCAATGGGGCTGATGAAGCTGTCGTGCTTCTCGGCGGTGACGCCAGTCATGGGTTGGAACCAGTGGGTGAAGTGGGTGGCGCCCCGGTCCGTGGCCCATTCCTTCATGGCCTCAGCGATTTCATTGGCCACAGTCAGGGGCAGGGTCGTACCGTCCTGCAGGCACTGTTTCCAGGCTTGGAAAGTGCTTTTGGACATGTACTGCTGCATGGCGGCCTCGTTGAAGACCATGGAGCCGAACAGTTCGGGGACCTTTGCTGCGCTTGTTTTCATAACACACACTTCTTTCTCAATATGAATATGGATTCCAGCCCGGCGGGAACCGCTCCCGCCGGTGCCGGTGGATAAACGGATGGAAATGGATATCTTAGAAACCGCTGGCGCCGTAGTTGGCCAGAACCCGGGCCGAGGGGTCGGAGACGTTGCAGCCCTTCCAGCTCTTGTTGGGCATCCAGAAGTCGGCAATCATATGGGCCTGACCGGGGTAGTACTTTTCAAAAATTTCCCGGTACAGCAGACTTTCTTTCGTAAAGGGAGTGGCGAAGGAGTAGCGGCGGCGCTTGCGCTCGTATTCCTCGGCAGTGTATTTGGTTTCGGCGTAGTCCTTGAGGTCCTCCACCATGGAATGGCCCACGGCGTCGGAGAAGGCGGCCTTTTCCCGGTAGAGAATATCGTGGGGCAGCCAGTCGCCCTCAAAGGCGTGGCGCAGCAGATATTTGCCTTTTCCGTAGGTGTTGAGTTTTTTGGCCGGGTCAATGGCCATGACGTATTTGACAAAATCCAGATCACCGAAGGGAACCCGGGCTTCCATGGAGTTGACGCTGATGCACCGGTCGGCCCGGAGCACGTCGTACATGTGCAGCTCAGAAATCCGCTTTTGGGATTCCTTTTGGAATGCTTCTGCCGACGGGGCGAAATCCGTGTACTTGTAGCCGAACAGCTCGTCGGAGATCTCGCCGGTCAGCAGCACCCGCACGTCGGTGCGTTCGTGGATGGCCTTGCAGCAGAGGTACATGCCCAGGCTGGCCCGGATGGTGGTGATGTCGTAGGTACCCAGCAATGCGATGACCGTTTCCAGGGCGTCCAGCACCTCCTGCCGGGTCATGTATACTTCCATGTGATCGCTGCCGATGTAGTCGGCCACCTGACGGGCGTATTTTAAGTCGATGGCGTCGGTGTCCATGCCAATGGCAAAGGTTCGCAGGGGCTTGTCGGTGAGTTTGGCGGCGATGGCACAGACGAGACTGGAATCCAGACCGCCGGACAGGAGACAGCCCAGCGGGGCATCGGCGTCCATGCGCTTCTCTACGGCGGCTACCAGCTTCCGGTGAATCTGTCCGCAGACGGTTTCCAGATCGTCGGTGCAGTACTGATCTACCCGTGTGATATCGCAGTACCGGACGAAGCGGCCATTGGCATAGTAGTGACCGGGCGGGAAGGGGAAAATCTCCTTGCAGATACCCACCAGGTTTTTGGGTTCACTGGCGAAGACCAGGGAGCCATCATCCAACGCGCCGTAGTAGAGGGGCCGGATGCCGATGGGGTCCCGGGCGGCGATGAGGGAGTCGGACTTGTGATCGTAGAGCACCAAAGCGAATTCGGCGTCCAGCATGGAGAACATGTCAAGACCGAATTCCCGGTACATGGGCAGCAGAATCTCACAGTCGGAATCGCTGCGGAAGGTGTACTTGTCGGAGAGGGCTGCTTTCATGCGGCGGAAGCCGTACAGCTCGCCGTTGCACACCACATAGTCGCCATCCAGTTCAAAGGGCTGCATACCCTCGTCGGTGAGACCCATGATGGCCAGTCGGTGGAAGCATAGGTAGCCGCTGCCGGTGTCGATGATGCGGGTGCAGTCGGGACCGCGGGAGATGGTCTGGGCGAATTGCTGGCGGACAGTTTCCACCGGAATAGATTTGGAACTAAAACCCATAATTGCACACATTTGGAAATCCCTCCAAAAAAATAAAATTGCAGCCAGTAAGTCCTAAACCGATTAGGACGAATTAGCTGCAAATCCGCGGTGCCACCTAACTTACTGCATAGCGCAGTCACCTTTCTCGGGCTCTAACAAGCCCATGCGGCGTAACGTGCCGTACACGGCGCCCCTACTGACCCACGGCGGGCGTTCAGTTTGCTGCTCCGGAGTGTTATTCCCGACGGCGTCCAATACGGGGTTTCCACTATTTCCCGCTCACTGTGACCGACCTTCCGAGGTACTTGTCTCCCTCAACGCATTTGGTTTTATGAACTTGATGGACGCATTCTAGCACCAGAAAAAACCATTGTCAAGAGGTTTTGTAGAAATTTCTTTGTGAGATTGGCTAAAAAATTTTGGCCTTATTTGTGCATTGTCCCATGTAAGATTTTAAAAAACAGGAAAAACAGGATAAAAAACTGGGATATTTATATGGGAAAAATTACAGTATAAAGCATTGCTGTAATAAAGAAAAAATGAGGGAAGAAGAGATGCGAACCATCTGAAACAGCGCTTGCAGGGCGGGGGCTTGCCCCCGCTGTGTACGATATGGGGATGGGATGAGCAAAAAAAGAAGGCCGCCGTTCTCCACCCGCTGACGGGGTGAGAAAGGCGGCCTTACGGCTGCGTCGTGGGGATTGCGCCATCTGCGGATGGCGCTTTGGGACGATGGGGGAGTTTGCGCCGTGCGCGGCGCAGATGTTTCGCCTGCTGCGGCAAGCATTTCGCACCTAGATTTTTGAAACAATCGAATAAAACCTTTAAATTTTGGGAGACATGGTGCGCAGCATATTGGCAGCGTAATCGTCCAACCGCGTCGCCATTTCCGGGTCCGCCAGAGCGGAACCGGGGTCGTTGGCCGTCTGGGCCAGCAGAAACCGGGGCGGCAAAATCAACCCCTTATTGAGACACAGCCCGCCCAAAACCTGCTGGGCCACCAGGTCGCCGCCGCTGTACCCCGACACCACCACCGCCCAGAGGTAGGTATGGTGCAGCGGGTGAAACAGCTGCAAGCTGGTGAGCCGGTTGATAAAGGCCATGATATTGGCACTGACCGCGTCGTTGTAGTTGGGACACAGCAGCAGCAGAGCGTTGCATTCCGTCACTGCCGGATACACCTGATCCACCATGCTGCCGCCGTAAAAGCAGGAATTTTGCTGGGCATAGTGGGCGCACACCGTGTAGGAACAGCCCCGGCAGTCATGGACCGTACCGTTGCGCAGGGAAAGTTCCGTACAGTCGCACCGGCCTGCCAGCCGCGCTTCAATCTCTCCACCCAACGCCAACGTGTTGGAGGTTTTTCGGTCCGAAGCGTGAAGCGTCAGCACCTTGGGCCGGTCATAGACCGGCGGTACAAAGGACGACAGCCGTTCTACCAGCTCTCGGGCCATGGCCCGGTAGGCGTGGAGCCGGTCCGTGCCCCGGCGGCGGCATTGGATATCAAAATTTCGCAGAGAACCCGTGGCTTCCACCAATGGCTTGCCGGGGAAAAGGCATCCGGCTCTGTTGGCTGCCAGCACCAGCATTTGGGCGGCCTGTTTGGTATAAAATTCGCCCTCTCCGTCCATCAGTATCGCCCCCATGGAACCGTCCAGGGGCAGTCCCCCCGACCGCAGCAGCCGGAGCAGACGGCAAAAGTCCACGTCCAATCCGTCGGGGCCAAGGGACACGGCGAAGAGCACCCGCCGCCCCGTCAGGGGCGGCAGCGTGTCCAGGGTACAGATCGTGTGGGGGACCGTACTCAGGGCATATTCCAGCACACCGGCCAGCCGCCGGTGACAACCTGCGGAGACGGCCACCACCTCATCCATCGTAGTCAAACTCCCGCAGCTCCCGGTGGACCGCTTCGATGCGTCCGTAGAGGGTGGGGTGGAGAGGACGGCGCAGCAGCTGGGGCCCCTTCCTGGTCAGGCGGCTGTAACAGCCCAGGTAGGCCCCGTCCAGGGGCAATGCGCCGGGATGCCACTGGCCCGTGACGGTCCGCAGAATGCTGATGGCCGCCGACGAAAGGCCGGGGGCAATATAGGGCTTGAAGCCCAGGTCCCGTACTGCCAGATTGGCCGTCACAGTGTCCTTGGTCAGCGCACAGGATAGGTCGTGATCATAGCCGTCGCCCGCGTCGTTGGCCACAATCAGCGATTGTCCGTGGGGGCCGAAAACGGCCACCCGGTCCTCATCCAATCCCCGTTTCCGGGCGTAAAATTTTGCACGGGCTTCCATGACACCCAGGCCGTAGCCCTGAATCTGCTCGGGGAGCAGACCACGGAAATCCAGAACACCATCCGAATTCCGGTTGCTGTTTAAGAACACAGACCGGGCCAAATGGTCCACTGGGTCGGAAATCTGGCAGAAAAAGCCACAAAATTCCGTCTCTCTTGCCTGTCGGGCATAGTTGCGCAGCAGGTCCCGGTTGGCGCCGTATTGGACCATGCGCACGTCCTTGACATCGCTGCCCACCGGCGGTACGGCCTTGGAGGCCGTGAAGAGAAACACGTCGCAGTCGAACAAATCGTCGGCGGAACGGGCCACGATACGGGGCATTTTTCGTCCGTCATGGGTGGACAGAACCTGGTTCAATTCCAGACAGTAGCGGTGGATCAGCGGTTCATAAAAATCGAACACGCCGATCTCCTCGATGCAGTCGCCCAGCAGGGTCAGGCCCGTCAAGACCGTGCCGCCCACGTCGCCCAGGCCCGCCACCGTCAGCCGCAGACCGGTGGTTTTCGGATAGAGAAACTGCTCCAGAAGATCGAAACACCGGTCAAACGAAGTGTTGAGCACCGTGGCCCCATGGGCCAGAATGACCGGATCCAGGTCCGGGTCGAGACAGCCCGTAGGAGGCGGCAGCAGCAAACCCGGCCCCTCCGGTTCCATCACCTCTGCCGGTGTGGTGACGGCGTAAATGCCCCGGCTGTGGAGTGGGTCCCGATGGACCAGCAGCACCAGGGGGTCAAAGGGCGTGTTGACTGGGACCGCGCCCTCCGGCAGACGGCCTCCCAGGTCGGCGCAGCAGATACCGCGCCAGATGTAACAGGGTATCACTGGAAATCAGCCTCCTTGCAGATGCGCCGCAGCGTGGCAATGTCGTCCTCCACATAGGACGAGGCGGGCATCCCCAGATTGTATTGCAAATGCCGCCCCTTGTCGGGCAGACGGGGCCGGTGCAGCGCTTCGGCCAGCCGCGTCAGCGTCAGGGACGTGGAGAACACGGCCTGATGGCGTTCCTCCAGGGCCAGCAGGATGTCCCGGGCGTTTTCCAGCGCCGTCATGGACAGGACCCGCAGCCCCCGTTCCGACGCGCCCTGAATGTATTCGGGGAACTCGTAGGGGAGAATCAGATTGATGGAGGACAGCATGCCCTCGGTCTGCCGCTGGCCCGCGGCGCTGTCACCGCCCAGGAAGGGATACAGTAGGCTTTCTGTAAACCAATAGGACAGATTGGGAATGAAGTACTCACATTCCACCTGCCGGTGCTGTAACTGCATCAAATCCTTGCCGCGGCCCGACATAAGACCCACGATAATGCGGTCGATGGCCACGTCCTCCTCCTTGAAAATGGGGTCCAGCTTTTCCATGCGGTAGCCCTTGTGGAGCAGGTCATCTACCAGCAGGACAGGACGGCGGAAAGATTTGATGGTCCGGGCCTGGTTGTGGAGATTGGAGTAGCCCGGATACTGAACGATATCAAAATGACGCAGGGACGGGCTGTAAACCTTGTCCACATGGAGGGTTTTGGTAACCGTATTGGGAACGATTTCCCCCGACAGGATTTTGCCGTATGGCACGCACATATAGGGACCCAGACGCCGCTGCCCGGTGGGAACGTCCAGGACGCCGTTGCAGGCCTGTACCTTCATCAAAACCGCCTGATTCAGCAGTTCCGCGTCAAAGGTCAGTACCAGCCGTCCGGGGAACAGACCCGCCAATGCCAGACGCATTCGGGGCCGGGTCGCCAGAACGGCGGCGCGGACTGCCGGATCGTCATGATGGGGTTCCTTAATCCAGAGGAAGACATCCTGAATCAGCGCCAGGGGCATACGCATGTCCACAACCAGGGTGTGGCTGCTGCCGGGTACCGGCTGGAAGCCCAGCTCCGGCAGGAGATCGTACAGGGGGTCCGACGGATTGGCGCTGCGGAATAAAGCATACGTGTGGTCGTCCAGAAGGCTCCGGACCAGCAGTTCGTTGATCATGGCCCGGCAGACCTCCCGGTTTTGGGAAACGTCCTGGACGGCATCCACCATCAGGACCCGGCCCGACGTGTGCTGACGGACATAGTCGGCATCCTCCAGGGTTCCCAGAGCGTCGTAGAGGGCCGACGCCCGGACCGTATGGCCCGTGGCCCAGCCCCGCAGCCGTCCAGTGGTCCGGGAGAGCATCTCGACTGTGAATCGTTCCTCGTCTTCGGACAGGGCGGGACAACGGTCCTTCAGTTCCTCGGGAATGCCCCGCTGCCATCGGAAGTACAGTTCCTGGGGAGCCAGTACGTTTTTAAACTGGGGGGCACGGAGGTACAGGCCGTTTTCATAGATATAATTCTGCACCATGGGGTCCACCAGCATGGAAATATCCATGTTTTTGTCCACATATTCGCGGATGCGGGTGGAACTGACCGTCTCATAGTAGGCAGGCAGAGACAGCAGCGTTAAGTGGCCCCGGATGATATCGGAAATGGGTTTGCCATCCCGTGGGGCCGTCTCGTCCTCGTCCCGGCAGAAGATAATGTGGTTGTATTCGGCGGCGGAGCCCGGTTCTGTGGACCGGTAAGCCGAGGCGTTGCGGATGACGTCGCTGCCCGCCACCAGATAAAGTTCCTGCTGGGGGAACAGGGACCGCAGATGGGCCAGGTCCTCGGCCATGGCGATGTTCACCGGCACATCGTCGGGAAACACGTACACGTCCAGCTGGTCTGCCGTGGACATGGAGGCGATCTGCCGCCGTTGGAGCTTGGGCAGCGTCCGTTTGCTCCAGGAGAACTCGTCGATGGCCAGATAGACATCGAAACCCAACGCGTGGATTTCCTCCACAATGCGCTTGTGGCCTGCGGAGAAGGGGTCGAAGGTGCCGGGGAAGAAGGCCACGGGCCGCAGGGGCGGATAGGGGAAGTCGCCCAAATCCACCTGACACAGCACCAGGAACCGGTACAGATGGTTTAACGTGGCGGCATGGGTGAAGAAGGTCAGCTGATCATCCCGGGGCTCGCACAGCAGCGTCAGCAGCTTCTTGCCGATTTGCAGGAAGTAGAACTGACGCACCGGCAGAGGCAGACTGTCCTCGCCCAGCACATCCTTACAGAGAACCGACAGGGCCGTTTGATGGATGGTGTTGTCGTAGTGGGCCACGCCCGTCAGCAGCAGGCCGATGACCCGCGTCACCAGAGGGTCGCCGTCCCGGCCGGAGCGGGCCAGTTCACAGAGGATGACGCCCAGCGTCAGCAGCGCCGCCCGGGCGGGAGAGACGCTGGAGGCGTGGACGAAGTCTTCCAGAAACGTCAGACTTTCCTCCACTTCCTTCATGGGCAGGCGGCACAGCAGCGTGCCGAGGTATTTGGGGATGTACCGGGAAATTTCCTCCTGGCCCGTTTCCAGCTCCCGCAGCAGGTCCACGACGATTTCATTCCGCTGATCCGTGGTCAGCAGATCGGAAATCGCCACCAGACCCTGACCGGCTTTCATGCGGACGGGCAGATGCTCGCTGACCGACAGCAGGTTGGACAGGTGGGTGGCCGTGTGGAAGGCAGAAGACGGGTCCAGCCGGGCATCGTCACACAGCAGGTCGATGTGGGTGATCTTGACGCTCCAGTGGACGGCGTTTTTGAGGTTGGCCAGATACAGCTGGGACACAGGCACCGTCAGGGACAGGGACCGGGGATAGCCCATGGCCGTCCACAGGCGGCTCACCAGATAGCGCACGGCGCTGTCGTCGCTGTCGCCCACAGCGTGGAGGGTCTGTTGAATGTGGAGAGGCGCGGCAGTCACGCCGGAGGCCAGCAGATGTTCCATGGCCAGCAGACCTGCAATGGCCAGATGCTGTTCGCTGCCGTCCAGCATCCGGCCCACAGCGTCAATGGAGCGGAGCACCTGGTCTTCCGTCAGCAGGGAGATGGGAATGTGGCACAGGGTATCCATGAGAATGAACCGGTCGTCGCCCTGGGCGTTCCAAAGCCGGTCCAGCACCGGCTGAAGATAGTGGGGCGCTTCCTCAGCGGTGCAGTAGGCAAACAGATTTTCCGCGATGATCTTTACGGAGTTGGAAATCCGGATGGCGTGCTTGGCCGAGATTTTGTGGTCTGGATGGAGACAGTCCTCCAGATAGGATTCCCACAGCTCCACCGATTCCGTCAAAAAGGCCAGCAGGGTGGGGGCCATGGCTTCATGGGGGGCGTTGGCCGGCAGTTCTTTGCGGTACCGGGGGCCGCTGTTGGCCAGAATCCGGCCCATGAGCTTGGCGGCCCGGCGGCGCACGTCGCCCTGCTGGTGCATCAGCAGCTCATAGAGAAAACTCAGGACCCGGCGCTTGTTGGCGCCAGTCATATAGGTGTGATACTCGGTAAACAGGTGCAGATACGTCCGGATGCGATTGAGACTTTTTTCGCTGCGAGCCGATTCCAGCAGCTGCTCAAAGGATGCGTCCACGGTGATGGTGTGCATCAGTGTCACGTTGTTGGTAAAGGTCAGGTCTCGCAATGCCTCTACGGTCTCCGGCAAGCTCCGCAGGGCTGCATCCTTCTGGGGCGGCGCCGGCTGCAATGCCGGGGCGTCGGGGTCGATGCCGCGGGTGTGGAGGAAAGCCTCAAAATCCCGCAGCTTGCAGTAAACCGTCCGATAGCGCCGCTGCTTGGCTTCGGTCATATCGGCCAGCTTGGAGAAAATCATGTCGTAGGAGTCTGCCAGGGAGTAGATGCGGACCACTTCCTTGCCGTTTTCCCGCGTGCCCCGGACCCGGAAGTCGGCGTAAATCAGAATCAGCGATTCCAGGGGCAGATTTTCAAATTCCAGGTCCCAGGTGGAGTGGTTGGCCGCCGTGTGGGCGATGTTGGGGCAGTTGTGCTCCGTCAGCCACTGGTAGGTGAAGTAGTAGTGAAGATAGGGAATCCGCCGGGCATCGGCGCCCCGGCAGCCAAATTTTCCGATGTCGTGGCTCAACGCCGCAGCGCTGACGAGGGCCACGTCCACGGGAAGTCCGGCTGCGGCGGCCTGTCGGGCTGTAGTCAATGCCACATGGTGGACGCCGATGGTATGGGATGCCGGATCGAAAGGCATGACCTCCCGGCCGATCCGCATAAGCAGGGGAAAACAGGAGGACCGGACCGCGTCGAAAAACCGGCCGTATTCCTCCCGGACCCGGCTGGCGCGCAGCTCTTCTTGGGTCAGCAGGGGAATGTCGGTCAACGGGTCATAGGGGCAGCGGGTTCGCTCCTGGAGCAACAGCCGGTCCAAAACGGCGCAGTAGAACCAGGCTGCCTGCTGCTGGGCTCGGGTGTCGGCGGGGCGGTTGGGGTCGGGGAAAAGCTGATGGCACAGATAGCCGTATAACCATAGAAGCCAGCCACCCTCCGGTTCCGGCGTCAATCCGTCCAGAATGGGGCGGCACAATCGCAGCACATCGGCGCAGGACACACGGCCCTCGGGGTGGTACTCCTCCAGTACCTCGGGAAAGACGGTGGTCCGGGCCAGCGCCCGGAGGGTCTTCTGGGGCAGGGGTGCTTTGGGGGCGTTGGGGTCGTAAAGCAATTCCAGCAGGGTCTTCCATTGGGTGAGGACCGGTGCGGCCATGGATAGGACCTCCTCTTTTGTATGGAATGGGATGTTATGGAATGATTATAGCACATGGAGCGGGAAAAGGGAAACGGAACCGCTGAGGGCATACAGAATGCCTCCTACAGGGAGTTGGCTTGACAAATGTACACGCTCTTTAGGGGTTGATTATTCCATCGACCAGCACGTTGTACCATCGTACAACGGTACAAAAAGGCCGCCGTCCGCCACCCGCGTTGGGGTGGGGACGGCGGCCTTACGGCTTCGCCGTGGGGATTGCGCCATCCGCCGATGGCGCTTTGGGACTACCAGGGGCGCTGCCCCCTGGACCCCTGCAATTTTTTGAAAAACCGGGTAAAACTTTAATTTTGGGCCTATACGTCGTTTCTTGTCAGATCGTCCAGAGATTCCCGACGGATGACCAATCGGTGCTGACCGCCCGACAGGGCGACCATGGCCGGACGGGGAATCCGGTTATAATTGGACGCCATGGAATAATTATACGCACCCGTGGTAAACACCGCCAGCAGATCCCCACGGTAGGGCGTGGGAATGGTCACATTCTCTTGAATCAGATCGCCGCTTTCACAGCAGCGGCCCGCGATGGTACAGCAGAAATCGGCGGGGTCCTGTATCCGGTTGGCCAGAGCCACCGTATAGGCCGACTGGTACAGGGCATACCGTGGGTTGTCCGTCATGCCGCCGTCCACGGAGGCGTAGTTTTTGAAACCCGGAATGACTTTCGTGCCGCCCACCGTATAAAGGGTCGTGCAGGCGTCGGCCACCAGACTGCGGCCCGGCTCCATGAGAATGGCCGGGGCGGGGACCTTCAGCGTTTCGCAGGTGTCGGCTACCAGCTTGCCGATTTTTTCAATGTTGGCCTTGTAGTCGATGACCGGGTCGGCATCGGTGTAGGGTACGCCCATACCGCCGCCCAGGTTCAGCACCGGGGCACAGAAGCCATGACGGTCCCGCATTTCCGCTAGAAACCGCAGCATCAGAATGGCCGCGTCACAGAACGGCGTGTGGTCGAAAATCTGTGAACCGATGTGGCAGTGATAGCCCAACAATTCCACGTTTTGCTTGCCCAGGGCCTTGACGACCAATTCCTCGGCTTGTCCCGTCTCAATGGCAGCGCCGAACTTGGAGTCGATGCGGCCCGTATTGATCTTCTCATGGGTGTGGGGATCGATGCCCGGCGTCAGCCGCAGCAGCAGTTTTTGCCGGATGCCGCGGCGGCCCGCCTCGGCGTCAATGGCGTCCAGCTCGTCCAGGTTGTCGCAGACAAACTGGCCCACGCCGTGGTCCATGGCAAAGGCAATGTCCTCGTCGGTCTTGTTATTGCCGTGGAAATAGGCCCGCTCCAGGGGGAAGCCCGCCTGATGGGCCGTGTGGATTTCTCCGATGGACACCACATCAATGCCCATGCCCTCTTCGGCGGCCAGACGGTAAATGCCTTTGAAGCTCAGCGCTTTGGAGGCGTACAGGGGCAGGGACCCGGCGGGAAAGTGGTCCCGCAGGGCCTCCACATAGATGCGGCACCGGGCCCGGACCCAGTCTTCATCCAGCACCATCAGGGGGGTGCCGTATTCCCGGGCCAGCTCGGTGGTATCTTGACCGGCTATGGCCAGATGGCCACGGTCGTTGATGGTCAGATTGTCGTAGAGCATTTACGCCTCCCCGACAAAGGCGCCGTAGATGGCCTGAAGCGCAGCGGTGTAGTCGTCCTCGTCCACGCCGACAATGATGTTGTTCTCGCCGGAGCCCTGGTCGATCATCCGGACGTTGATGTTCTGATTGGCAATGGCCGTAAAGGCCCGGCCCGCCGTGCCCTTGTTGCTGACCATGCCGCGGCCCACAATGGCAATCAGCGCCATGTTGTCGTCAATGGTGACGGAGTCGGCGTTGGCGTCCCGGAAAATACGGCCGATGATGGCTTCCTTGCAGTCGGCAATGGAGCTGGTGGACACCACAACACTCATGGTATCAATACCCGTGGGCGTGTGCTCAAAGGACACACCAAAGTCCTCCAGAACGCCCAGGACCTTGCGGCCGAAGCCCACTTCCGTGTTCATGCGGTCCTTTTCGATGGTGATGGAGGAGAAACCTTTGCGGCCCGCCACACCGGTGATGACCGTGGGCACCGGACGGTCGGATTTGGGCACAATCATGGTGCCGGGATCGGCAGGGGCGTTGGTGTTGCGGATGTTGATGGGAATGCAGGCTTCCCGAACCGGGAAAATAGCCTCCTCGTGCATAACTGTCGCGCCCATGTAGGCCAGCTCCCGCAGCTCCCGATAGGTGATTTCCTCAATGACCCGGGGATTTTCCACCAGACGGGGGTCCGCCATGAGCATACCGGAAACGTCGGTCCAGTTTTCATAGATGGAAGCGTGGACGGCCCGGGCGACAATGGCACCGGTGACGTCGGAACCGCCCCGGGAGAAGGTCTTGATGGTGCCGTTGGGCATGGAGCCGTAGAAACCGGGAATGACGGCGTATTCCACGTCCTCCAGCAGGGCGGCCAGAGCCTTGTAGGTCTGCTTGTCGTCAAAGGTGCCGTCGCTGTGGAAGAAGATGCCGGATTCGGCATCCACGAAAGTGAAG
This sequence comes from Candidatus Avoscillospira sp. LCP25S3_F1, assembly GCF_052117125.1. NCBI lineage: Bacteria > Bacillati > Bacillota > Clostridia > Eubacteriales > Oscillospiraceae > Candidatus Avoscillospira > Candidatus Avoscillospira sp. LCP25S3_F1. The sequence continues at coordinate 133,738 of NZ_JBQKJT010000008.1, read as the reverse complement.
CCTAGGAATTGAGCCAGAATCATGGAGTTCAGATACTCGCCCCGGCTGGCCACATAGTCCTGGCCCGCGTGATGTTCGATGGCCATGCGGATTTTGCGGAATTCCTTCTCCAGGGAAAAGTCCAGGCCCAGATCGGCAATGATGCCGTTGTAGCGGGCTTCGATTTTGGCAAAGGCCTCGTCAATGTTCTGCTTCTTGGCGGCCAGGCTGAAGCAATCGTAGAGCATATCGGTGACCTTGATATCATCGGAAAAACGCTTGCCGGGGGCGGAAGCCACCACATAGCGGCGCTCCGGCTCGGCCTTGATGATGGCCGCCACCTTGCGGAACTGGGCGGCGTCGGCCAGGGAACTGCCGCCGAATTTGACTACTTTCGTCTGCATGGGTATCTTCTCCTTGTGTATGTGGTTTTTTACAAAAGGGGGACGGCGCGAAATTTACAGCATATGGGCCAGCAGCTCGTCGCGGCCCAGGGGGCTCAGGTCTGCCGGGGCAATGTCGAAGATGGTATAGCAGCCGGTGCAGCCCCGGTCTTTCATCCGGGTCAGTGCACGGGCGCAGGCCACCAGAACGCTGGCGGTGAACTGGGGATTGGAGTCCAGGCTCAGCGTGTATTCGATGGTCTGGAGACACTCCTTATCCCAGCCGGTGACGCCGCTGCGGATGACGCTGCCGCCGTGGGGCAGGCCGGAGTGGTTCTGCTCCATCTCCTCGGCGGTGATGAACTCCACGGTGGTGTCATAGTCGGCAAAGTAGTTGGGCATGGTCTTGATGGCTTGCTCAATGGCGGCCTTGTCGGCGCCCTCTTCGGCCACCACGAAGCAGTAGCGGGTGTGCTTCTCCCGGGTGGTAAGCTCCGGGTTCTCACCCTTGCGGACCCGCTCCAATGCCTCGGGAACGGGAATGGTGTATTGGCGGGCGTCCAGCACGCCGGGAATCCGGCGGACGGCGTCGGAGTGGCCCTGGCTGACGCCCTTGCCCCAGAAGGTGTAGTCCTTGCCCTCGGGCAGAATGGCCGAGGCGTAGAGACGGTTGACGGAGAACAGGCCCGGGTCCCAGCCCATGGAGATCATGGCCATATGGCCGCTCTCTTTGGCCACGGCGTCCACTTCGGCAAAGTGGGCGGGGATGTTGGCGTGGGTGTCAAAGCTGTCGATGACGTGGAAGTCCTTGGACAGGGCCGGGGTCATGGTGGGCAGGTCCGTGGCGGAGCCGCCGCAGAGGATCAGTACATCCACCTTATCTTTCCAGCTGAGAATATCGTCCATGGACGCCACGGGGACGTTGGGGGTGTGGATGGTGAGGGAAGCCGGGTTCCGGCGGGTGAACACCACGGCCAGCTCCATATCAGGATTCTGGGTGATGGCGCACTCTACGCCCCGGGCCAGGTTACCGTAGCCTACAATGCCAATTCTTGTCATATGTACAAACCTTCCTTTACTGCGTTACAATGTCGTTCATGTTGTAGAGCCCCGGCTGCTTTCCGATGAGGAATGCGGCGGCGGACAACGCACCTTCCGCAAAGAGGGAACGGTCCTGGGCCTCGTGCTTCAAAGTGATGATCTGGGTACCGGTGTTGACAATGACCTCGTGGATGCCCACGGTGTTGCCCATGCGCAGGGAGTGGACACCGATCTCTTTTTTGGGCCGCTTGCCGTTTTCATGGCGGCCCACCAGCACGTCGTAGTCGGGATGGGCGTCCTTGACCGCTTCGGCCAGCATCAGGGCCGTGCCGCTGGGAACGTCCAGCTTCTGGTTGTGGTGAGCTTCCACGATCTCCACATCGGCGTCGGGGAACATTTTGGCCGTGGTGCGGGCCAGCTCCATGAGCAATGCCACGCCCAGGGACATGTTGCCGGAGCGGAAAATGGGAGCCGCCTTGGCGGCCTCATCAATGAGCTTCAACTCTTCCTCCGTCTGGCCCGTGGTGGCGATGACGGCGGGAATCTTTGTCTTTTGGATGTAGGCGCATAGCTCCGCCGTGGCGGCGTGGTTGGAAAAATCAATGATGCAGTCGGCCTGGCCGGTGAAGTCGTTCAAGCTCTTGAGAATGGTGTCGCCGCTGCCGTAGGAATCCACAGCCCCGGCCAGCTCCGAGCCCTGGATACCCTGGTCGATCATGGCCAGGACCGCCCGGCCCATGCGGCCGCAGGCGCCGTTGACAAGAAGTTTCATGGGACGGCCTCCTTATACGTTGATGCCCACATCCCGCATGGCCTGGAGCATGGTGGCCTTGTGGCCCTCCTCCATGGGGGTCAGGGGCAGACGCAGATAGTCCTTGCAGAAGCCCATGGCGGCCATGGCGGCCTTGACGGGAATGGGGTTGACCTCGGAGAACAAGGCCCGGATCAGGGGCAGATACTTGGCCTGCAAGGCCATGGCGCCGGCCACGTCGCCGGCAAAGAACTTGTCGCAGATCGCCACGGTCTCTCTGGGGGCTACGTTGGACAGTACCGAAATGACGCCGATACCGCCGCAGGCCATGATGGGCACGATCTCGTCGTCGTTGCCGGAGTAAATCGCCAGCTGACCGCCCACCAGGGCCGCAGTCTCCACGATCTTGGAGATGTTGCCGTTGGCCTCCTTGATACCGGCAATCATCGGATGCTTGGCCAGCTCCACATAGGTGGCAGGCTCAATGTTGACGCCGGTGCGGGAGGGAACGTTGTAGAGGATGATGGGCTTGGTGGAGGCGTCGCCGATGGCGTTGTACATGGCGACGAGCCCCTTCTGGGTGGCCTTGTTGTAGTAGGGGGTTACGCACAGCATACCGTCGCAGCCGATGGAGCAGGCGAACTTCGTCAGCTCAATGGCGTAGGAGGTGTCATTGGAGCCGGTACCGGCAATGATGGGCACCCGGCCCGCCGCCGTCTCCACGGCGCAGGAGAGGGCGTCCCGGTGCTCCTGATCGGAGAGGGTGGAGCCTTCACCGGTGGTGCCGCAGATGACCAGCGCGTTGATGCCCTCGTCGATCTGCCAGTTGATGAGCTTTTTGAAGGCGGCAAAATCGATGCCGGTTTCATCAGTGGGTGTGATGAGGGCCGTGGCTACGCCGCGAAAAATAGGTTCATGGTTCATGGATCGCAACTCCTTCACTATGATAATGGCCGAGAAAAACAAAATAGCCGATGCAAGCATCGACTATCGGAATCCCTGCAATCCGTCCGACGGGGGGGGGGTTGAGAGGGTCCCGTGGATAGACGCCGTGTTCTGATAGCACTCCGCATAGCACTCCGCAAATGCGACAGTCAGACGGCTGTTGACCGTCTGCCCAGGGTACCGTTCCGCCTCGGGCCCCTTCGGCGACGATCCCTTTCCCGATTCGCACAGCTCTGCGAAAGCCTGGGGCAAAACCGGTACTCTTGATGCGTCGCGCCTCTATCATTCGTTTTATTGCACTATTCAACTGCTAGAAGTTTAGCATACACGACAAATGGTGTCAATAGGAATTGAATACTTTATGAAAGTACGGTGGATTTTTCGTGAAAAATCACGGAAAAGAATCCCGGCTGCCATTCTGCTCCGTGGATTGCACTTGACTTTTTTAAAATGGTGCGCTACACTGAGACAGTAAGTTCATCGATGACAACGGCGATGAAGAGGAGAGTACGCCCTGCCGACGCGGCCCAGAGAGCTTCCACACGGTGAAAGGAAGCCCGATACGCAGGGGGGAACATGGCCTCGGAGCCTCGCACCGACCGGTCCTTTGCGGAACGTTAGGCTGCGATGGGTGCGCCCATTACAGCGCCGGGGTATCGGCAACGGCACCCGCAGAGTCTCCGTCCGTGAGGGCGGGGAGAACCAAGGTGGTATCACGCGGCAACAGCTCGCGTCCTTGCAGTCTATGCAGGGACGCGTTTTTTGTTGCCTGCTCATCTACTTCACAGACAGGAGGAAACCCAGTTATGAATCCCTACAAAATCGAAACCCGCTGCCTTCAGGGCGGCTACGTCCCCGGCAACGGCGACCCCAGAGCCGTACCCATCATCCAGTCCACCACCTTCCGCTATGACAGCAGTGAATCCCTGGGCCGCCTCTTTGACCTGGAGGATAGCGGCTACTTCTACTCCCGGGTCCAGAACCCCACCTGCGACAATGTGGCGGCCAAGATCTGCGCGTTGGAGGGCGGCACGGCGGCCATGCTGACGGCCTCCGGTCAGGCGGCCATCTTCTATGCCGTCTTCAATATCGCCACCTGTGGCGATCATGTGGTCTGCTCTTCCACCATCTACGGCGGCAGCTTCAACCTTTTCGCCGTCACTATGAAGAAGATGGGCGTGGAGTTCACCTTCATTCACCCCGACTGCACCGAGGAGGAGCTGAACGCCGCTTTCCGGCCCAATACCAAAGCCGTTTACGGCGAAACCATCGCAAACCCGGCCCTGACGGTGCTGGACATCGAAAAATTTGCCCGGGCGGCCCACAGCCACGGTGTGCCCCTGATCGTCGACAACACCTTTGCCACGCCGGTCAACTGCCAGCCCCTGTCCTGGGGCGCGGATATCGTGGTCCACTCCACCACCAAGTACATGGACGGCCACGCCTCCGCTCTGGGCGGCTGCATTGTGGACGGCGGCACCTTTGACTGGATGGCCCATGCCGACAAGTTCCCGGGCCTGTGTACTCCCGACGAAAGCTACCACGGTCTTGTCTACGCCGAGAAGTTCGGCCAGGCTGGGGCCTACATCACCAAGGCCACGGTCCAGCTCATGCGGGATTTGGGCGCCTGCCAGTCACCCCAGAGCGCCTATCTGCTGAATGTGGGCCTGGAGAGCCTCCACGTCCGCATGGAGCGCCATTGCGCCAACGCCCAGGCCATCGCCGAGTTCCTGCAGAACCATCCCCAGATCGAGTGGGTCAACTACAGCGGTCTGCCCGACAACAAATACTATGATCTGGCCAAGAAGTACCTGCCCAAGGGCGCCTGCGGCGTCATCAGCTTCGGCGTCAAGGGCGGACGTGCCGCCGCGGAGGGCTTTATGGACCGGCTGAAGCTCATCACCATCGCCACCCATGTGGCCGACGCCCGCAGCTGCTGCATCCACCCGGCCAGCACCACCCACCGGCAGATGAACGATGCGGAACTGGTGGCCGCCGGCGTCAGCCCCGAGCTGGTACGCCTGTCTGTGGGACTGGAGAACGTCCAGGACCTCATTGACGATATCACCCAGGCATTGGCCTGAGAAGGGAGCACACCATGCCCATTCGGATTCCCAATGATCTGCCCGCCACCAAAACTCTGCTGGATGAAAACATCTTCGTCATGACGGAGACCCGGGCCATGACTCAGGACATCCGGCCCCTGGACCTGCTGATTCTCAATCTGATGCCCACCAAAATCGATACGGAGACCCAGCTGGCACGGCTCCTGGGCAACACGCCCCTCCAGGTCAATATGGAGCTCATGCAGATGTCCACCCACGAGTCGAAAAACACCTCTTCGGAGCACATGCTGGCCTTTTACAAGACCTTCGACCAGGTCCAGCACCGGAAGTTCGACGGCATGATCATCACCGGCGCGCCGGTGGAGCAGATGCCCTTTGAGGAGGTGGACTATTGGCCGGAGCTGTGTGAGATTTTCGAGTGGACCACCACCAACGTCCACAGCACATTCCATATCTGCTGGGGCGCGCAGGCGGGGCTCTACTACCACTACGGCATCCAGAAGCATCAACTGCCGGAAAAGATGTTCGGCGTATTTCCCCATACGGTGGATTATAAGCGGTCCATTCTGTTCCGGGGCTTTGATGATACCTTTATGGTGCCCCACTCCCGCCACACCACCATTGACCGGGCCGATGTGGAGCGGGTCCCCAGTCTGCGGGTCCTGGCCTCGTCGCAGGAGGCGGGCGTTTACGCTGTCTCGTCCCGGCAGGGCCGGCGGGTATTCATCATGGGCCACTCCGAATACGACCCCGGCACCCTGGACAAGGAGTACCGCCGGGATAAGGCGGCGGGCTTGCCCATCGCCCCGCCTAAAAATTATTTCCCCAATGATGACGACACCCAGCCGCCCCTGGTGTCCTGGAGGGCCCACGCCAATCTGCTGTATTCCAACTGGCTCAATTATTTCGTCTACCAGACGACGCCCTACGACCTCAAGAACCTTTCTCAACAGCCGTCCAGCGGGGAGTTCCAGTAAGTGTAAAAAAATTAAAATAGAAGAAAAACCGGCAGCTTTCTCGTGAACAGCACCCCATTTGTTAGACAGTATGGTATACTACTAACGAATGGGGTGTTGTTATATGCCGAAAGGAGTGCCGAACAAGAGGTATACTGGGGAATTCAAACAGGAAGTCGTTGAAACGATGCAGCGAGAAAAGCTGAGTCATAAAGAAGTGGCGCGGCTATACGGAATAACTGCACATGACCGTGTGGCCTCATGGGAACGGATCTACCTGGAAGAAGGCCCGGAAGGACTGTACATTGAGCGCCGTGGCCGTGGCAGCAAGGGTCGCCCACCAAAGAAACTAAAACCTGAAGTAGAAGAAGATCTACTGGCAGAAGTGCAGCGGCTAAGAGCTGAGAATGCATACCTAAAAAAATTGAATGCCTTGGTTGCCGAGAGGGTACGGCAAGAGAGAAAGCGAAAGTAATATGGGAACTGAGGCATGAATACAAGCTGTCGCTGTTGCTGGACGTTGCCGGCCTCCCTCGCAGCACATATTATTACTACACCAAGAAGCAGAAAGAACCAGATAAACACGCAGAACTGAAAGAAGAAATCTGCGCCATTGTCGCTGAAAACAAGGGCCGATACGGCTACAGGAGAGTAACACAGGAGCTACGGAACCGAGGCCTTCACCACAACCATAAGCTCGTCATGAAGCTCATGCGGCAGATGGGGTTGAGCAGTAAAGTACGAATGAAGAAGTATCGTTCTTACAAGGGTGAGGTCGGAAAAATCGCTCCAAATCTGCTGGAAAGAGACTTCTATGCAGAGAAGCCAAACCAGAAATGGGTCACCGACGTAACGGAGTTCTCCCTGTTCGGTGAGAAGATGTATCTGTCACCCATCCTTGATCTGTGCAGCGAGAACTTGGTCAGTTATACTATTTCGGATCGGCCTGTACTCAGCATGGTCACTTCCATGCTGGATGCTGCGTTTGCGACGATTCCAGATGATACAGGGCTGATTCTTCACTCTGACCAGGGCTGGCAATACCAGCACAAAAAATATCAAGAGATGCTGGATGGAAAAGGTATCCGGCAAAGCATGAGCCGTAAAGGCAACTGTCTGGACAATGCTGTGATGGAGAATTTCTTCGGTCTGCTCAAATCGGAGCTTCTATATCTCCAAGACTTTGACTCCTTGGAACACTTCAAGGCCGAACTGGTCGAATACCTCGACTACTACAATAACCGCAGGATCAAGCTTAAACTGAAGGGCCTGACACCTGCTCAACACAGATATCAGACCCTTCAGGCCGCTTAATTCAAAAAATGTCTAACTTTTGGGGTTCACTTCATCGGAAAGCTGCCGGTTTTTTGATGGGAAATGTAGAACTTTGTCAAAAGTTATCCACAAAACTGTGGATAAAGTATGAACGAGCAGGGAGAGAAGTGGAACCAGGGAGCGGCGCAGAAGCGGGGAATCCGTGGGGCCGCTTCATGGGTCAACGGGACAAGAGCCGGTACAGCATGGCGATGGTCTCCAATCGGGTGACCGTGCGCCCGGCGGAGAAATTGCCGCCGCTGTCGCCGGTGACCATGCCCAAGCCCTGGGCAATGGCCGCATAGCCGAAGAGTGCATCGGGGATGGAAGCGGCGTCTGTGTAATCACACCGGAAGATGTCCGGCAGTCGGGCTGCCTCACCAAAGCCGTTGGCGTCCAGCAGATACTGCACCAGTTCGCCGCGGGTCAGAATGGCGCTGTCTCTCCGGTCCGACGCGGTCAGAAGACCGATGGCATAGGCGTAATCGTAGACCGCGTCGGCGCTGTCCGCATCCTCCAGATCCAACAGAATGCCCCGGGTGCTCAGCAGCAGGGCCATCAGGTCCAGCTGGGTCAGGGGCTTGTCGGGCTCCAGTTTGCCGCCCAGCCAGCCCACACCGTAGTCGGCCAGGGCCTGGGCCATGTCCTGCCCCCAGCTTCCTTCCATATCGCTGTAGGTGATGCGGCGGCTATTCTCTGTGACCGGAGGCGCCACAGCGTCGCCGCTCTTGGCGTCGATGCCCAGGTAGTAGTCCTTCTGCGACAGGGTATAGCCCAGTTTCAATTCATGTACATAGGTGTAGCCCTGGTCCAGCAGGGGGCGGTATTGCTCGCCGTAGTCGCTGAGGGCCACGGGGACCCGGGTGTATCCGGGAACCACGTCAAAGGTGGCAAACCAGGCGTCCAGGGCTGCTTCTTCGGTGAGAATGCCGTCGGCGCTGTCAAAGGTTGGGGCTGCCTCGAAATCCCGGTACAGGTTGATAACGTCGCCGGTCTGGCCGTCGATGGCGATGGTCAGGGTGTTCTGCGGGAAGAAGTAGCCGTTCACCTGTTGGGCATAGGTGAAGGTGTGGACCCGCAGGCCCGCTTCCATACCGGCTTCCCGGGTGTCATACAGGGCCGATTTGGCGAAGTCGTCGCCCCACAGCTTTTGGAGGAACGCTTCGGCCTTGGCCTGGGCCGCGGCAGGGGAGACGGTGGGTTGGAAGTCCTCGTCAGCCCAGGATGTGCCGCTGGAAGACAGAATTTCCCCAGTTTTGGCATCCACGGTGACGGAACGGTTGAACGCATAGGAGGTGCTGACTGCATCGGGGCCATCGGAATTGCCGCTGCGGCTGTAGCGGAGGGTGGCCGTGACCTGCTGGGTCTCCCGATTCAGGGCATAGGAGCAGTTGTTGAGGGTGTAGCCGCTGAGACCCAACTCGCTGTAGGCGCGCACCGCCTGATCCAGCGTGTCCTTGTCCTTTACGTCTTTCATCTGGGCGATGCCCTCCAGCTCGGAATCGGTGAGACCGCTGTTGGCGCTGTCCTCAGCGGTAGCACCGGTGGAACTGTCCGTGCCTTCGCCCTTGCTGAGATCGCCATAGAGGGCGGTCAGGTCCACCAGCTGGCCGGTAGCGGCATCCACATAATAGCTGTTGGAATCTTCTGGCAGATAGCGGAGTACCGCTGTTTCGCTGTCGTTGTCCAGAACGTATTCCAGCCGCAGCGCCAGAGTACCTTTGAGCAGATTGGAAGCGTTGGCGGTCTGGGGTTCGGTCAGAGCTGCCGAGGCGGCAGGGTAGGGGAGATAGACGTCATAGCGGTCATCCCGCCGGTAACTGAGAACCTGTCCCGTGTGGCTGTCCACAGATACGGACAATCCCACGGGGGTGGGGTAGCCGTGGAGCGTCAGATTCCCATAGAAGTAATAGCGATCACTGTCCATGGAGCCTGTGGTCTCTGTGTCCTCCAGTTGGACGCCCAGGGGAGCGGTAACCACTGTATCCAGGAATTCCTGTGCAATGGTCTGGGCCTCTGTGGGACTGTATTCCGGGAACGAGGGGGTTTGACTGGTGGAGCCGGTGGAGTCGCTGTAGTTGTAGCGATAAACGGTGCCGTCCTCCGACGCCGACACCCGCAGGGAGCGGCCCTCGCCCTCCCAGTTGAGGCTCCAGAAGGACTGGAACGTGGTCTCCTCCAGTTCCCCATAGAAGGTGTCGTAGCCGTCGTCAATGGACAGCGTTTCCTTGACGGCTTGGGTTACTTGGGTGAGCCGCTGGTCGGTGGCCGCCGCCACAGGCAGAACTGCCGTGGCCAGTACCGCCAGACTCAGCAGCAGGCTGGTCAGCTTTTTCATGGTGGATTCCTCCTTCTTTTTAACCGATGAGTTGCTTCTCACCTTCATAAACGGAAACGACAAGCTGTGGTGGCAGGGAAATTCTGCTAAAAAACAGATGGAAAAACTGTGCAGAGAATACAAAACCGCCGGAGGCAGACGGCTCCGGCGGTGGGGGTCAGATATGAAAACACTTTTGAATGTTTCGGTGGGTGCCCAAAACCAGAATGGTGCTGTTGGCGGGCAGCAGCGTGTCGGGGGTGATGACCGTCATGGCAAAGCGGCCCCCTTGCTTGATGGCCAGCAGATTGACATTGTACCGCTTCCGGATATCCAGCTGGCCGATGGACTTACCCACCCAGCCCTCCGGGACCGTCACCTCGAAAATGGCGTGGTCGTCGCCCAGGGAGACGTAGTCGGCAATGTGATCGGAGCTGAACCGGATGGCGGTCCAAATGGCCATCTGCTTTTCCGGGTACACCACCTCGTCGGCGCCGTTGCGCAGCAAAAACTTGGCCTGCACGTCCCGGGCCGCCCGGGCCACCACCTTGGGTGCGCCCAGCTCCTTCAAAAGGGACGTGGTTTCCAAAGAGCTCTGGAAGTTGTCGCCGATGGCTACAATGCAGACGTCGAAGTTGCGGACGCCCAGGGAGGAGAGAAACTCCTCGCTGGTGCTGTTGCCGATCTGGGCGTTGGTGACATAGGGCAGTACGGCGTTGACCCGATCCTCGTTCTGGTCCACGGCCATGACCTGGTGGTTCAATTCGTTGAGTTTCCGGGCAATATGGCGGCCGAAGCGGCCCAGTCCGATGAGCAGAATGGTTTTCATCATAGTATGTAATTCCTCCAAATTTTTCAGGCAGCACCGTACAATGGTGCGGTATTGCCCGCAATACAACACGTCAGCCCACGGTAATGCGTTCCTGGGGCAGCTTGGCCCGGGGCTTTTGCATGCCAGCCATGGCGGCAAAAATCAGCGTTAGTCCGCCCACTCGGCCGAAGAACATCAGCAGAATCAGAATCAGCTGGGAGACCCAGGACAGCAGGGGCGTGATGCCCAGCGTCAGGCCAACAGTGCCGATGGCCGACGCCGTCTCAAAGAGACAGTCCACCATGGGCAGCCCCTCCATGCGACTGATGGCCAGGGAACCCAGCAGAAACAGCACCAGATACATCATTAAAATGGTGGCGGCGTTGCGGACGGCTTCATCGGCCACCCGGCGGCCATAGAAGTGGGCGCTTTCCCGGCGGCGGAACACGGCGATGGACGCCGCCAGCAGCACCGCCACCGTGGTAGTCTTCATGCCGCCGGCAGTGGAACCGGGGGAACCGCCGATGAGCATGAGAATGGTCATAATGCTCTGACCTGTCTCGCTCATGGCGTTGAGGTCTGCGGTGTTGAACCCGGCGGTCCGGGGCGTCACCGATTGGAACAGGGACAACAGAATCCGCCGCCCCAGGGGTTCCCGTCCAAACTCAAAAAAGAAGAAATAGACGGCGGGCAGGACAATGAGCAGCGCCGTGACGGTGAGAATGACCTTGCTCTGCATCCGGTATTTCCGCAGATGGTGGCGGTTGGTGCGGATATCGTCCCAGGTGAGGAAGCCGATACCGCCCACAACGATCAGGGCCATAATGGTGCAATTCACCATCGGGGAACCGGCATAGGACATGAGGGAAGAAAAAGGAGCTTTGACGCCCATGAGGTCGAAACCGGCATTGCAGAAAGCGGAAATGGAGTGGAATACGGCGTACCACAATCCGCGCAGAAAGCCGAATTCCTTCCAGAAGCCGGGAAACAGCAGCAGCGCGCCGATGAGTTCAATGGCAAAGACCGACTTCAGAATAAAATTGGTGAGCCGGACGATGCCGCCAACGCTGGGGGCGGCAATGGCCTCCTGCATGGTGCTGCGCTGCATAAGGCCGATGCGGCGGCCCGACAGAACGGCGAAAGCGCCCGCCACGGTAACCACGCCGAGACCGCCGATTTGAATCAGCAGAATGATGATAAACTGGCCGAACTCCGTCCAGTAGGTGGCGGTGTCGTGGAGGATCAGGCCAGTGACACAGACGGCGGAGGTGGCGGTAAAGAGCCCGTCAAAAAATGGGGCGCCCTGGCCGTCCCGGGTGGCGAAGGGCAGCATCAGCAGCAGACTGCCCAGGAGGATGACCAGGGCAAAGCCCAGACTGATGACCTGGGCCGAGGACAGTTTTTTCAGTTGTTTGCGTAACCACATGGGATGATTCTCCTTGCCGGTTCGTTGCCGGAAGTATTGGTAACAGTCATTATACTATAAAAGATGTAAAAGGGGTATATAGATTTTCGCTTTTTGGAAAGAAAAAACGATGCAGGCAGAAAGCCGCCGTCCGCCACCCGTGAGGGGGTGGGGACGGCGGCCTTGGGGCTAGGACGGCTGGGGTGTGCGCCAGAAGGTATGGCATCCGGCCTTTTCTTTTAAATTGTATCGAATCAGCGCTTCCAGCAGATGATAGTCCAGGGGCATATCCCACCGCATACAGATTTGCTCATTGGAGCAGCTGTACCCCCTGGACTCGATGGTGTCCCGGAAATGGGCGATGCCCTGTGGCTCCGGTACCACCGATAAGTAGTGGCGGGCCCGGGCAAACCCAATGATAAACGTCCCGTGGCTGGTGTACACCGGCTGGTTCCACGACAGCCGCGGCGTCAATTTCGGGAACTGGTCCTCCATCCATTGCAGCAGCCCCGCCATGCAGTCCCGCTGCTGTGGGTTTTGGATGCGGGCGAGATAGTTGGTAAAGACGTCCATACGGTTCACTCCTGTCGTTTTTATAACAGTTTGCAACAAAACTGTGAATTTTATACGGCGGCAGGGAATAGGACTGGATTTTTTGACCGTTTTGTGATATCGTGTTTTTAATTACGGTTTCAAGGAGATTTACGATGATTACAGTATCCGATCTGAGCTTACAGTACGGCGGCCAGCCGCTGTTTTCCCATGTGGATTTGCAGTTTACCCAAGGCAACTGCTACGGCATCATCGGCGCCAACGGCGCCGGCAAGTCCACGTTCCTCCGCATCCTCTCCGGCGAGTTGGAATCCACCTCCGGCGAGGTCCACATCCTGCCCAACGTCCGTATGTCTGTTCTGAAGCAGGACCAGAACAAGTACGACGACTACACCGTCATGGACACGGTGGTTATGGGCAATTTGCACCTCTATGAGATCGGCAAGGAGATGAACGCCCTCTACGAAAAGGAGGACTTTTCCGATGAAGACGGCCTGCGGGCCGCCGATCTCCAGGCCGAATACGCTGAACTGGGCGGCTATGAAGCAGAATCCGACGCCAGCCGGATTTTGCAGGGTCTGGGCGTGGGCACCGAGTTCCACGAAACCCTCATGGCCCACATGGACGCCCGCCTCAAGGTGAAGGTCCTGCTGGCCCAGGCGCTCTTTGGCAACCCGGACATTCTGATGATGGACGAGCCCACCAACAACCTGGACATCGACGCCATCAACTGGCTGGAGGATTTTCTGCTGGACTTCCCCGGCACCGTCATTGTGGTCAGCCACGACCGCCACTTCCTCAACACGGTTTGCACCCATATCGTCGATATCGACTACAACCAGATTAAAATGTATGTGGGCAACTACGACTTCTGGTATGAATCCTCCCAGCTGGTGCAGCAACTGATCCGCAACCAGAACAAGCGCAATGAGGAGAAAATCAAGGAATTGCAGGAATTTGTGGCCCGGTTCTCGGCCAACAAGTCCAAGAGCCGCCAGGCTACGGCCAGACGGAAACTGCTGGACAAGCTGACCGTAGAGGAGATTCCCTGTTCTTCCCGCCGCTACCCCTGGGTGGGCTTTACTCCCGACCGGGAGGTGGGCAAGGATATCCTCTTTGTCACCGACGTCAGCAAGACCATCGACGGGGTCAAGGTCCTGGACAAGGTGTCCTTTGCCGTCCAGCACGGCGACAAGATTGCCTTTGTGGGCGAGAATGAGAACGCACAGACGGCCCTGTTCCAGATTCTTACCGGGGAGATGGAGCCCGACGAGGGAACCGTCAAGTGGGGCCAGACGGCTACCTACTCCTATTTTCCCAAGGATAACACGACCTATTTCCAGGACAACGACGACAATCTGGTGGAGTGGCTGCGGCAGTTCTCTCCCGACCCCCACGAGAGCTACCTGCGGACCTTCCTGGGCCGGATGCTGTTCTCCGGCGACGACGTGTACAAGCAGGTCAAGGTGCTCTCCGGCGGTGAAAAGGTCCGCTGCATGCTGTCCAAGATGATGCTGTCCGGCGCCAACGTCCTGCTGCTGGACCAGCCCACCAACCACCTGGACCTGGAGTCTATTGCCGCCCTGAATAACGGCCTGGAGGCTGTCAAGTGCAATGTGCTGGTGGCGTCCCACGATCATCAGCTGGTACAGACTGTGGCAAACCGGATATTTGATTTTGGCACCGACGGTACCTTGGCAGACTTCCGCGGCACCTACGATGAGTATTTGGAGAAGACCGGCCATCTGGCGGAAGGCTGAATAAAAAACCCGTGCGTCGCAAGTTGCGGTGCACGGGTTTTTGTCACCACACCAACGTGGCGAAATAGTCGTCGGGAGTTTCGGCCCGGCGGATGAGACGAACGGTGCCGTCCTCCTGCAACAGCAGCTCCGCCGAGCGCAGCTTGCCGTTATACTGATATCCCATGGCAAAGCCGTGGGCGCCGGTATCGTGGATCACCAGATAGTCGCCCACATCAATTTCGGGCAGCTGCCGGTCTATGGCAAATTTGTCGTTGTTCTCACAGAGAGAGCCGGTCACATCATAGGTGTAGTCACAGGAGGCATTCTCCTTGCCCAGCACCGTTATATGATGGTACGCGCCGTACATGGCCGGACGCATGAGGTTGGCGGCGCAGGCGTCCACACCGATGTATTCCTTATAGGTGTGCTTCTCATGGACGGCCTTCGTCACCAGGCAGCCATAAGGCCCCAGCAGGAACCGCCCCAGCTCTGTAAAAATGGACACGTCGCCCATGCCCGCCGGGACCAGAATTTCCTCGTAGGCCTTGCGGACGCCCTCGCCGATGACGGCAATGTCGTTTTCCGGCTGCTCGGGACGGTAGGGAATGCCGATGCCGCCGGACAGGTTGATAAAGGCGATGGGGCAGCCCGTCTCCTGCTGTAATTCCACGGCGGTCTGGAACAAAATCCGGGCCAGCGCCGGGTAATACTCGTTGGAAATGGTGTTGGAGGCCAGGAACGCATGGATGCCGAACCGCTTGGCCCCCATGGCTTTCAGCTTCGTAAAAGCTTCGGTCAGCTGGGCACGGGTCATACCGTACTTGGCTTCTCCTGGGTTG
Organism: Candidatus Avoscillospira sp. LCP25S3_F1; assembly: GCF_052117125.1. Taxonomy (NCBI): domain Bacteria; kingdom Bacillati; phylum Bacillota; class Clostridia; order Eubacteriales; family Oscillospiraceae; genus Candidatus Avoscillospira; species Candidatus Avoscillospira sp. LCP25S3_F1. Next base: position 118,637 of record NZ_JBQKJT010000008.1, on the reverse strand, counting down.
TCCATGACCTGGAAGCCCTCTTTGCTCTCACCCAGCTGGAACACGCCGCCGGGATTATAGCGGCAGGAGATGGTTTCCGGAATATAGCCCAGAGTTTTCTGCAAAAAGTCCACATGGGTCAGGTCGTCCAGGTTGATGGTGGCCCCCAGCTTGGCCGCCAGCTGAAATTCCTCGGCGGGGGTGTCGTTGGAGGAGAACATAATGTCGCTGCCGGAGAAGCCGCACCGGTCGGACATCATCAGTTCCGTCAGGGAGGAGCAGTCGGTGCCGCAGCCCTCCTCCTGCAAAATCTTCAAAATCTGGGGATTGGGCGTGGCCTTGACGGCGAAATACTCCCGGAAACCGGGATTCCAGGCAAAGGCGGCCTTGAGACGGCGGGCACAATTGCGGATACCGGCCTCATCGTAGAGGTAAAAGGGGGTAGGGTATGTTTTTACGATCTCCTGCACCTGCTGCAGGGTGACAAAGGGCGTCTTCATGGCCAAAAACTCCTGTCTATATTTTAAACTAATACTGTAAATAGTTATAGTGCAAAGGTCGAAAAAAGTCAATGGGAGGCACGGACAAAATCCGTACCTCCCAGTATGACTGTATTTGTCCATTTTATACGTTGAACAGGAAGTTGACAATATCGCCGTCCTTCATGACATACTCCTTGCCCTCGGAACGGACCAAGCCCTTGGTGCGGGCATTGGCCATGGAGCCGCAGGCCTGCATGTCCTCGAAGGAGATGACCTCGGCCCGGATGAAGCCGCGTTCGAAATCCGTGTGAATCTTACCGGCGGCCTGGGGGGCCTTGGTGCCTTTTTTGATGGTCCAGGCGCGGCACTCGTCGCTGCCCGCCGTCAGGAAGGAAATCAGGCCCAGCAGACTGTAGCTGCACTGAATCAGCTTATCCAGGCCCGATTCTTCCAGGCCCAGGTCCGCCATGAACAGGGCTTTTTCTTCCGGATCGTCCAGCTCGGCAATGTCGGCTTCCAGCTTGGCGCAGATGGGCAGCACCTGGGAGCCCTCCTCCTCGGCCAGTTTGCACACGGCGTTGTAGTGCTCGCTGGAGGTGGGGTCGGCCACGGTGTTCTCGTCCAGGTTAGCGGCGTAGATGGTCTTTTTCAGCGTCAGCAGGTCGGAGGTGGCAATCAGGGCCGCGTCATCCTTCTCACAGGGGAAGGTCCGGGCCAACTTGCCCTCGTTGAGATGCTCCAGCAGGGCCTTGAACAACTCCACCTCGTGGGCCATCTTTTTATCGCCGCCCTTCATGGCTTTCTGGCCCCGCTCGATGCGGCGCTCCACCATCTCAATGTCGGCCATGACCAGCTCCAGATTGATGATCTCAATGTCCCGCAGGGGATTGGTGGAACCCTCCACATGGGTGATGTTGGGGTCGTCGAAGCAGCGGACCACATGGACGATGGCGTCGGTGGAACGGATGTTGGACAGGAACTTGTTGCCGAGACCCTCGCCCTTGGATGCGCCTTTGACCAGACCGGCGATATCCACGAATTCGATGACGGCGGGGGTGAACTTCTTGGGCTGGAACTGGTCTCGCAGCCACTCCAGACGCTTGTCCGGTACGGTGACCATGCCCACGTTGGGGTCGATGGTGCAGAAGGGGTAGTTGGCGGCTTCCGCGCCGGCGTTGGTGATGGCGTTAAACAGGGTGGACTTGCCCACGTTGGGCAGTCCAACGATACCTAATTTCATTTTTTCTACAACTCCTTGATAATAGGGCGTTTGCGGGGTATGGAAAGTGATTAGTCCACCATAACTCCACCAATTTACGCCCATTGGTTTTCTGTCTCAAACTGCCGAACGGCATCGGTCATGGATGCATTTGTTACATGAACGTACCGATCCATGGTTGTTTTGATGCTGGAGTGACCCAGAAGCATCTGCAGAACCTTGGGCTGCATACCACTTTCTATGGCACGAGTTGCATAAGTGTGGCGCAGAGCATGCATACAGAAATGCGGAATGTCTGCTTTTTCGCACAGCTTATAGAGATGTGTGTCATAGGAACTGTTTTTGGCCGGCTCCCCGGTTCGATAGTTGATAAAAACCAAATCGGACATCTGCATAGAAACCATTGTGCCGGTGCGACGATCCATGTATTCCAGCTGCTGGGACAAAAGCTCCGATTGCTTGCGGAACTCTCGCATGGCTTCTTCATCCCGCAATAATTCATAGGCGCGCTGGGTAAGAGGAATCGTACGATAGCTCTGCTTGGACTTGGGAGGACCTGCCCGCCAGCTACGTTGCTGGTATCGATATTCCAGGGTCTTGCTGACAGTCAAGGTACGCTTTTCCCAGTCAATATTGTCCCAGGTCAACCCAATCAGCTCACCAGTACGAAGGCCGGTTTCCAGGATCAGTGCATATTGTCGGTAATTATGAGAACGCCAGGCTACAGCTAAAAACTGCGCCTGCTGCTCACGGGTGAGATACCGGATATTGTCCACAGCACGAACAGGTTTGGAAAAGCGCACACCATTCATGGGATGCTTATCCAATAAGTCGTTCATCACAGCAGCCTTGAGAAGCGTACCCATAGTGATGTAAGCTTGTCGAATGGTCGATCCGGCATACGTTTGTTCCATGGCATTGAGAACCGTCTTGCAGTGCATGGGTTTGACGTCGGTCAGCAGCATGCTGCCGATAATGGGTTGAACGTTACGAAAATACCGCTCCCGGTAGTTTCGCAACGTATTGGGAGACAAGTCAGATACCAGATTGCTGATCCAGTAGTCGAACCAAGCATCAACTGTCATGGATGTTGGCAGGGGTTGCTGCTGAATCTCCATCTGCTGCTTCTGCATATCTGCCAGCCAGTTGCGAGCCGCAGCAAGTGTAGAGAAATTTTTCTCTATACGCTTGCCGCATCGGTCTACATAGCGGACACAGTATAATCCGTTCTTGCGTTGGCAAATACCTTTGCCGATCTCCCGGCCTTTGAGATTTTTTCCCATGGTGATCTCCTTTCCTGATGTTAGGAAAAGAGTCCCGTGCAACTTTACCCATTGTATCACGGGATCCCTTTTTTCTCAATAGAAAAAAGATGCTCAAATAGCCAGTTTGCTGCTGATATATTCCTCAAATTCACGGCGCTTTACCAACTTTCTGGTACCCACATACAGGACAAAGGGACAACCGGGCATTCGCAGCAGCTGGTCGATTTTGTTGATGCCGATGTTGCTGTAGGCGGCGGCTTCCCGTATGGTCAATGTCATTTTTTGATGAATCGGGATGGTTTCAATTTCATGAGACATGATATTCCGTCCTTTCTGAATAAACAATAGATGGCAGGAAGCAGTAGCTTGTTTATGGAATTCTGGACAGGAAAAAGCTCCCGGCACTCGATAATCGGGTGGGGAGCTTTCAATTTTGGTAGCTTAATCATACCACATGACGCCATGTGGAATCAAGTACACACCCCGTGCGAATATCCTGTGTATTTCGTGTGAATATCGTGTGTTTTCCTGCGAACTCTGAATCTACAGGTTGGGACCTGCCACAAAGGCATACATATTGGCCAGATTGGTGACGGCAGCATCCCGCTGTTTTCGGACGGCCCAGACGGAAGTGGACATAGCCTGTGCGGCATCCGGCAGGGATTTCTGCTCAAAGTAACACAGACGGATAACCTCCTGCTCTGGGGTGGACAGCAGGCGCAGATGGTGTTCCAGCCGGTGAAGCGTTCGTTCCATAGGGACCAGACGCTCCACCAATTCCTCTACGGCTTCCATATTGATGCGTTCTGCGGCGTCCTGGTAGCTCATAGCGATGTACAGCGTCTTGTTGGAGATCTCGCCGGTGCCATGGCCCATGCCGTCGGATTTGGCAAAGGCCATGGCTTCCATCATCTCCTGGGGAGAGATGGCGGCGGAATGATTCAATTCGTATCGCAGCAACTCGACCTTGCGGAGCAGTTCGGGATACGACCTCAAAAGGGTTTCCACCTGTTTCCGTACCGTTTCTTGCATAGTGTAACCTCCCATTTTTGTTACGAGCAGCAATCCGTGTGAAATTGTAAAAAAGTGGAAAATATTAGGGAAATGGGGTGTTTTGCTGTCATAACCATAGCAGATGCACACTATTTATTCTGTCGAAACAGGGAAATGAACAGGATTTTCTTTTTTGGAAGAACGGTCAATCACGCGGCCTTTTGAAATCGAAGCCCCCGAGCCCGGATGGCCAGTTCCTGGGACAAAAGCTGCAAGGCGCTGAACTCCTCATCCAGCCCGTCCAGCTCCCGGCGCAGGATCGTCTCATAGTGGCGCTTCTTTTCTTCTAGCGCGTCGATCCGTGCGACCCAGCGTTCCAGAACAGCGGGGCTTTGACTACCGCTCTGGATCAGATAACCGGCACGCTCCTGGTAGTCGGCAATCTCCTTCTTGACGGCGGCATAGAATTCCGCTGTCATCTTTTCCCTCTGCCGGGCATCGTCCAGAATGTAGATGGAATTGGCCAGCACGGGCAGCTGGGTCCGGTTCAGACGGTTGATCTCTGCCAGAAAGTCCTCCAGTACGTCCACCCGGCCCATGGTGTGCCGGGGAACGAAGAATAGGTGGCCGTTGATACTGATCTTGGTGGCCTCCAGGGAACGGATGTAGTTGACGCAGATGGTCTCCACCTGCCGCCGGTTAGCGCACGTCTGATACAGCTCAAACAATTCCTCCGCCCGACGGCAAAGGCCGGTGACATCCACATCGGCATCATAAACCAGATTGTCATAGTGGAACGTACAGCTGTCCCGATCGTAACAGATGTTGGCCAGCTTTTCATATTGGTTGGTCTGCCGGTTTACCGTCTCCTTGACCAGTTCCCGGGAGAGAACGCCCCGGGCGGTGCGGCGGTTATCCCGGCAGTAGACCTGGTAGATCTGGGTCTCGCCGTTGCGCTTGCACACAATGCGCTCCCGCACATCGCCGGTGGCGCTGCGGAAAGCGTCGGCAACGGATAAGCGGCTGCTGCCGCCGTAGTGCAGGCCCATGGCATCACAGAGGGCTGCCAGCTCCTCCCGGTTCACCAGCAGGTTGGACAGGGAAAAATACAGCAGCTTGCCCAGCATATGCTGTTCTTCGCCGGCGGCGGCGCCGAGAACGGATTGAAGGGAAATGGGTTGGTTCATAACATCAGGCTCCTTTTCTTGTTTCATTCCATAAATAGTCATCAATGCCCTTGTACGTCAGGGATGCCTTCGCTGGCCAGAAAATGAGACTGAACCGGGATAATGCAATAATCGGCGGCGGCCAGTGCATTGACAGTCAGAAGCTCGTGCTTCAGACCGCAGTCAATGATGAGATACTCATACTGCGGTGTCAACTTCTCCAGCAACTTTGCCAAGATCAGCTCACACGGCTGTCCATTGTCTCGCAAGGTACTGTACTGGGAAATTTGCAGGACCTGCAGCCGGGCAGCGGCATCTGCCAACCGTTTGTTGGCCGGAATCAAGTCTGCACCGATGGGGGTAGATAGGATACAGGAGTCCAGATATCGGTCCAGATCTTCAGGATAATCAATGGCGGCCAGCAGCAGATTGGCCAGGGTACGCAGCTGTTCGCCGGGAGTGAAGCCCAAGGCGGCGGTGAGATTGCCCTGGGGATCATTGTCCAGCAGGGCCACGGTTTTTCCCTTGGCGGACAGTGCGGCAGCAAGGTTTAAAGCGGTTGTTGTTTTACCAACACCACCTTTGGAGTTTGTGATGGCGATGATGGTTGCTCTGCTCATAAAAGTTGCCTCCTTGATACGGAAAAGAGTGGGGCATATGGTGGTGGGGTACCTATTGGGAGCGTACTACAAAGGAATATTTCTGTCAAAGGATTTTTTAAAATACTTTCTTCACTAAAACGAATTTAGAATTTTTATTTTGGTTTTATCTTACAAATAATGTAAAATCTATGACAAGAAAAACAGCTTGACATTGAGAAAATGTCAAGCTGTTTTTAACTGTGATTGCGTGATGAGGGGGGATCAATCGGAAGGGGAAAACCAATTGTCTGCAATTTCCACGGAACGCTCTGTCATATCGCACCCCAGAAACTGAAGGTCAAAAAATTTTCGCCCAATTCCTTTAAAAATAAAAGTTTTAATTTTTTATTTGCGTTGCAATGGGACTCATTTCCAACAGACTTGTCGATTACTCCACCATTTGCTCCACCAATCGCCATAAGACTTTATAAAATTACATAATGAAATATGGCGAAAAACATTTGGAAAAACAGTGAAAAAACATAAAAATTGGAGTTTTATAGAGATAAACTGCAATATAGGTAATTGCGATTAAGCGACGATACCTAATTTCATTTTATCTTATACCTATCCCAAAACTCTTGATTTACAAGGCTTTCTGCTCTCCTCTAAAATTTGCCTACGCCTTTTTACGCCCTCGCATCAATCAGGCTGGCGTAGCTTGTTTCATGTTGCAATGGATCAGCGTTATGGGTAAAAGTTTATTATTGCATAGGATTCTAAGATTCTCAATATCCATTCGACAGGTATGTTGCTACCGCAGAAATCTGGTTATTTTGGAACTATGGGAAACCAGGCTGTATGATTGACAAATGTACTCTAAAACAATATGATAAAGGTACTTTACAAGGAGGAGCCAAACCATGCGCAAGGAGATGGTCGCACAAGCGGTGGAGTTGACCCGCCAGTGCCTGGAACACTATTGACAGGGAGATGCGGAATTTGTCCTATCCCGGTGTGTGGAGGATGTAGTCTGGATTGCGTCGGCACAATCCCAGTTTCTGGAGGGCATCCAACAGGTGCGGGAGGATTGCCGGATGGCCATGCCGCATTTGCAGCGGTGCCATCTGCTGGGGCAGGAGTTTATTGTAATTCAAAACACGGGTAACGCCTGTACCATTGCAGGGCGGTATCTGACGACAACCGATGCAAGTGAGGATTACTTTTTGCAGGTGCAGCAGCGGTGTACATTTGTATGGGAACTGGTGAAAGGGGAGCTGGTGATCCGCCATCTCCATGTGTCCAATCCTATGGGAGAGCTGAAAATCGACCCGGGAACCACGGTGGTCCGGGAAATGGGTTATATGGCCCGCGAATATATGATGCGTCATTACCGTCGACAGGTTGAGATGCGCCGAATCATGGTGCCGGACCGAAAAGAGGGCGTGACGCACTTCCTGGCGCCGGCGAAGATTGTGTCTGCGGCAGCTGACCGCCGGTTCTGCATCATTCAGACAGCCAAAGGAGAGTCCATCGACGCCCGTATGAGCATTGCGGAATTTTCCCAGGCTGCAGGGGCGGGATTTATGGCAGTACACCGCAGCTATGTGCTCAATGTAGATTATATTACCCAGATTCGGCCCTACTGTGCCGTATTGGCCGATGGACAGGAAGTTCCTATCCCGGTAAAGAAATTCCGGGAAGTACGGGAAAAGTTGGCAGTCCATTACAATACGCCATGCGAGGAAAAATAGAAGAGGCAGCGGCCTCTTCTATTTTTTTTACTAAACAGCGAGTCGATATGCCATAAAATAGAAAAAATCAGACAAATTGCATTTTTCATTACGGTAGAATGGTCATCCGTTCCAAAACTATTGACAACAAATAAGGAAAAATTATAATGAAAATGCGAGGATTTAGGGTATTTTTGTCGAAGAAATGTCCGGCTCTCAAAAAAGGCCAATGACGTGGCCTGTTACGGCAGGAGAAAGCGCGGGGAAACGAACGATGTTCCAAGAGAACATACGGCGCGAACGCCGAAAAAACAAGTGGGCCCGCGCCGCCGGCGATCATGCCACGGTCAGCGCCGCCGGCAACGAACAGACCGGGCAGTATATTGACGATCTGGATTTGGAGATGGCGGAGACCATTCGTTTCAAACCGGCACGGGACAAGGCGCAGCGCCTAAAAAGCGTGCGCCCGTCGGCTTGTGCGCCGTGGGAAGAACAACCGCAGCTGTCCGGTGAAGTGGAATTGACCACGGGTCGGGCAGAGGTGGGCTACGACGCACAGAAGAAGGACACGGTTGTCAGCTTTGTCCGTCATGAGAACGATACCCAGGGGCGGGAGGTTCAGGAGAACCGGGCCAGGGTCCGCAATATGCAGGGCCGGGAGCGGTTCCGCAGCAATGACGACTCCTTCTCCGAAGGGGCCATGGAATTGCGGTGCGATGTTGCCAGAACGCCCAGAACCGTTCTGCGCCGGATGGGGCAGATGTCATCCATGGAGGGGGGAGACACCACCATGGACCGGGTGCTGCCCTTTCAGAAAGTGGGACAGGAGCGGAACCGAGTCCGGCAGCTGCGTCAGATGGAGCACGACAGCCAAGACCAGCGCAGCCAGCTCCATACGGCAGCTTCGGGAATTACGGCCTTTGCAGGCCGCAAGCAGCAGAAGCAGGTAGAATTTCGCAAAAAATTTGCCAAAGCCGTGGAAAAGGCCAGGGAAAACCGGCGAACCGACGACTACCAACTTTACATCCGCAAAAAGTGGGAGGCCATGGGAAGCGCCTCTCCACTGCGGACAATGGAGGCGGAACAGACCCTTCCATGGGAGCAGACGCCGGAAACCACGGCGGATGAAGATATCCTTTTTTACAGCAATCCATCTGAATTTGATCAAGAATAGACAGAAAGGAGTTGAACGGATTCTCGGGCACGGCAGCGCTCCGGCGGTTCCGTGACCTCAGGAATCGAAACTTATGGCGGAATATTTGTCCCCCGGCGTCTATGTGGAGGAATTTGACAGCGGCCCGGCCCCCATGCAGGGTGTGGGTACCAGTACGGCAGGCTTTGTGGGCTTGGCCGAGAAGGGACCGGTTTCCGGTTCACCGGTCTTCGTGTCCAGCGCCTCCGACTTCACTCGGAAGTTCGGCGGTTATCTCCAGAAGAGTGAGTTCGGTGAGTACCGCTATCTGGCCTATGCCGTCAACCACTTCTTTGCCAACGGCGGCGCCCGCGCCTATGTTATGCGCGTGGTTCCCTCCGATGCGGCTGTGGCGGCGGTAAAGTGCGGCGATTTGCTGCAATTTACCGCAAAGAACCCCGGCAGCTGGGGCAACCGGATTGTGGTGAGCGTCACGGCGGCCAGCAAGGCCAAGTCCCAGATTCTTGAAGACGGCGGCGAAGGTCGGTACGTTCTGAAAAATGCCGCGGACTTTTATGTGGGCGATGTGGTGGAACTGAACGGCCCCGACGGCCGGGAGTACGGCATTGTCTCTGCGGTGGAAGGCAACAACGTCACCATGGAGAAGCCGTTCAGCGCGGCTGTGGTGGTAGATACGGCGCTTCTGCCCAAGACCACCGTGCGGACCTGCGAACTCAACCTGGAGCTCCATTGTGAGGATACGGTGGAGAGCTATGAGAGCGTTTCGTTCAACATTACCACCCCTCATTTCATTGAAAAGGTTCTGGCCAAGTCTGAACTGGTGGACGTGACGGCCCGCCACAATGAGGAGCCTGTAGCGCCCATCGATCTGGTGAAAACCGCTTCCGGCTGTGACAAAGACACGGTGAAGCTACAGCTGACCGGCGGCAGCAATGGTACCGCTGCGGCGCTCAGCGACGGCGACTTCATCGGCGAGGACAGGGGTCCCGGTTCCCGTACCGGCATCCAGGCGTTCCTGGACAACAGCGATGTGTCCCTGATGGCGGTACCCGGTATCACCGCTCCCAATGTGCAGCTGTCCCTGGTGGCCCATTGTGAAGGACTGGGCAGCCGCTTTGCCGTGCTGGATATGCCCAAGGATGCCAAGAGCGTCACGGAGATCATGGAGCACCGCAACATCGTGGACAGCGATTACTGTGCCATGTACCATCCCTGGCTGGAGGTATTCGATCCGCTGGACAAGCGCAATATGCTGATTCCGCCCTCCGGCTCTGTGCTGGGCATCTATGCCCGCAGCGACAACACCCGCGGCGTCCACAAGGCTCCGGCCAATGAGACTGTGGCGAACTGCACCGGTCTGGCTGTCACCTACAACACTGCTGAGCAGGATATGCTCAATCCCAACGGCGTTAATCTGATTCGGCGGTTCCCGGGCCAGGGCATCCGCGTGTGGGGCGCCCGCACTGCCAGCTCCAAGCCCCAGTGGAAGTATGTCAACGTCCGCCGTCTGTTCATCTTCCTGGAGGAGTCCATCAAGGCCAATACCAACTGGGTGGTCTTTGAGCCCAACGACGAACTGCTGTGGATTCGTGTCCGCCGCACCATCGAAGTGTTCCTGGAGGGCATGTGGCGCAGCGGCGCCCTGGCCGGCGCCACCACGGCCGATGCGTTCTTTGTCAATATCGGCTCCAACACCATGACCCAGGACGATATCGACAACGGCCGACTGGTCTGCGTCATCGGCGTGGCTCCGGTGAAGCCTGCCGAATTTGTGATCTTCCGTCTGACCCAGAAGACCGGCGAATGAGCCGATCCCACGGGATGCAATGTTTACATAAAAGGAGTTGACGTTTTCAGTGCTTCCTTATAGAAATTTTAGATTCCGTCTGGAAATCGACGGTCTGGACGCCGGCAGTTTCAGCGAGGTCAGCGGCTTCGACGCCACCATGGACGTGGTGGAGTATCGGGCCGGCGACGACCCCGCCATCACGCCCACCAAGCTGCCCGGCCTGATCAAGTACGGCAATATCACCCTGAAATGGGGTGCTTCCGAGACCATGGTGCTCTATGACTGGCTTATCGATATCACCGAGGGTACCATTGAGAAGAAGACCGTCACCCTGACGGCCCTGGATGAGGAGGGCTCTCCCGCCGCCTCCTGGCGCTGCATCAACGCCTGGCCGGTGAAGTACACCGCCCCCGATTTCAACGGTACCTCCTCCGAGGTGGCCATTGAGACCATCGAGTTGGCCCACGAGGGTCTGACCAGAACTGACTGAGCAGGATAATGCCGCGTCCCAACGGTGAGGACCGGGGCGCGGCATCCCTTCTATCTGTCAGTCAAGCAGTATGGACGCGCAGCGGCGCGGTACAGTGAGGAGAACGAAACAGTATGGCCTATCAGACGGAATACCCCTTTACACTGCCCAGAGGATATATGGATGAAACGGGAACGGTTCACCGGGAGGGTACCATGCGGTTTGCCACGGCGGCCGATGAAATTCTGCCTCTGAAGGACCCCCGTGTCCAGCAGAATCCCGCCTACCTCAGTGTGGTATTGATGACGCGGGTAATTACCCGATTGGGGTCCCTGCCCGCCATTGACAACAAAATCATTGAAAAGCTGCCCTCTTCGGACATGGCTTACTTGCAGAATCTGTATCAGCAGATCAACGCCATGGAGCCCATCCGCATTGAGGTCACCTGCCCCGGCTGCGGCGAGAAGTTTAAAGTGGAGGTGCCGCCCCTGGGGGAATCGTAAAAAGCTATCCCCTGGATCGTATCTACGAGGAGATAGCTTTTTTGGGATATTATCTCCACTGGGGCTATGAGGAGTTGATGAACATGGAGCACCGGGAGCGGCTGCGCTTCTGCCGGGAGGTCTCCGGCATCAACGATCAGATGAACCAGCAGACACAGGGCAAAAATATCTTCGACGTTTTTTAAGTAAGGAGGACCCATGGACGTACCGTTTTTTGTCACCCGCAGCGGCCACTATGACCCCATTGTGGCGGTGCGATTTATCGTGATGTTCAACGCGGTGACGCTGGGCTTCCAGAGCGTTTCCGGCATCGGCAGCCAGCGGTCGGTGAGCTATGTCAGCGAGGGTGGGCGCAATGATTATCCCATCCTGCTGCCCAAGCCCCAGACCGAGCCCCACCGCCTGACGTTCAAACGGGGTTACCAGATGCGTAAAGCCAGTATTTTGGGACTGCTGGCAGGCTACACGGGGTCCCAGGCCATTGAGGCCCAGAAGGCTCTGGGCCTGATCCTGGTGCTGGATGAACGCCAGAGCATCAAAGCCATTTACTCTTTTATTTCCCAGGGCGTAGTGGAGTGGGAGGTCAGCGACCTGGATGCCACCCGGTCCACGCCCCTCATTGAAACCTTTACCATTACCCACAGAGGATTGAAGAATATCCCGGTCCCGTCGCTGTTTTAAGCCGCGGACCGGCAGGCGAGAGGGGGTGGCACTATTTCGATCGGACGATTTCAGCCGGTGACCGGCATCCTGACCACGGGGGCTGGGCGGCTCCGTCTGACCGGTGACAACGCCGGATTCTGTGAAGCCATCCTCCGGAAACACAACGCAGCCGCGCCGCTGCGGTTGGAGTCCCTGCGCCATGTTCGGCCCAGGGAGGACGCGGCGGCGGAGCAACTCCACCAGCAGCCGTTGGTGGTCAATTTGCTGATGCAGCTGCGGGCGTATTATGACCAGAATAATACATTTCTGCGCAGTCAGACGGCTCTGCACCTCCAGCTGACCAATCAGCTGCGGCAGGTCCTTTCCACCTCTAACGGGGCGGTGCGGGCCAGGGCCGGGGAGATCGAGCGGGCAATCCGTACCAATCTCTACCGGGAGGGGGAGTTCAGCCGGGCCATGGGCCAGCTGACCCAGGAATTAAAAAAAAACGAAAATAGACCCCCGGAGTGGACGGTAAACGCTTCCCGTTCCGGACCGGCGTTTCCGGCGTCTGGACGGCCATCCGGCCGGACGGTTTCCGGCGCGGCGTCCGGGGATCGGTCACAGACGACACCGTCGCTCCGGGTCTTTGCGTCGCAGGAGACTGGACAGAAAACCGCCCCGGCAATCCAGCCAACCGCCATCGTTCGTACGCCGGCAGTTCCGACGGGGGAACGACTGCAATACCGACAGGACCAAACGCTGCCCCAGGCAGCCGGGAAATCGGCAATCCAGCGCGGAAAGGCGCTCCAACGCCCAACGGCTTCCCAGCCCCAGCTGGGAACGCCGGAACAATTGGAGCGGAAGCAAAAACGGACAAAACAATCGACCCAACCGCAGAAGCAACCGGAGCAACGGGTCCAAGGGCAGGCGCAGCCGGAAAAGCCAGTTCAGCCGCAGAAGCACCCGGAACAATCGGTCCAGCGGCAGACGCAAGCAGAAAAGCCGGACCAGCCGCAGAAGCATTCGGAACAAACGGTCCAAGGACAGACGCAACAGCAAAAGCCAGTCCAACCACAGAAGCAGCCGGAACAACCGGTCCAGGGACAGACGCAACGGCAAAAGCCGACCCAGCCGCGAAAGCAGGCGGAACAACCGGTCCAGCCGCAGACACAAGCGGAAAGGCAAATCCCATCGCCAAAGCAGTCGGAGGGACCAATCCGACAGCAGGAGCGAGTGAAGCAATCCGCCCGACAGACGGAGCGGGCAGACACACCGGTTCGGTGGCAGACGCCGGAACCAGCGTTGCAGCCGGAGACAACATCGATAAAACTGGCGCCGCCGTTGGAACACGACAGCCATCCCGGGTCCGGGGTATCTGTCAGTCATGCGGAACCGCCCCAAATATCGATGGAGCATCCCCAAAGTTCCAAGCTGGAACCGGTATACCGGCAGACGTCCGGGAGGCCGGAGGAATCCGATCAGACCGTGACGGAACACCGGCAGCAGCCGGTTCGGGCGGTTTTGGTATCGCCTGTCACACAGAATTTTCACTGGATGTTGTCCGGCGAATTACCGGGTGCCTCGGCGATAGGGGCTGCTTGGGTACGGCAGTCTATCATATGGAGCGGATTGGAACGCGCTCACTGGCATGGTTCGGCTGGATTGGCAGCACCGTTTCCGGGCAATGCTCAGCCATTGCGGTATCGATTTGCTATAGACCATACCACCGCAATCCCCGACAGGTTGACACAATACCGGCAGCCGAGCATGGGAGTAGTCCCGGCCAACATCGTGCAGCCGGTCCAGTACCGAAATATCCTACAACAAGCGGGTATGCTGCCAAGCGTACCAATGCAATACCGGCAGCCGAGCATGGGAGTAGTCCCGGCCAACATCGTGCAGCCGGTCCAATACCGGAGCACTCTGCGACAAGTAGGGATGCCACCTGGCACACCGATGCAAAACCGGCAGCCGAGCATGGGAGCGGTTCCGGCCAACATCGTGCAACCGGTGCAGTATCGGAACATTCTGCAACGAGCAGGAATTCTTCCTGGCATACCGATGCAATACCGGCATCCGAGCATGGGAGCAATACCGGCCAACATCGTGCAGCCAGTCCAGTATCGGAACATCCTGCAACCAGCGGGAATGCTGCCAAGCGTACCAATGCAATACCGGCAACTGAGCATGGGAGTAGTACCGGCCAGCATCGTGCAGCCGGTGCAGTATCGGAATATCCTGCAACAAGCAGGAATTCTTCCCGGCGTACCGGTGCAAAACCGGCAGCCGAGCACGGAAGCAGTTCCGGCCAGCATTGTACAGCCGGTCCAATATCGGAACATCCTGCAACCAGCGGGAATGCTACCCGGCGTACCGATGCAAAACCGGCAGCTGAGCCCGGGAGCAGTACCGGCCAGCATCGTGCATCCGGTGCAGTACCGTATCAAGGGTACCCGGGAGGCGCTGCGGCAGGTAATTGAGCTGTACACAGGCCAAACGCCGCTCATCATCGAACAGTTTGAACCGGCAAGCTGCCAGGTCTGGCGGCGGGACGGCGCGACGCTGCGGCGTCTGTACGGCGGCAGCCGTCACACAGTCACGGTCCTGATGCCGGAGGCCCAGGGCGGGGCCGACGACTATGCGAAGCTATGGAAAATCATCGAGGCGTTCCGACCGGTGGACGCCATCTGCAACCTGGTGTTCCTGCGCCATGAGATACTGCTGGGACAGCATTGCTATCTGGGCATGAACTCCAGGATTGGCGGCAGCAGGGAGCTGGTGCTGGACGGCACCGCTGCCTCCGGCGCGCCCCATCTGGCCGAATTTGTAACGGGAGGAACAAGCGATGAACAATCTGCAATATAGTACCGGTGAGCGCAACCGCTTTTTCTATGGAAAGCTGATGACGCCCCGGGACTTTGAGGACGAGCAGACGTATTTCAACGACAAGCGCCGTCTGGGCAACCGGATGCTTCACGGTACCGGTGTGGCGGCGGGCCTGGGCGTGCTGCTGGTGGACAATCAGACCTTCTCCCTGGAGGCCGGTATGGCCCTGGACTATCAGGGCCGGGAAATTGTGGTCCCGGACCCCTGTGTCAAGCGCATCAGCACCATCCGGGGCTTTGACACCATCCGGGACAGCGGCGACGTCTATCTGGGCATTGCCTACCGGGAGGAGCCCTGCGAAAGCACCTTTTCCGTGGCGGGTTCCGCCGAGGGCAACGGGATCCGTCAGGAGTTTAACCGCATGCGGGAGGGCTATGAACTGTTCCTCACCACCCGGGAACCCAACCGGGCCCTGTTGGGTGTGGACAGCGTGCTCTATGATCTGTGCCGTCTTTACGATCAGGACGGTATCCGCATCACCCTGCAAATTCCCCGCTATGTGAACACCGACGACGTGTTCCCTGTGCGGGTCCTCTTTGAAAAGCGGGAGGTTTCGGCGCCGGTACGCTTTTCCTTCCGTCTGGAAAGCGATCTGTTCCAGGGCCCCAAGGGGGAGAAGTATGTTCAGGTGGAGTACGTCGAAACCGAGGTGACCACCCAGAAAGAACTGTCCCTGGACTATTCCATGCGCTGCGGCAGGGTGCGGGACGACTATACAGAAATCCGTGTTCCCATCGATTCCTTTGCCCTCTATTTTGGCAGCAATCAGGCCGAGGGCCTGACACAGCCCCTGCGCAAATCGGTGGAGGTGACGGCACGTCCCCTGCGGGAGGTGGTGCTGGAAGCCTACTATACCCGCCACTTTGACGAATTTCTGACGGCCCGGGAGGACCAGGCCATCTATCTGGCAAAATTTCATGTGGTAGCCACGCAGAATACCTTTTTGATTGAAAAGGTTGTGCGCAATCCGTTTCATCAATATCTGGCAAATCCACAGATGTTGGAGCTGCTCCAGCATCTGGACCGGGAGCGGCAGGTGGTGCAGAGTCTGCCCATCGTGCCCGAGACCCGGCGGGAGGAAAACGACCGGCAGCCGGACGCAGTGCGCCGCACTGCCGGCGGCGTAGCCACGGTGATGCTGGGTATGTCCCCCAAGGTGGGAAGAAGCTACTTCTCCCACGAATTTATCCACGGACTCGGCGCAGGGGAACTGTGTGTGAACGTGGCAGTGGAAAACACAGAAAACAACGGCAGCAATGAAACGCTGATCTTTGGCGACGGCGTTTTTACAGCCGAGGAATTTTCCCTGGCGGCCCCGGCCTGTTCGGTGGGCGCCATGGTCAATGTGAAGAAAGGCACCTTGCAGCTGGGACTGAAGCTCCTGGAAAAGACGGGCCAGCAGAGTATCCGTCTGCGCTGGTGGGCCTGGCGTCCCCAGGAGGAGACGGTGGAAAAGGAGGAACTCACCGACGGTGTGACGGTCCTCATCACCCCCAATACGGCCAACGTGGAGCCCTTGCAGCAAATCCGCTTTACCGCCCTGGTAGAGGGCAGCGCCACCCAGGAGGTCTTCTGGAGCGTGGTGGAGAAAAACGGCGGCAGCATCGACCGCAACGGCCTGTATACGGCGCCGCCGACGGAGGGCGTCTATGAGATTCAGGCCCAAAGCGCCAAGTACGGCAATATTCGGGCCAGCGCCTATGTGGTGGTCAGCAAGCAGTAACCGCCCGGCATGGTTCGGGCAAAGCGACGGACAGAGGAGGTGAAGGCGTGGCGGAGATTCAGGCGTGTCCGATGCTGCAATATCTGGGAATGCTGGAGCAGTCCCTGTATCTGACGGCTCAGGTGGCCAAACATCCGGGCAGCGAGGAATTGCTGCTGGTCAACCGCATTCCCCATGACAAGCGGAGCCGGACCTTTTTCCGGGACCTCTACGGGGCGTTTTGCCGCCGAGGCGAGCGGTCCGACTTTCTGGAGCTGTTCAGTATGCAGCAGGAGTTTTACGCCGTGTTTCGCTATTGCGAGGGCCCCAGTCTGTTGGAACGGTACGAGGGCTGTCGGGGCGCGGTGGGTAAACGGCTGCAATTGCTGACCACCGCCCTGTTCCAGGTCTATACGGCGGCGGGGAATCTGCCGGAGCCGGTGGTGTGCAGCCTGTTGCAGCCGGAAAATTTGCTGGTGGACGATGTGGACCGGATTTACCTGCGGTATCTACTCTATCCCGAGTTCTTTCTGGAGGAGAGCGGATGCAGCGTGTGGGAGGAAACCGCCTCCCTGATGCAGTTTCTGCTGGGCAGAGAACTGAAAAAGACGTATCACAAAACCCTGCGCACCATCTATAAAAAATGCGGCGCCGGACTGTATCCCAGTCTGCCGGCAATGATTCATGATTTGGAGCAGGCGGCGGAAGAATTGACGGACACGGGGCCGGTGCAGGCGCTCAAAGCGTATGTGCTGCGGAAAAAGGCCCGTCTGGTCCAGCTGTCCTGGGTAGGTATGGTGACGCTGGTCCTCTGTCTGGTAGTCTATCTGATTACCAGCTTCACGGGACGGCAAACCCTGGAGGCCCGCCCCATCTCCGACATTGGCGCCATCACCTATGTGGCGTCCCAGGAGGAGACGGGGGACAGTCTGCTGCTGACGGACCCGCCGGAGGAGCCGGAGCGGGAGAACGTGACGTTTACCGGCGTGCCGGACCCGTCAACGCCCCTCCGTTCGGAGGATTACATCGTTCAGTCCGGTGATACGCTGGACAGCGTTTGTGTTGCCTATTACGGCTCTGCGGCCTACGGGCCGCTGGTGGCCGGATTCAACGGCATAACGGACGATGGCCCGCTGGAGGCCGGAACCATTCTGCGGATGCCGCTGCGGGATCAGCTGGCCCAGTATCAGAAGGATTGAGCAGCGCCCGGGACGGCGGCGCTGTGCGTAGGACAGAAAAAACGGGGAACCGTCCGGGATGAGGGAAACGAGTATGAAATGGATCAAAATAAGTGTCATTGTGCTCCTCGGCGTGGCGGCAGCCCTGTGGTTTGCCGTCACCGGACAGCGGGTGGCCCTGGACGGTACGGAGGCATTTGCCTTTGATGCCGCCGGCAGTCTGTACCTGCTTTCCGACGAGGGGACGCTGACCCGGGTCTCACCGGATGGCCGGCGGCTGTGGACGGTGCAGTTGGACCGGGAAACGGAAGACGGCGATCTCATGCGGTATGAGGATTTGGTCGTGGACCGCAACGGCAGTCTGTACATTGCCGCACAGGCGTATGAGCGCCGGGTGGACGCCGCCGGAGCCGTACAGGAGATCATTCTGACCGAAGCGGTTCAGACCTGGAACAGCCAGGGCCAGCGGCAGGATGATGTGATGCAGGTGGACAAGTCGGCGCTGTCCCAGTACAGCACGGAGCCGTATATTCGCAAGCTGCAACTACAGGGAGAAACCCTGCTGGCCCTGTGCTGTAATCAGGGAGAATTCTCTGTCATTGCCGCCTACCCCTACGGGGAGGAGGAGCCGACGGTTCTGGCAAACTATGACCTGGGAGACCAGGCGGAAGCGGTGGAGGACTGCGCGGCCCTGTCCGACGGCACACTGGTCTGCGCCGACCGGGGCGGCAGCCTGACGGCGTATATGCCCGACGGCAGCAGTCAATCGTTTACGTCCCTGGTGGGCAGCGGCAGTTTGGTGGGCTGGCTGTCGGCGGATGAAAACGACCGGCTCTATTATCTCGACCGCACCAACGGCGCGTACTATGTGCTGAATCCGGCGGACTATACGGCGGAACGGCTGTATAGCCCCGACTCTGTGGTGGACAGCCAAACGGAGACAGCATTCCGGCAGCTTCGGAACGTCCAGGTTGCCGGATACGGCGGGTTGGAAGCAGTGGCGTTCCGGGGAGAGCAGCCGGTGTGGGTGCGCTTTGGCGACCAGACCGGCGTCATCGACAACATTCACCGGGGATGGAGCGGTCTGGAAGTAGCCAAAGTCCTGGGGGTGTTTCTTGGGACGGTGGCAGTTCTGTCCCTGGCCGGGTGGATTCTTGGCGTGGCGTTCAACCGCTCCCGACTGATTGGCCGGATTTTGCTGCGGTTTCTGCCTGCGGTGCTGGTGGTGCTGGCCTTATTGTCCGCCGCCATGCTGCATCTGCTGACCGCGGAGCGAACGGCGGCCCTCCAGCAAAGTCTGGCAGCGGCAGCCCGTGCAGCGGCAGCGCAGATGGACGGCAATGCGCTGGACTGGAACGAACTGCGGCAGATGGATGCGGCCCAGTGGCAGACGCTGCAAGAGCAGCTGGAACAGGCCGGGCAATACGCGGCACAGATTTCTGGAATGGACGAAGTGGGCGTTCTGCTCTATACCCTGGAGGGGGAGGACGGCTACGGCGTCGGTACGACGCTGGAGCGTGACGCGTTCCGGTGGGCTAAAACCCTGTCGCCCCTGCGGATGGAGTTTTCGGAAGAGACGGCGGAGACGATTCTGAATGGCGCGGACCAGGGCAGCAGTGTCTCCTTTGACCGGGGCGGCGTGACCTATATCAGCTGCTTCCAGCCCATTTTCCAGGCGGACGGACAGACGGCGGGCCTGATGGAGGCCCGGGTTCCTCAGCAAAACGCCCTGACCGCCGTCCTGGACCGGAGCCCGGTTTTTTACGGCGCGATCACGGTGCTGCTGTGCGCGGTGGTGCTGGCAATTTGGCTGCTGCTGGTGCTGCTGGGCGCGTTCCGCCCCCTGAAAGAGCTGCGCCGCTGCATCGGGGAGATCAGCGCCGGCCGCTGGAACGTACAGGCCCGGATCACCTCCGGCGATGAACTGGCGGATATCGGCCTGAGCTTCAACCAGATGACGGAGAAGCTGAACCAGTACATTTCCAATATGGTGCTGCTCAATAATGAGTACATCAAATTTACTCCCCGGGAGCTGTTTCAGCTTCTGGGCAAGACCAAGGTCACCGATTTAAATTTGCGGGACAAGAGCATCCGCGATATGAGCCTGTTGTATGTGCAGTTTAGCCTGAACGGCGCGAAACTGGACAGCGAGGCGTACTTTGACCTGATGAATGAGAATTTTGACAAGGTCTTTGACGTGGTGGACCGGAACCACGGCATCATCGAACATTTTGACGGTTCGGGTATGCTGGCGCTGTTTCCGTGGCAGGTCCAGGACGCGTTGAACACAGCCATTGCCCTCAAGGAAACCATGGCCCGGGAGAACAGCGCTGTGGAGTTGAAAATGCTCATTTCCGCCGACGAATTGCTGGTGGGCGTGGCGGGCAACCGGAAGCGCCAGACCATTACGGCCATTTCCGGCACCATCATGGACCTCTATGCCCTTACCAGTCTGATGGAAGAGATGGGGACCCGCTACAGCATTACGGCCCGAGCCGTGGAACGCATCGACGACAGCTGCTATTTCAACTGCCGGGAAATCGGCGCCGGGGACACCGGGCGTCCCAGTCTCTACGAGTTCCTGGATGGCATGGACCCCTATGAGAAGAAACTGCATCTGGTTACCCGGACGTCCTTTGAAGCGGGCATTCACGCCTATGAACAGGGGAACTATTACGAGGCCCGGAAGCAATTTGCCGACGTGCTGCAAACCAATGAGCGCGACACGGTGGCCATGTACTATCTGATGCGCTGTGATGCCCACCTCCGTGCGGAGGCAGCCCAGGGCCGGTGACCGGGAAGGAGACGCCTTATGAATTTCAATTTCTTCAGCCAGGTCTCCAAGGTTGTCGGGCGGCAGATCACCAACATCACTAAGAAGATCACCCGCGCGGTCCAAATGGCGGCCAAGCCCTTCGTCTATTTGAATACCTACGTCCGCGCACAGGTCAAATCCATGACGCGGCGGCCGTCCAGCATGGAGGATTATGTGCGGTTCGGCGCCATCTACCTGTCCAAGCGGTTTCTGGCCCTCAGCGTGGTGGCCGTCGTTCTGGTGGTGACGGTGTTTTCCACCGTAGTCTATCCCTGGCTGGAAGGGCGGCTCTGGACGCCGACCATTCTGCTCAACAGCCGGAAACTGGCCGGGTATACGGGACCGGCCCGCATTGTTACAGAACAGGGGGTTCTGATCTACGACGGCGACGTGGTTTCCGGCGAGCTGACCGGCGCCGCCACCCAGTATGATACAGAGGGGGCTCTGGTGTATTCAGGCCAGTTCCGCAATGCCGCCTATGACGGCTATGGGTCTTTGTATGTGGATGGGGTTCTGCGGTACGAGGGACAGTTTACCGACAACCTGTACAACGGGGACGGACGGCTGTACGACGAAAGCGGCTCGCTGATTTATCAGGGTAGCTTTTCCCAGGGATTGCGCAGCGGCCGGGGCATGGAATACCGGTCGGAGGATCACACACTGCTGTACTACGGCGATTTTGCCAATGACCTGTGGGAGGGCAGCGGCGTGGTCTATGAAGCTGACGGGACAACGATCTGCTACCGGGGCGATCTGGTGGCCGGCCGGTATGAGGGCAACGGCTCCTATTACGAAAATGGAACGCTGATCTATCAGGGGCAGTTTGCCCAGGGGCTCTACGAGGGCACCGGCACGCTCTACGACGAGCAGGGCAATGTGCTCTATCAGGGTGCGTTTTCCAAGGGGCAGCGGCAGGGCGCGGGTACTGTGTACGACGCGTTGGGCTCGCCGCTCTATACGGGAGAATTTCTCGAAAACAACGTCAACTATATGGGCTATCTGGGAGCCACACCGGAGGATATCGCCGCCGCCTTTGGAACGCCCGGCTATACCGCCGTGGAGGGGACATATCAGATTCTGACTTATTTGAACCTGGGGACCGCGTTTCTCTGCGTCGATGACGGGACAGGCCTTTACACCTGCCAAAATGTCCTGGCAGATGTGGAGGAGGGATTTTTGGATATCACCCGGGACAGCAGTGAGGAGGAAGTGACGGCTCTGTTGGGCCAGCGGTTTTCCACCTTGACACTGGACCTGACGGCGGAGCGCAAGACAGCGGCCAGCCAATTGTCGCTGGCGCTGCCCCAGCAGGGCCGTGTGGATAAATACCTGATGAGCAACTACTACATCAAACTCTATTACGACGCGGCGGGGGAGAAGATTCTGGCCGTGGAGTGCGGCGGCTATTGACCGGGAGGTGAGACCATGCACCGTAAGAAACAACGTAATTGGCTGCTGATGACTGTGAGCCTGGCCGCCGCCCTGTCCATTCTGTCCACAGCAGCGCTGGCGGTGCCGGAGGCGGACGACAGCGCCGCCGGAACCGCCGGAACGGAACAGACGGCGCAGGATGCTCCGGCGGCGGACCAGGGTGGAACGGATGCCGATACATCCAACGGAGCGAGCGGCGGCACATCGTCCGCAACGGAGGATACGCAGACAGAGCCCCCGGCGGAAGAAGAAACCACCACAACACCGTCGGACAATTCGGCTACATCGGGCAGTCAGACGCCGTCAGGCAATCAGACGTCGTCGGGTAGTCAGACGTCGTCGGGTAGTCAGGCGTTGTCGGGTAGTCAGACACCGTCGGGTGAGCCGGGACAGGATGCCCAGGGGGAGCCTACGCTGGAGGAACTGCGGGACGAACTGTTGACCATTCTGGGCAACGGGGAGGACACAACAGCCATCCGGGAAAATATTGACCAGATGATTGCCCTGGGAGACCCGGACGGCACGCTGCGGACGTATCTTGAAAACACGATTCAGCTACAGCAGCTTCAATATGAGACGGAGCAGCTGCAAGCGACGCTGGAGCAGATGGAAGCCGCCAATGGCAATCTGGGGGCCATCGGCACAGCAGTGGCGGCGGCCACCAACCCCGATGAGACGCTGCGCCGGGTGGAAGAGGACCTCAGCGAACCGGCGGCGCAGCTGCTGGAAAGCGCCGGATACGACGGTACCGGCGAGTTGGCGGAGTTGGCGGCCCGGTGCCTGAGCTATCTGGACGAGCGGACTGCCGGGGCGGACAGTACCGATGTGGCGGTCATTCTGCTGTGTGCCGGACTGCGGGACGGCGAGTTCCTCGATACCGCTGGGACGGCCACAGCTCAAGACATTATCACCTCCCGCTTTTCCAATATTTTACGGCGATATCCGGCCATATCCGCCGAGGTGCGGCAGAGCATGGAACAGGAGACGGCGGCCATCGTGGAACGCTCCAACAAGGCCGGAGCCATGAATCCGGGTGTATTGGTGGCGGCGGGAACGCCCCTGAGCCTGACCCGGGCGGTCTTTACTTATGACGATACCATTCTGCTGTCTCTGGACGATGCCGCCGCCTTTTTAGGCGGAACCATTGTGGAAATGGCGGACAACGACACGGTGGTGTTACAGGGCGGCGGCGTGGTGCTGGAGATGACCAAGGGTTCCAGCGACGCCTACTGTAATGACCGGCTGCAAAAAATGGAACAGCCCCTGATCCGGTTCGGTCAGACGTGTTATCTGCCCCTGGATACCCTGCTGGAATGCTGCGGGATGGAGCGGATGACCTTGGGCGGCTATGAACTGTTGTATGCGGCCCCCTGAGCCGGGAAGGAGGAACCAATGGCAACGTATTCTGTAATTTCCGACGTGAGCCGCACCATTGTGGAGCTGCTGCAAGCGGAGCTGGTGCCGGAGCCGGTGGCCCAGCGGGAGCAGATCGGCGTCTGCGACCCCCACGACCGGGGAAATTTTGTGGTGGGTATCCATCTCTACGATATTTCAGAGGCGGGGGAAATGCGGTCCAATGGACCGGTGCTCCAACCTGACGGCTCCCAGCGCAATCCGCCGGTGTCGCTGAATCTGTCCATGATGATCTCCGTGGCCAGCAAGGCGGAAAAGGAGACCCGGACATTGGACGAACAGATGATTATGGGCCGGGTCATCCAGGTATTGGAGGACAACAAGCGTCTGCCGGAGCAGTATATGCCCCAGGCGCTGCGGGCCGCCGGCGAGGTGATCCGCGTCAGCCAGGTACAGATGGAACTGGAGGAAAAGACAAAAATCTGGACCATGTTTTCAGAATCCTATAAACTCAGTGTGTTTTATAAAGTCGGTCCGGTGCAGCTGGAATCCGCCGTGGTCACCAAACCCGCCGCCAGGGTTCAGGAGATTCGGCTGGGCATGGAACAGAAGGAGCGGCGGCCATGAGGACTCTGCACCGTCTGTCCGCGGCGTTTCAGCTGCTGGACAGCTGTCACAAGGAACCGGTCCGGGGCGCGTCTATTCTGGTGGATGGCTGCCGGGTCCCCTGCGTGGCCAGAGGAGATGGCGTGTATCTCTTTTCCGATCTGCCGCCCACGGCCCATACCTTTGTCATTGATGCGCCGGGGTATCAGACCGTGCGGCGGACGTTGCCGCCGGTCCCGGCCCATATCCCGGAGGTGGTGCTGATGCCCTGTGCACCGGACAGCCCCAACCTGTCCAGAATTTCCTGTTTCCGCCTGCGGTTTCTGCTGGGGAAGACGCCTCTGGCTAACAGGGCGGTCCGGGCGGAGCTGCTGACGCCGGTGGGCAGTTTGCGGCTGGTGGAACCGGCGAAGCCGGGAGACCGGGCGCTCACCCTGGCGGGCGGCCATGGGCCGGGTATGGTATACCAGCACTGCTGCGTCTCCACGGAACCGGCGGCGGACCTGCTGATCACCGGCCGGGATGCCGATTCCGGGCGGTACGATCTGTGGGAACCACTGGCACAGCCCTTGCAGGCGGGTACGCTGCTGCGCCCTCTGTGGGACCTGGAGACAGACCGGGACGGTGCGGCCATCCTGCCCGCCGTGGGCCTGTTCCTACAGCGGGAGGAAGTGGAATTTGTATTCCGGTACGGGCAGCGGGAGCAGCGGTTCCGGACCGCACCGCCGTCTCCCAGGAAAGAGGCAACCATTGTATGGACAGCAGAGGAGGAAATGGATGGGTAATCAGGTCTGCATGGGCGCCATGTGTCAGTGTACCTTCGGTGCGGCGCCGTCCAGTCTGGTGGTGACGCCGGAAAACAAGGTACTGACCTCTAATTTACCGGCGGCCACTATTATGGACAATGTGCCTATGAAAAATATCATGCCCTTTGGCATGTGCTCGTCCATGGCCAATCCCACCGTGGCGGCGGCCACGGCGGCAGCCATGGGGGTGCTGACCCCCATGCCCTGTGTGCCGGTGATTCCGGCCCCCTGGGCTCCGGGGTGTCCCACGGTGCTCATTGCCAACAAACCGGCGCTGAACAACAGTTCCAAGCTGATGTGCGCCTATGGCGGCGTCATCAGCATCAACAATCCCGGCCAGATGAAGCATCAGATTCCGTAAGGACACCGAACCGGTGGAGAGAGGAGGAACCCCCGTGGCATCCTGGTACGGTCGGTATTTCGACCCGAAACAGTTCGGCGTACCCTACGGCGCGCCGGAGGAGCACCTGCTGGATTTGATTCGGTGGTGCGAACTGCTGCTGACGGCCTATACGGCCTGTTACGCCCCGGTTTCCGGGACACCGGCGGCAGACCCGGCAGCCGAGGAGCCGTCTGTGCTGCGGGACTTTGACAAGTCCCGGTTCCACATCGACAGTCGGGCGGAGGCCACCGCCCGGCAGGGGCGGTTTCTGGCGGCTCAGTATCTGCGGGAAGTGCTGCGCCTGACCGATTTGGAGTGGTTTGGACTGCTACTGTGGCTGCTTCCGGCCTATGATGAGCGGTTCGGCCTGTGGCTGGGCCAGCTGCGTGGCAACCCCAATCTCCGGCAGCCCGGCTTTGATCTGACGGTAAAGCTGTTCCACTTTGCGGACACAGCGGAGGCGGTGTCCCAGTACCACCGGCAGCGTCGGTCGCTGGAGGAGAAGGCGGAGTTCGCCTTTTTGCAGGCCGATGGCAGCCTGGACCGGCGTGTAGCGGATTTTCTGCTGCAAAACGGCGACGCCCGGTGGCGGGCGTCGGGCGTGGAGCTGTATACGCCCGGGGAGGGAGCGCCCCTGCTGCTGCGGGAGCGGGAGGCAGCGGCGCTGGCGTCGGCCATTGCCGCCGACGGCGACCAGCGGGAGACGCTGTATGTGTGCCTGCGGGGCCAGAACGGTTCCGGCCGGTCCACCCAGGCCCGGCGGGTGGCCCAGCTGCTGGACACGGCGGCGGTGTTTTTTGACTGCGCCCAGGCGGTGCATGGCAAACGGGAGACGTTTTTTGCAGCCCTGCGCACGGCGGGGCGGGCGGCCATTCTGGAACAGGGCATGCTGGTCCTGCGTCGGTTCGACTGTCTTCTGGAAGAGCCGGAGACAGCGGAACAGGTGTTGGACACGGCGGGACGGTTTTCCGGCGTAGTGCTGGTGCTGGCCCAGGAGGACACGGTGACGGCGGAGTTGGAAACCGGACGCCGCTGGCTGGACGTGCCGGTGGAGCCGCCCACCAAAGCCGAGAGCATCGCCCTTTGGGGACAGGCCCTGGGAGCGCTGCCTCTGTCAGAACCGGCAGATGGGGCGGAACTGGCCAACAAGTTCGCCTTTACACCGGGGCAGATCGACGGTACCGCCAAAACGGCGGCGGGAATGGCCCTGCTCCACGGTCCTCTGGACCGGCGGCAGCTGACCCGTGCCGCCTACCGGCAGATTTCCCACAAGCTGGGAGAGCATGCCACATGGATTGACGCCCGCCACACCTGGGACCAGTTGGTGCTGGCAGAGACGGAAAAGGAAATGCTCCATATGGCCTGTGACCAGATCCGCTATCAGCATGTGGTCTATGACCAGTGGGGCTTCGACCAGCGTCTGGCCTACGGCAAGGGCGTCAGTATGCTCTTTGCCGGTCCGCCGGGCACCGGCAAGACCATGGCCGCCCAGGTGGTCGCCAATGACCTGGGGATTGAGATGTACAAGGTGGATTTATCCCGAGTGGTGTCCAAGTACATCGGCGAGACGGAAAAGAACCTGAACCAGGTGTTTGAGGAAGCAAAAAAATCCAATGTGATCCTGTTTTTTGACGAAACGGACGCCATCCTGGGCAAGCGCACGGAGGTCAAGGACTCCCACGACAAAAACGCAAACTTGGAGACGGCGTATCTGCTGCAAAAAATGGAGGAGTACAACGGCATCACCGTCATGACCACCAACTACAAGGAGAACATCGACAGCGCCTTTTTCCGGCGCATCAGTTATGTGATTCAGTTTTCCTTTCCCGATACCAAAGCCAGAAAGGCCATCTGGCAGGGAATATTTCCGGCACAGACGCCCATGGAGCCGGATGTGGACTGGGACTATCTGGCGGAACAGTTTGAGATCACCGGCGGCAGCATCAAGAATATCGCCCTGGTGGCCTCTTTCATGGCGGCGCGTGCCGGAGAGGCCGTGGGGATGCGGCACATTGTCCGTGCCGTCAAGTACGAGTTGACCAAACAGGGCAAAATCATGCGCCGGGAGGATTACGGCGAATACGGCTACCTGCTGCCATGACGGCCCATGGAGACAGGACCGGCAACCAAGAAAGGAGCGGCATGGCAATGGACGAGCAATCTTTGACGTATGGAATGAGCGTGCTGGAGGAGATCCGGGAGGCGCTGGAGCCCATGGGGATGACCTTGGAACCGCTGCCCGCAGAGGAGACAAAGGGGATTCCCACCGGTATCATCCGTATGGGCGACGCGCCTGGAGGCTGGGAGATTTCCTGCAATGTGCTTCCCACCCATCGAGAGAACCTTTCCACCACATTTGTACAGTTCTATCTGCCGCTGACACCGGCCTGTCCAGCCCAGCGGGCGGAGTTGGAGCGGTTTGCCGCTGCCTGCAACAGCCGGTTTCTGCTGGGGACACTGTTGGTCTTCCAGGATTGTCTTTGCATGAAATACACCATGGCCCTGGAACCGGCGATTGTGATGGAGGAAGCCCATCTGCGGACGACGGTGTTTGCCTTCTGCCAGCAGGCAGAGGATATTGCACCCCTGGGACAGGCCATTGGTCAGGGAGCGTTGACAGCAGATGAGGCACTGGCGAAACAGGGCGCGTGAGAGGAGGCGGCGCAGATGTTTGAGCAGGAACGCTTTGAGAGCGATCAGAAATCCAAAAGCCTGTTCCGCTCGCCGGATGGACCGGCAGCCGGAATGAGTCGCTTTCGGGTTTCTTCGCCCCATGACCCGGCAGAGATAGCAGCGGAACAGATGGCCGACAGTGTTGTGGGCGGCGGACTCTTTCGATCCCCGGAAGGGGCGGCGGACGCCGGCGGTGAGGCAGACCTGTCCACCATGGACCTGGCGGGGGCCGGAAGCCCGCTGCCCATGGGGCTGCAAGGTTCCATGGAGCAGTCCTTCGGCGCGGATTTTTCCGGAGTGCGGGTCCATACTGGCGCCGGAGCGGATCGGGCCAGCCGGAGCATTTCGGCACGGGCGTTTACCCGGGGCCAGGATGTCTATTTCCGCAGCGGCGCCTATGAACCGGACAGCCAGCAGGGTCAGCATCTCATTGCCCATGAACTGGCACATGTGGCCGCCGGAGATGGCGGCATCCATCGGGATGACACAGAGCCGGACCCCAAAGTGGAGAACCGGGAGAGAGAGAAAAGGTCTTTGGAAATCCGTACGGAAATTTCCGGAAAGGTGGTAGTGGCGGCCAACAACTCAGTGATGGGAGTCGAGTCCATGCAGGCCATCGCCCAGGAAATCAAGGGCGGTACACTGGGAAAAGCGGATCTGGAAAGCAAGAAAAAAAAGATCGATGAGGCGGAATCCGGCCTGGAGGTATATATTCCCGGCCTGCAGGAACTGATGGATGATTATGTTCAGGCAGAGAAAGAACTGTCCAGCGAGGACGCCGCCAAGGAGAGTTTTGTTTACACGCAGGCCCAGAAGATACTGGACCGGATGAAAGATGTAGCGCCCCAGGTGAACAAGGCCAAAGAGAATGTGGAATGGGGCATCGAGCAGGCGGCGATGAAAGAAAATCCGGCCACCGGTTCGCCGTTTCCCGCAACTGTTGACAATATGCTGTCGGACCCGGCCTGCGGCCAATTCTTCAAGGCGGTGGCCGATGTGCGCAAAGGTACAGCCGGCGTGGAGGACTTGGAGGCGAAGAACAACGACGCATTCAACAGTCGGGCAGGCGCCCATCTGCGGGGAGACGTGGCGGAATCTGCTTTGGACAAAGTGGACCGGCAGGTCGGAAAAGCCGAGGCCGTGAACGGTATTGCCAGCGTTGGCTCGGATATGCTGTCCGGTGCAGCGGACATCAATGAAGAACTCGCCAAACAAGGCAAGGCGTCAGAAAATGAACAATTAGGTACAATCAGTTCCGGAACCGGCCTTGTGACGGGAGCGGTGAGTGCTGGAACCGATACGATTGGCCTTGTGACGGGCAGCAAGGCATTGCATGACCAGGAGGCCGAGCGCAAGCGAAAGATTCAGGCAATGCAGGCCAAGAATACAGCCGCAGGCATTGACACCGGCATTGGCTCAGCGGGGGCTGCGGATCACTTGGCCCGTGTTGGCGTCGCCGGTCAGGGCTTCGGGGCGGTGAGCAGTTTGTCCGGATTTGGTTCCTCTATAGCCGACGAGAAAAACAATAAGAAGGCCGGCGACGTTCTGGGGCACATCAGCAGCTTTTCCGGTGTCACCGGCGATACGCTGGGCTTGGCAGCAGACAGCCAACAAGCCAAGGAGATGCGCCAAAAGGATATGATGGCCAAGAAGAGCATCCAGGCCTTGGGCAAGCAGCTGGAAGGAACGATTCCCGCCGCCAACCGGACGGGACGCAGCCGTTTGATTGGCGACGTATGCGAGCGGGTCAAAGGGAAAAAATTCAATGCCACTGCCAAACCGGATGGAACCGGCGGATTGGCGGGCATGATCGATGCGGCCATGGCCGAAGGAACGGGCACTGCCGCCAATGGTCCCGGCCAGGAGGACCCCAGCAAGCCGGAGTTGACCTCTAAGCAGAAGAATCTGCTTACCAGTATGAAAGTGTTGGAGGCCAGCCGTATGGCCAGCAAGGGGGCGGCATCCGATTCCAGAAAAGACGCCTTGTTCAGCACGCTCGGCCTGATCGGAAGCCTCGCCGGCTTGATCGGAAGCTTCCTCAAGAATAAAGTGATCGGCGCTGTCGTCAGCATGGTAGGCAGTCTGTTTGGTTTGCCGGGCGCTGTACGGGATGCGGTGGGAGTTGCCCAGGACAGCGAAAAAAAGCGACAGGACGCCCGCAATAAGGAACGGGACAGCAAGGTAGCCGCCTGCCAGGGCGCCATGATGCAGATGAGCGCCTTGCCTCCGCTATCGTTGGAGGGCCTTCAGACGGCCAAGCAGGAAAAGCTGCCCCTGTCCGCCGGACAGCTGGAGGCAGCAGAACAATATGCCGCTGTTTTCAATATGATTCAGTCGGCTAATGTGGAAATGACGGATTTTCTGTACGCCATTGAGATGGGCGGATTCGGCGGAAAAAATGCCGGTGGTACCGACAGGACAGTGGATCAGAGTCTCATGGCCATGTATCAGAATCTGACGTTTACCTCTTGAGCGCAAAAAACCCGGACGCCGTACTGCGGCGTCCGGGTTGGATGGAACGTAGGTCAGCGAACCTGTGCCAATTCCTCCAGTGAGAGCGTTTTTCCCGCCACAGGCAGCGGGAATCCGGCGTCCTCCTGGGCGGCCAGGGTTGCTTCGTGGGCCTTGGCCAGCTGATCAAAGGCGGAGATGGGATTTTCCTCTGCCAACTTGGCAAACTCCGGGTCTTCCAGACATTTTTGATTGAACTGATCCAGTACCGTGTTGATTTCCCGGTCGGGAAGTGCCATGGAAACCACTCCTTTCCTGTGCGATTATAGCAGAGGGAACAACGACTTGCAATGAATCAGGTGAGAAAATGAAGAAATTTTGTGTACTGCTTCTGAGTGCGGCGCTGCTGCTGACTGCTGGGAGCTGCGCATCAGCCGCCGCTGCCGGAGCCGATGACAAAACCATGAAAATCGCCGTTCTGGATACCGAAGTGGTTTTTGTGGCGGACGACAGCTACACCAACGGCATTGCCATGGCCATCGAGGACCTGAACGCCCTGTACGGTGGACAGGGCTATACCATCAGCTATGAGTTTTACGAGGACGGCTCGGTGTTTCAGCAGGGGATGAAAGCCCTCAACGCCATTCGTTCCGACCCGGAGATTACCGCCGTGGTGGGAACGTCCTCCCTGAATATTCTGGGTGTGGCGGCCGATGTGCTGGACAGCGCCGGAAAGCTGCTGGTGACCTATTACAGCGCGCCGGACAGCCTGTTTACCAACGGCTATTCCATGGTATTCCGCAACGGGTACGGGGAAAGCGACCTGGGGGCGGCCATCGCCGCCTATGCGGCGGAGCGGGAGGATATCAACCGCATCGCCATCTACCACAGTGACACGGATTACGAGCGGACCATGGCGCGGTCATTCCTGCGGGGCGTGGAGGGAACCGGCATGGAGGTGGTAGACGTGACCACCACCACGCCGCTGCAGCCGGAACTGGACGCCATGCTGGCGCGTTGGGAAGCCCTACAGGTGGATACGGTCTTTGTCAGCCAGTATCTGGCGGAGGACGCCTTCGACATTCTCCGTCTGGTGCGGCACCAAAACCCGGAGATGAACATTCTGGGCGATTTCTCCTTTGACTATACCGACTATCTGCTGGCCGACGGCGATGTGAGCGATGACATCTATATTGCCCAGCCGGTACCGCTGGAGTCCAGTGCAAAAGTGGATGACTTCTATGCGCGGTACCGGGAGAAATACGGCACGGAGCCGACCCAGTGGGCGGTGCAGCTGTATGATTCCGTCCGGATGATCGGCGATACAGCCGTCCGCATCGGCAGCACGGACCCGGCCAAGATTGCCGAAGCCCTGCGGCAGGACGGATACGACGGTGTTGGCGGCTCCCTGGCCTTTGACGCCCAGGGACGGCTGACAGGCCGCTCGCCGCAGATCATGGTATCGGACAATGGAAAGTTTTACTTTGTGGAGGAGTGAGCCCCATGGATGCTGAGCGTATTTTTATCAGACGCCCCACAGAACACGACGGGCCGCAAACCTTCCGACGGCCCCGACTGACGCCGCCCGTCACCTGGCTGGCTGCTGCGGTGCTGCTGCTGGCCGCCGCCGGTGTGTTGGTCTGGTGCTTTGGGGGGACGGTGGTCACCAGCGTGCGGGCCACCGGCGTGGTCTTTCCCCAGTACGGCATCGAACAGGTCAACAGCCAGGTGGACGGCCTGGTGACCTATGTGCAGGTGGAAGTGGGCGACACGGTACAGGCCGGGGACCTCATCGCCATTGTGCCCCAGCAGGAGCTGCTGGAGCAGATCGAAGCGGCCCAGGCGGCCCAGGCGCCCCAGGAAGAACTGGACCGTCTGTACGCGGAGTATCAGACGTCGTCCATGATCTATACTGCGATATCGGGCCGGGTGGTGGACCTGGTCCAGGAAGGCAGCGCCATCTCGGCAGGTGAATTGGTGGCGGGCATTACCAGTTCCGACCGCTATTCCAATGAGGCGGAGATTCGCGCCTATGTCCCATCCACCGTGGCCCAGTCCATCAAAAAGGGCATGGAGGTCCGGGTGTATCCCGGCACGGCGGACGGAGAGGAGTATGGCTACGTCCAGGGACTGGTCAGCGATATCTACGACTATCCCATCACAGAGATGGATATCAGCGAGGCGTTGGGCCGGTTCTATACCAGTGAAATCGTACCCCAGAATGAAAACATTGTGGAAGTCCGTGTGACGCTGCTGGCCGGGTCCGAGGAGCAGACGGGCGCCTGGTCCAGAGCCGAGGGCGGCAAATTGGCCATTGAGACCGGTACCCTCTGTGACCTGGAGGTGATTACCAGCGAGATGACGCCTTGGGCGTACATACGCTCCTGAGGAGAGGAGGGAACAAGGGTGAAAAAGCGTCGGCCCATGAGCCGTGTGGAGCTGATCCTGCAAACCAGCCCCACAGAAAATGCTGCGGCAGCGCTGGCAATGGTATTGTCCTGCTATCAGGGGACGGTACCGGCACGGGAACTGCTGGAACGTCCCATTGCCAGTGCCGCCGATCTGGTGACGGAGGCGCGGAAGCGGGGCATCTATGCCCAGGGCTACCGGATGACTCCGGAGGAACTGGCCCAGGCCCCCATGCCTCTGATTGCCCATTGGAACTTCCACGCCTTTGTGGTGGTCACCGGTGTTCGCCACGGACGGGTGTACCTCTATTCTCCTGAAAATGGGCGGCAGGTGTTGACCCGTCGGGCGTTTGCCGAGGGGTTTACCGGTGTGGCCGTCTGTTTTACCGGGGAGCGGGAATCGGAAACACCCCGGCGTCCCAAATCCCAGGGCCGGCGAATGGGCGGTGCGGCGGGACCGGCGCTGCTGGCGGCGGCACAGCTTTGGAGCATTACCCTCTGTCTGGCCCTGGCGGTGCTGACCCGCGGCATTGCCACGCAGCTGTCTTCGCCGCAGACCGGAAGCGGGCGCGCCATCTGCCTGGGACTGTTGGCGGTGCTGGCGTTGCAGGGAGCGGCGGCCGGTGTGCAGGGAATTGTGCTGCGCCGGTATCGCCGCCGCAGAGAGGAACAGGAATGCGGACAATTTCAGCAGTTTTTGCAGGGGGAAACCAGTACCTTTTTTGAGAAAACCAGCCGTTACCGACTGGATGTGGCGGCCCGGGCCTGCAAGGCCGTACCAGCTGCCGAGGCCCAGTCCATGGCATGCCGGTTGCAGCTGGCGGGCGGTATTGCCTGTCTTGCGGTGGTAGCCATGCAGAATTGGACTGCGGGCCTAGCCGCTGCGGTGGTGGCGGCGGTCTTGGCCGCCGTCTGCCATGGCGGAAGGGAACAGGTGTACAGCGATTTGCAGCTGGCCGACCGGGCCAGATTTCTGGCGGCGGAGGAAGCGGCCGAGGACCTGGAAGCGGCGGAGGAACAGCGGCTCGGCGGACAGACATCGGCCCGGTTTCAGCAATGGGTCAGTCTGGCGGGCGCTGTGGAGCGGCCCAGCGCCATATCCCATCAGAGATGGCTCTGGTGGGTGGCAGCCGGTGTCCAGCTGCTGGCGGTGCTGCTGCTCTGCCTGGCGGAAATGACGGCGGGCCGTGCCGGTATGGCGGACTTGGCGGGCTGCATGGCTTTGACCATCGGCAGCGCCCTTTCCATGGGGGCGTTTCCCCGGCTGTTGGAGCAACAGGCCCGCATCCGCTGGATGAACGAAATGACGGCTTTGGTGCGGGGCCGGGATGAGGAAGCGGCAGCCGATGTTCCGATAACGGCCAACAGTCTGACGCTGCAAAACATTTCGCTGCAGCAGGCCGACGGAGACGCTGTGGTGGCCCGTGGTATCACAGTGACGGTACGCCGGGGAGAAATTCTGATGATAGCGGCGGAGGAAGTGGTGCGCCGGGTTCTGGGCCCAGTGGCGGCAGGATTGGAACGGCCCCGGCAGGGGCAGATTTATCTGGGCGCCACGGAGTTGACGGCCCTGGGGGAGCGGAAACGCTGCCAGATGGTGACGCTGCTGGGCGGCGGTCTCCCCATGCCCCAGGGAACGGTGCGGCAGAACATTGCCGCAGGGCGCACCGATATCACCGACTATGCAGTGGTGGAAGCCGCTTCCGATGCCCTGCTGCATCCGAGCATTCTGCGGCGTCGGCAGGGGTACGACACGCCGGCGGCGACGCTGTCGGCGGGGGAACAGGTGCTGCTGGAGGTGGCCTGTGCCTTTGCAAGGGGGGCGCCCGTTCTCATTGCCGACGGTCTGACGGAACGGCTGGACCCGGAGACGGAACAACAGCTGTTCCGCGCGCTGCGCCGCCGGGGCGTCGGTACGGTCGTGCTGACGGAGGACCCGGCCCGTCTGCGTCTGGGTGATTTGGCCTGCCGTGTGGAGCATGGACAGGTCACGCTGCTGGAGCGAAGCGCGTGGATCGATGGGGAGGTGGTCAGCCGTGCATAAAAGTGGTGTACAGACTGCGGCCGCATTCCATGGCATCGAAGCGCTGTTGACCTACTATCATCTTTCCTACAGCGGACTGCCCCCAACGGTGCAGACGCTGGAAATGGCGGTGGAGGTCCTCAACGAGGAAACGGACCTGGTGCTGAGCCGGACAACGTTGGAGGGGGACTGGTACCGCAACGCCGCCGGACCGTTTCTGCTGGAGAACGAAGAGGGCATCGTTCTGGCGGCGCTGCCGGATTGGTGCGGACGGTATTACTTTCTGGACGAGGGAACCGGACGGCGGGTGTATCTCAATGAGACAAACAGCCGACAGTTCCAACGGCGGGCCTATGGTGCGACGGTGGATTTTCCCGGTGAGCGGCTGAAAACGGGAACGCTGCTGCGGCGATTCCTGGGCGGTCTGAATTGGTTTGAGGGACTGCTGTTGCTCCTGTGGGCTTTGCTGCGGGGGGGCCTGTGTATTCTGATGGCACAGCTGGTGTATCGTGCGCTGTCCAATGGTGGATTGGCTGCCGGACGGTCCGGGCTTTGGCAGATTGCCGTGTCGGTGATGGGTATGCTGCTGTTGTTGGGCCTGCTGAGCGTCAGCGGTCGCCGGATGATCCGGAGGGCCGCCGAGAAGGGTGTGCTGTCGGCCATGCCGGCCGTCGGTATCCGGTTGTATGCCGCTGAACGGCTGGACCATCCGGCGGAGACGGCGTTCCAGCTGGCGACGTTCCGGGCCCATGGGGAGCAGTCCATGGTCTGGCTGATGGCCACCGTTTGGAACGCCATCTCCACAGTGGTGATCGCATCGGCCCTGGCGGACAGTTTTCCGGCGGCCTACAGTATGGGCGTCGGGTTTGCGCTGGTCCTGTATGTTGCCGCTGTTTTGACCTATGCGATGACGGCACGGCAGCCGGAGCCTCAGAACGGCGCGGTGTGCCGCCGGGCATGGTTCCTCCAGGCGGGACCGGCGCGGCGGTTGGGAGTAGAGCAACCCTTCCCCTTGGAAGAACGGTCCCATTGCCTGACGCTTCCGGCGTGGATTGGCGGCGCGGCGGCAGCCGTGTTGCTGCTGCCTCTGCTGTATGCGGCTCTGGGACGGGGAATTTCTCTGGCGCGGCTGGCCAGGACGCTGCTGCTGTACTTACCGGTCATTGTGCTGCCCCTGATGGCGCTGTTGGGAGCGGTCCGCGCGGGACAGGGACTGCGGGCGCTGCGCTGCCTGCTGCCTGCGGCGGTACGGCAGCCCAAAGGCTGTGTAGCCCTGCCGCCGCTGGGGAGCGTTTTGGAATTGAAAGACGTAACATTTTCCTATTCCGACGGTGAGACGCCGCTGCTGCGGGGCGTCAGTCTGCGGCTGCATCCGGGGGAGCTGGTGGGCATTCTTGGTGCCACGGGTGCTGGAAAAACGACGCTGGCAAAACTGATGACCGGCATGCTGCGGCCCACCGGCGGAAACATCTACTACGGCGGCATCGAATTGGAACGGTATAATCGGGCCTCTATGCGCCGCCGGATTGCCGGCTGGCAGGGTATGGACATTCTGTTGACAGACAGGATACCGGACCGGCGAGACGCACGCACCTGCGTGGTGTTTGCCGCCCGGTCCGAAGTCCTGGCAGGCTGCGACCGCGTCCTGCTTCTGACGGACGGCATTTTGAAAGAACTCTCATGGGAACAGCAACCGATCAAGAAA
Source organism: Candidatus Avoscillospira sp. LCP25S3_F1 (assembly GCF_052117125.1). NCBI lineage: Bacteria > Bacillati > Bacillota > Clostridia > Eubacteriales > Oscillospiraceae > Candidatus Avoscillospira > Candidatus Avoscillospira sp. LCP25S3_F1. Next base: position 82,241 of record NZ_JBQKJT010000008.1, on the reverse strand, counting down.
GGCAGTGATTCAGACGAGTAGCACCCCCCATAGCGCTTGTCCCCAGATATGTCATCCGGCCCGGTGGAAGGAATGGGTCTTGGGCCGCTACGGCTTCCGGACCTTCCAACCGGAGGACGGTCCGCTGGTGGACCGGTACAGCCAAACCAGCATTTTCTTTGACCTTTCCTTTACAAATTTCTGGGCCTGGGACAAGGTTTTCCACTACACCTACCGGCTGATTGACGATGCTCTGGCTGTGGTATACATCACCCTGGATCGGGTCCCGGCGGCCATTGTCATGCCCGGCCCATCCCGCCGGATCGTTGGAGCCGTGGACCTGCTGACAGAACTGTTTGCCGCCCTGGGACAGCCCCTGCAAATCGAATATGTACCGGAGGAGTGGGTTCCACTTTACCGACAGCTGAACCGCCCCATGGAGCTGTTTTCAGACCGGGATTGGAGCGACTACGTCTATACTGTATCGGACTTTCTCAACCTGGAGGGCGGCGAGAATCGGGGCAAGCGCCGGGAATTGAAACAGTTTACCAGCCGGGGTGCGGCGGAGTTTCGTCCGCTGAACGTCGAAACCTTTGACGAGGCGCTGACGGTCTTCCAGCGGTGGTGCGGCTGGCACAACTGCACGGATTGCTATTACGGCTGTGAACAACGGGCCTTTGCACGGATTCGGAAGCTCTGGAATTACCGGGAATACTATGGCGGCGTCGTCTATCTGGACGGCGAACCGGTGGCCTTTGCTCTGGGAGAGACGTTGGGAAACTGCGCCTGCTATTCCTTTCAAAAAAATGTGGAAAATTTCCGTGGATTGACGTATTATTTAAGTTATCACTGTGCGCAGCTTCCGGGTCATCCGCCCAGATTGAACTGGTGCGAGGATATGGGTCTGGAGGGGCTGCGGGTCAACAAGCTGCGGTACCGGCCCAGCGAGCTGGTCAGCAAATACACGGTGATTCTGCAAACCTAAACCCTGCGAGAAGGGAGAACGACGCTTGAACGCATTTTGGAGGAAATACAGACTTGCCCTGTGCCTTTTTTTGGCGGTACTCTGTACGGCGGCGGTCCTGACCGGACTCAAGGAGCTGCGGCTGGACCCCCGCAGCCGTACCGTGACCATCGGAGACCCCACTGCAATGCTCTATGGAGCGGGCGATCAAACGTATATTATTGCCGGCGGCAGTACCAGTATTCTGGTGCTGAACGAGGAGGGGCAGTATATTCGGACCATTCCCGGCGGCACGCAGGCTCAGGGATTTTACTATGCCCAGACACTGGCGGCTGACGAAGCGGGCAATCTCTATATCCATGACCGGCTTTTGTCCGACAACGGCAAGGATGTGGCCACAGAACGCATTGCGGTCTATAACAGCCACGGCGGCTTTGTGGACTATCTCTATGAGCAGCCCCATGATCTGGACACCGGCGGAGAAAACCGCAACCGGATTTACGGCATGGTCTGGCAGGACGGCGGTCTCTCCTTTGTGCGGGTGGATCAGGACAGCTTTGCCCTGTGCCGCCTCGATGTGGATACGGGAACGGTGACAGAACAGCAGGTCTATGCGTATCCGTCTGCTTACCGGTATTTGATGTACGCCGCCATTGATGAGACGCAGCAGGTCTATTTCAGCGACAAATACGGCTCTATCTGGCAGGCGGAGCCGTCGGGAGACCATCGCTGCATCTATGACGCGTCCGCCCATGGCAATGAAGACTTTTTCAGCATTGCCGCCAATCTGGCCTGCCTGCCCGACGGCAGCATCTGCTTCAATGACATTGGACAGCGGCAAATCTGCCGGATTTTGCCGGACGGCACGGTGGAGCTGGTAGTGGGCCGGGGCGAACCTCTGGCGGAACTGCCGGAGGCGTTCAATGAGCTGCCCATTTACTCCTATATTGGCGCAACGCCCCAGGGGGGGCTGTCTGCCATTTACTGTGAATACACGTATGATACGGCGTCGGAGGATTATGTCTACGACTACTGCGTCTATGCCAGAGACGCCCAGGGACAGGTGCTGTTGAACACCGCCCAGGTTGAGAAAGCGCCGTCTGTCCAGATCAAGGGGTGGCTGGCGGCTGCCGCAGGGGTGATTTTGGCAGCCTTACTGCTGTATGGCGCTGTGCAGATGGTCCGGGCAGGCTGGCTGGGCAAGACGAACCAGAGAACGCGCATTCAGATGGCAGTGATTCTGGCAGCGGTCCTCAGCGCGGCATTGGCCTCCGTTGTTCTGGTTGGCGATTTGAACCAACGGTATCTGGGGGAACGGACCAGTAAGATGACCAATATGGCGGTGTTGATGGCACGGGATTTACAGCCGGAGGACATCCGCAGCATCGATTCCCCGGAGGATTATAACAGCCCCGCCTATCAGCGCATTGACGCGTCGGTGAAGGAAATCCTGCTCAGCGACCTCAATGACGACGGCACCTACTGCACCATCTATCAGGAGCGCAACGGCATTGTCTGCATCATCTATTCTGACGAAGGCTTGAACAATGTGTTCTACCCCATGAGCGGCGTCTTTGCGGGTTCCTACGAGGCAGAAATTTATGAGACTGGGGAATTGCAGCAGTTTTCGGCATTTTCCAGTGCAGAAGGCCACTATGCGTTTACGCTGGCGCCGATTTTTGATGAATCGGGACAGGTCGTCGCGCTGATGGAAGTTGGCACCGATCTCTATGCCTTTACCGCGGCCAATCAACGGCTGATCCGGGAAACGCTGCTGACCGTGCTGATGATTGTGGTAACCTGCGTACTGCTGTTTTCCGAGGCAACGGTGTTCCTGGACGCGCTGCGCCGCAACCGGCAGGAGCGGAAGCAGGGAATTCTGCGGGATGTGGGCATTATCCGTCCCATCGCGTTTCTGATTTTCTTTGCGGGCAATATGTCCACGGCCTTTTTGCCGGTGTACGGCGTGCAGCTGTGGGATGCCTCCATGGGCATGGGACAGGAATTTGCCTCGGCCATACCGCTGTCGGCAGAGGTTATGATGACGGCGATTTTTTCCCTGTTTGGCGGCTTCCTGGTGGACCGTATGGGAACCAAAAGCCTCATTGCGTCCGGCGGCATCCTGTTTATGGCGGGTCTGGCCCTGTGCGGTCTGGCGCCCAATCTGTGGGTGCTGATCGGCGGAAGCGTGGTTCTTGGCATTGGCGAAGGACTGGTGCTGGTGGCGCTGAATACCTTTATCAGCAACTACGGCGAGGAGGAGCAGCGCAATCGGGGATTCTCCGGCTATAATGCGGCCTATCTGTCCGGCATGAACTGCGGCACCGTGGTCGGTTCCCTGGCTGCCGATCAGTTCGGCTACCGGAATGTGTTTTATATGGCCGTGGCGGTTTCTTTGGCTGCTTTGGTGCTGGCCATCGTCTGCCTGCATAAGCAGACCACCCCGGCAGAAGCGAAGGAACAGGAGGAAAAGGGAATCTCTACGCTGCAATTTCTGCTGCGGCCCAGAGTGTGGATTTTCTTCCTGTTCATGCTGATGCCGTATTTGATCTCCGCTTCGTTCCTCAGCTATTTCTTCCCCATCTTCGGTGAGGAACATGGCCTGAGTACATCGTTTGTGGCTATCGCCTTTTTGATTTCCGGCGTCATTGCCATCTATTTGGGACCGACGCTGACGCGGGTCATTTCCCACCGCTTGGGAGATCGGGGCAGCCTGATTCTGGCCAGCGCCATCTATGTGGGGTCCTTTGCGCTGTTTGCCATACGGCCCTCTGTGGGCGCCTGTTTCGCCATCATTGCCATGCTGGCCGTGGCCGACAGCTTCGGTCTTTCCATGCAGGCCGTCTATTTCAGCGCGCTGCCGGAGGTCCGACTGTACGGCGCAGGCAAGGCCATGGGCCTGAACAGCGCCGTGGAAAGCATCGCCCAGACCGTAGGCCCCATGATTTTTGCTGCTGTGCTGATGATGGGCGTAGAGCGGGGCGTCATGGTCCTGGCTCAGGGCATGGGCGTCATGCTGCTGATCTTTGTGGTGTCGGTGATACTGGACCGCAGAAGGGAGAACGTCCGTGGATAACTATGTGCTTCGCTCCGGCGGACCCTCGGATGCACCCGGAATGCGGCCGCTTTGGCAATCATGCTTCGGCGATACAGAGCCGTTTTTCCGCTGCTATGAGGAACGGGTTTACCGGCCCGACAGAGTGGAATTGGCCGTGCTGGGAGAGGAAATTGTCTCCATGGTCACGGTGATTCCCACGGTGTTGCAGACGGCGGCGGGTATCAGAATTCCGGGAGGCTATGTTTACGGCGTGGCCACACTGCCGGAGCACCGGGAGAAGGGACTGGCATCGCGTCTGCTGCAACGGGCCATGGAGCGCCGATTGGGCCGGGATATGGATTTTTTGTGCCTGGTTCCGGATACGCCGGAGCTGTATGCCTACTACCAACGGACCATGGGAGCACGGACGGCGTTTTATGATCGGGAATTTGTGCTGGAATCCGCCGCGCTGGGAAGCGTTCCGGCGCTTTGCCCGGTGCCGGTTACGGCGGAACCATACCGCACCATTCGCGAATGCCGGTTGGTGGGGACCGACCACTTGGATTGGGACGATACGGCCATCGAATTTCAGGAGGAAATCTGCCGCCAGGGCGGCGGCGGGCTCTACCGGTTTGACGGCAAGGTGGCCGGCTGCGCCGCAGCGCAGTATATTGAGGAGGATACGCTGCTGCTCAATGAACTGCTGGCAGCGGAGGAGGACCTGCCGGGCTGTTTGGCCGGTCTTTTAACCCAACTGCCCGCGCAGCGGATGGTGATTCGGATGCCGGCATTTCTGGGAGCGTCGTTGGGTGGAACAGTCCAGCCCATGGGCTGCATGACCGGAGAGTGTGCGCAGACGGGATATCTTGGCCTGGATTTGGCATAAAAAAATAATTGCAGGATGCAGAGTAATGAAATAAGAGCGCATGGGAAGCGGTTTGCCCTGTGACACCGAGCATCCCAACGGAATATAGCGGAACAGAACAGATGAGGGTAAGCACACGGTTGGAGGTGCTTACCCTCATTATAATTTGTCGCTTCATCTATATTGTATGGAGCGCAGAACAGACAGCGTGAAACTACCCCCGGTGCAGGAAAAACCTGTACCGGGGGTATTCTGTAGGATTCTGTTGTCTGTTTTGGGCCGTTTATGGATCAAACATCGACGGATTCTGTGCGGGAACGCTGTACTTTTTGCAGGAAATCGGCAATGCACAGATCCCAATAAACCCAATCATGCAAGCCGTGACCATCGGTAAACTCGACAGAGAAGCCGTTGTTCCGCAAAGTTTCGGCCAGACGCACGTTCATACCATAGTTGGCCGTATCTTCCAAGCCGCAGTAAATGTGGCAATCGGGTTTCACGGGGGCGTCCTTGTGCAGCTGTGCCAGATAAAACACGTCGTCTTCTGTGTTTTTCAGGTTTTCCACACCGTCCCAGATCAGATCATATCGGAAAAATCCAAATCCCATGGCTTTCATTTTCGGTTCCAGCTCAATGGGGTCCACTGCGCCGGAGAAATCGGCAAAGGCCGCGTATTGCTGCGGGCACCGCAGGGCACATTTCGTGGCGCCGTATCCGCCCATGGAGGGGCCTGCAATGTAGGTATCTTCCCGGCGGCGGCTGATGGGGAAGGTGCTGCACACCATCTGTGGCAGCTCCTCCGTCACAAAGGTAAAATAATCCAGGCCATACCGTGCGTTGGTATAGAAGCCGTTCTGTCCCGAAGGCATGACCACGGCCATACCGGCGGCTTCCGCCAACCGTTCAATGGCGGTGTGCCGCAGCCAGCAGCTGTGGTCATCCAACGCGCCGTGGAGCAGATAGAGACAGGGCCAGCGGCGGCCGGGCTGATAGATGGCATCATACTCCGCATGAAGACAGTCATTATCCGGCAAGGTGGGAATCAGAATGTCCACATCCACATGATTCAGCAGCGTTTTGGAAAAGAAATTGACTCGATTTAAAATCATGGTTTTGTTCCTTTGCAGGGAAAATTATTTGGCCTGCTCCCGATCTGCACGGATCAGGGCGCGGATGGCTTCCACGGCGGTTTCGATGGCGGGGCCGGTTTCCCAAGTTGTATCCGTCAGGCCGGTGGCGTTTTCCCGCTCCCGGTTTCTGCACAGCAGAAGAATGGTGGCTGCACGCATCCGGCGGACGCTGGCCACAACAAACAGCGTGGCGCTCTCCATTTCGCTGCCGATGGCGCCGGCCCGCTTCCAGGCTTTCCACTTGGAGAGCAGCTCATCTTCCGTCGGCATGGTTTCCGGAGCATGTTGGCCGTAGTAACTGTCCTTGCACTCCACAACACCCATGGCGGTTTTGTGGCCCAAACGGGCGGCGGCGTCCTTCAAGGCGCTGACCACTTCAAAATTGGGTACGGCGGGGAACTCAATGGGGGCATACTCCCGGCCCGTACCCTCTTTCCGGATGGCGCCGGTGGGAATGATCAAGGTACCGGGAATCAGTTCCGGATCAACGCCGCCGCAGGTGCCGACGCGGATCAGCGTATTGGCGCCGCACATCTTCAACTCCTCAATACCAATGGCGGTGGAGGGGCCGCCCATGCCGGTGGACATAACGGTGACGGTCTCGCCATCGAGTTCGCCGTTCCAGGTGGTGTACTCCCGGTACGTCTGGACATGATGGGGATTGTCCAGATAGGCGGCGATTTTTTCGACGCGGCCGGGGTCGCCGGGCAGAATCACATAGCGGCCGATTTCACCGGGAGCGCATTTGATGTGGTGCATGGTGTGCTGCGTAGTTTCCATGGTGTAACACTCCTAAACGATATAAATTATATGATGATTCATAGGAGCGAATCGCGAGAATCATCCAATTGCACCCATTATAGCACGGGCTAAAGATATTACAATATAAAATGACAAATTTTCAAGGGATTCCCCTTATTGCACAAAAATAGACAATTACACTTGTGCATAATACGATATTGACGGTTGATATGACCATATGTAGAATGTGAGTATGAATAAATTATTAAATGTTTAGGCGGTTATGACATTGAAACAAAACAAAAAGATAATATGTATTGCAAGGGATATTTTGATCATCGAGCTGGGATTGATGATATCATCTTTGGGGACAGCGTTTTTTTACGCGGCGGATTTGGGGTCCTCGGCCATGGCCACATGCTGTGACGGCCTGCACCTGCTGTTAAACATTTCGTATGGTGATGCCAATACGTTGGGCAACGCGGTTTTGCTGGTTGTGCTGTTCCTGCTCAATCGGTCCTATATCAATATTGGTACAGTATTATGTGTGTTTACCATTGGACCGTGGGTGAATCTGTTTACACCGATGCTGCAGGGAATGGCCCTGTCGCAGCTGCCGTTATCCCTCCGAATTCTCTGCGCCGTAGGCGGAACCATCCTGATGGGGGTGGGGCTGGGATTGTATATGGCGGTCAACCGGGGCTTTGGTGCCTTGGAGGGTATCGTCAAATACGCAAGAGAAAAGTACAATGTACCGGTCCGAACGGCCAAAATCATTCAGGACGTGATTTTAGTGGGAACGGGTATTTTGCTGGGCGCCCAGTGGGGTGTCGGCACAGTGATCGGCATTGTATTTACCGGTCCGGTTCTGCAAAAGGCAACACAGAGTTTTTCGCACTTGCTGGCGGCCAAAGGGGTTACGGCAGCACACAACTGAACCTTGTTTTTTATTCCGCACCGCGGATAAAAATTTATAGAAAGTAATGGAGGAAGAACACTATGAAAAAACTGATTTCGCTTTTTCTTGCACTGGTCATGACGATTTCCTTTGCCGCATGCGGCGGAAAGAACACGGACAAGACCGATTCCCAGGGCGCCACGTCCGACAGCGCTGGGAGTGGAGAGGTGATCGAGGCATTTGGCAAGCCGGCCAATGAAATCGGCGTGACGCTGGTACTCAATACCAACCTGGGTGACCATGCCATCTGCGATCTGTCCAACCAGGGTTTACAGGAAGCCGCAGAGCAATACGGCTTCAATCCCACGGTTGTGGAGCTGGGCGGCGATGTGACGCTGCAGGTTCCCACCATGCAGGAGTATGCAGAGGACCCCGACTGCGATATCATCATCGCGGGTACCAGCAACCTGAAGGAAGCGGTCCAGCAGGTGGCCCAGGAGTATCCCGATCAGATGTTTATTCTGTATGATGCGCAGGACGATCTGGGGCTGGAGAACGTGTTCTCCATGGACCATGCACAGAACGAAGGCGCTTACCTGGCCGGTGTGGCCGCGGCGTTGTTGACCACCAGTGATGCGGAGCTGGCCAACCCCGAGAAGATTGTGGGCTTTGTTGGCGGCGGTCAGAATACCGCCCTGGAGGATTACCTGGTGGGCTACATTCAGGGCGTCCACTCGGTCGATGAGGAAATTGACATTCTCGTTTCCTGGATCGGCGACTTCAAGGATACGGCCAAGGGCATGGAGCTGGCGACGGCACAGGCCGACCAGGGCGCGGACGTGATTTTCTCTGTGGCCGGCGTGGCCGGTCTGGGTACCCTCAGCGGCTGCGCCGAGAGCGGTATCTACTCCATCGGCGTGGACAGCGACCAGTATACCAGTCTGATTGAGACCGATCCCACCACGGCTGCCAACATCTGCACTTCCATGTACAAGCAGGCCAACGTCACGGTCAGCAAGCTGCTGGGCATGGCCCTGGACGGCAGCCTGGAGATGGGCACCTATGTCAAGTGGGGCCTGAAGGAAGGCGTGGTCGGTCTGGCCACGGACAACGACAACTATCAGAAGATCTTTACCGACGAGATGAAGGCCAAGATTGAGGAAGTTCAGACTGCGGCCACCAATGGTGAGCTGGAGATCATTTCCGCCATTGGTCTGGATACGGAGACCCTGCAGGAGCTGCTGGCCACCGCGTCCGCGCAGTAAGCAATCCCCAGTGCATCTGAGGCAATCGGAGCACCTTCTGGAGGTGCTCCGATTCTGATAAAACGGCGTAATGCCGGAAGGCGGCACCGTCGATGGTATCGTTCGTATGTTGCGCCATGCAGATTACTACACTTGGAGGCTATCCATGGAAAAAAATATACTGGTGATGGAAAACATCCGCAAAGTTTACTCAAATGGCTTTATTGCCAATGAAAATGTGACATTGGCCGTTGACGAGGGTGAAATTCATGCGTTGGTCGGCGAAAATGGCGCTGGTAAGAGCACCCTGATGAAGGTTCTGTTCGGCGTGGAAAAGCCGGAGGATGGCCGCATCCTTCTGCATGGAAAGGAAGTTCAGATCGACAATCCCAACGTTGCCATTCAACTGGGAATCGGTATGGTCTATCAGCACTTCATGCTGGTGCCCAGTCTGACGGTGGCCGAAAACCTGATCATTGGAATGGAGCCCCGTAAGGGCCGGTTTTTCTACGACGGGCAAAAGGCTGTGGAACTGGCCATGGAAACGGCCAAGAAATACAATTTTGACATTGACCCCACGGCTCCGGTGTCCAGTCTCTCCGTCGGACAGAAGCAGAAGGTGGAAATTCTGAAGGTTCTGATCCGCGGCGCCCGCATCATCATTCTGGACGAACCCACGGCGGTTCTGACGCCGCAGGAGACAAGGGAACTGTTCATCGAACTGAAAGGTTTGAAGCAGCAGGGATACACCATCATTTTTATTTCCCACAAACTCAACGAGGTCACGGAGCTGTGTGACCGGGTCACCGTCATGCGGGCGGGCAAATCCATCTGCGTCCGGAATATCTGTGAGGCCAGTGAGGCCGATATCTCCCGGATGATGGTGGGCCGTGACGTCATTTTGGAAATTGAAAAGGAACCCAAGCACGTGCAAGAGGTGGTTCTGGACGTCCGAGGCATCACAAAATACCTGAATCAGGATAAAAAGATTTTGGACGATGTTTCATTCCGCGTTCGCCGCGGCGAGATTTTGGGCGTGGCCGGTGTGGAAGGCAATGGACAGAAGGAAATCAGCGAGATTATCACCGGTCTGGACCGCAACTTTGTGGGAGAGGCGTATGTGTGCCATCCGCCGAAAAATGTGCGGGATTGCACAGTGCGGGAACTGCGGGAAAGCGGCGTTGCCCACATTTCCGAGGACCGCATGACGTACGGTATCGTTGGCGACGGCAGCATCTCCGATAATATCATTGCAGACCGGTATTATAAGCCGGAATTTCAAAAGCACCACCTGTTGGACTTTAAGAAGATCTACACGCTGTCGGATGAACTGATTAAAGAGTACAAGGTGAAGTGCGACGGACGGGATCAGCCCATTCGGATGCTGTCCGGCGGCAATATGCAGAAGGTTGTGACGGCCCGTGAATTTACGGCCAATGCCTCTCTGATCGTGGCCAATCAGCCCACCCGCGGCATCGATATCGGTGCCAGCGATTTTATTCGCAGACGGCTGGTGCGGCTGCGGACGGAAGGAGCGGGCGTGCTGCTCATCAGCGCCGACCTCAATGAGGTGCTGGAGGTCAGCGACAGCCTGATGGTCATGCACAACGGCCGCATTGCGGCATACTTTGAAAACGCAAAATCCGTCAGCGAGGACGAGCTCGGTGAGTATATGCTGGGTGTCAAGCACATGTCTGACGAGGAAATCCAGGAGGCGATGTACCGTGCATAAAGCCACCACGAAAAAACTGAGAACTCCAAAAGAAATTGAAAAGATGTTCAACACCATTCGGGTGCTGCTGGCGGTGGTCATTGCCATGCTCTTCGCCTTTATGGTGATTCTGATGATCAGCGACGACCCGGGTACCGCTATGTACAGCTTTGTGGTCGGTCCCTTTACTACCCTGCGCCGCTTCGGTGAGACCATCAGTAAAATGATTCCGCTGCTGTTTACCGGCGCGGCTGTGTGTTTCATCTTCTCGGCCAACCAAACCAATATGGCTGTGGAGGGCGGCTTTACCGTCGGTGCTCTGGGCGCTACCATTGTTGCCGTTTATTTCGATATCGGCAGCAGTGTGCCCCATATTGCGCTGTGCTGCCTGCTGGGCGGTATCTTCGGTATGCTGGCCTGCTTTGTCCCAGCCTATATGTATGTACGCTTCAACTCCAAGCCCATCGTCAGCTCCCTGATGATGAACTATGTGTGTATGTACATTGCCATCGGCCTGATTAACCACGCTATGCGTGACAACACCGCCGGTTTCAGCGCGTCTTACAAGTTTGCAGAGACCGCTATTCTGCCGGTGATTGTCCCCGGTACCCCCATTCATTTTGGCCTGATTCTGTCCATCATTGTCATTGTGTTCAGCTACTTCTATCTGTACCGCAGCAAGAGCGGCTATGAAATCCGCGTTATCGGCCAGAACAGTGAGTTTGCCAGATACTGCGGTATGCCCGTGAAGGCGACCATCATGAAGGCACAGCTGATCGGCGGTTTTCTGGCCGGTGTCGGCGGCGCGGTGGAGGTCCTGGGTATGTACACCCGCTTCCAGTATGCCAGTAATACAAACCTGGGATTTGACGGCATCATGGTCGGCATCATGGCCGCCTATAATCCCAAGCTGGTGCCCATCGCCGCGTTCTTCTATGCGTATATCAAGGAGGGCGCCGCGATTCTGGCCCGCTCTTCCGACATCCCCATCGAATTGGTCAATATCATTCAGGCCATTATCATGATGTTGGTCGTTGCGGAGCGGTTCTTCTACAAGCGGAAGCATATCATGATGGTGCGTGCGGCCGAGCAGCAGCTGATGGCACAGAACGCACAGGAAACGGAGGCGGCAAAAGCATGAGCACAATTCTGGAATCCATTTTTTCGGCCAGCTTTTTATTTTCGGTGATCCGCATCACCACCCCGCTGATGTTCGGCGCCATGGGCGCGCTCATCTGCAAGCAGGGCGGCGTCCTGCACATCGCGTTTGAAGCCAGTATGCTGTTTGCGGCGTTTTTCGGCGTTGCAGCCAGCGCCCTGACCCAGAGCCTGTTTGTGGGCCTGCTGGCCGGGCTGCTGGGTGGTATCATTACCATGCTGTTGTACGGCTATTTTACCATTAAACTCAATGCGGCGGCCGTGCTGACGGGTATTGCCCTCAATACACTGGCGTCGGGCGGCACAGTATTTCTAATGTATATTCTCTGCGGCGAGAAGGGTGCGTCCAATTCGCTGCCCAGCCTGGTGTTCCCCAATGTGGAAATCCCGCTGCTCAAGGACATTCCCGTCCTTGGTGAAGCACTGTCGGGCCACAATATTCTGACCTATGTCGCGCTTATTCTACCGATCTTCGTCTACATTCTGATTTTCCGCACGCCGCTGGGTCTGCGCATCCGTACGGTGGGTGAAAATGAGAACGCAGCGGCAAGCGTGGGCATCAATGTCAACCGCATCAAGTACATCACCCTGACCATTGGCGGCGCCGTCACGGCCCTGGGCGGTATCTTCATGTCCATGGGATACCTGTCCTGGTTCGCCCGGGACATGGTAGCTGGCCGCGGCTTTATGGCCATTGCGGCACAAAACTTGGGCAATGCCAGCGTATTGCCGACGTTCCTCACGTCCATCGGTTTCGGCATCGCCAACGCGTTAGCCGTCACGCTGCAAACCCTGAGCTTGCCGTCGGAGATCTTCCAGGCGCTGCCCTATGTGATCACGCTCATCGGTCTGGCGGTTTACTCCTCCTCCATGGGCAAAAAGGAACGGATTATCAGCACCCAGGGACGCAAAAAGCGCCGCGCCTCTAAAGTCAACTGATTCACGAACCATTGCGCTGTATTCGCGGCGTGCCTGTGGCATACCACGGCACGCCGTGCTTTTTCAGCATTTTTTCCACGCAGACCGGCCCCATGGTTGCGATTGGAGTAAATGGTATGATATACTAACAATAATCAGATGAGAGGAGGGCGATTTGTGTCATATTCCACACAGGCTTCTAATCAAGTCTTTCAGTACATAACGGACCATATCAGCGCCGGCGTATGGAAACCGGGAATGAAGATCGATACGGAAGATCAGCTTTGCCAGACCCTCAGTGTCAGCCGCGCTGCGGTACGTCAGGCTATTGAGCGGCTGAGCAGCTTATCCGTCCTGCGGAAGCAGCAGGGCTCCGGTACGTATGTGAACGGTTTTGATCAGGTATCCCTGATGGGAATGCTCTATTATCCGCCCAGCCGGGAGACCATGATGACCGTTCTGGAATTTCGGCGGATGTTTGACTCCTATAACGCGGAACTGTTTGTTGCCCATGCGTCCCAGGAGGAACTGGACGCGGTGGAAGAAAACTACCGGGAAATGGTCACGCTGAAAGATGACCCGCAGAAATTCCAGAGTTATGAGAGCCAGTTTCACCACCTGTTGGCGATTGGTACCCACAATGTGATCATTCAGCAGATCTCCGTGCTGCTGACGGATCTGCTGACGTGGCACCAGGCTATGCAATATGACAACATCGGCCCGGATAACTCCATCTTATGGCACGGACGCATTCTGGAGGCGCTGCAGGAGCGCAACGGCGAACTGGCCAGCTTATACACCCGAATCCACATCGATAATTCCATCGAATATGTGGAAGCACATATCCATACCAAAGCGTAAACGCAATTTTATGGGGATTCAGCGATCATGCCGGTACGGCAGATCGCTGGGTCCCTTTTTTAAATTCATGTGGACACTTGTCCTGTTTATCCTGTGGGGAGTCGATATACTATGATTCAGGAAATCCTCAATCGAATTGCCGGACAAGCGCAGCTGTCCGAACCGCTTCAGCAGGAATTGCGGGCGTTGTTTCGAACCTTTCCGACGGATTGCGACCGGGGTGTACATCTGCTCCGAAAGCGGGCGGGCCAGGTGCTGGTTTATTTGGAGGACCCGGCGGATTCCGTATTCCTGCTGCTGCGAGGAACGGTCAGCTGCATATCCCCCATGGCAAACGGCGCCCAATACCGGTACGCCCAGTTTGCGCCGCTGTTTTTCCTGGGGGAGTTGGAAGCGTTTTCTGCCTGTCCGGTCTATCGGAGCACCGTTGTCTGCAACAGTGCTTGTACCTTTTTGCTGCTGCCGCGGGAGACGTACCTGTATTGGATGCAGCACGATGTGCAAAGTCTCTATGCCCGGACCTGTGCGATCACCACCAACCTCAGCGCCCAGGCCCGCATGGAGCGGGAGCGGCTGTTCTGCACGGGCCTGCAAAGGCTGGCGGTCCATCTGATAACCAATGGCCGGCAGGAACCGGGCAAACCAACGCGGTACACGCTGCGCCAAACGCTGCAAAGCATTGCCGACAGCATTGGCAGCAGCGTCAAGACGGTTCAACGTGGGCTGACACAGCTGGTTCAATGCGGCGCCATTTGCCGCGAAAGAAACCGGGTTTGTTTCAACGCGGAACAGTACGCCATGCTGCTGGCCCTGGTGTTTCCAGACGAGGCGGCGACGGAGGAGAGTACCCGGTATCCAACCAAAACAGAATCCATGGATAAAGGAGTATGCCGTCATGAATGATTTTGTCTACGAAACTGTAACGTCCACCCATCTGAACTACCACCAGAAGCTGGCGGCCCTGTGCCATGCGGCAGAGGATACGCTGGATGTTCTGGAGATTCCGGAGAAATTCCGCTACTATCAGGACCACGGCGCCTTGTGCGACATGAACGAAGGCCATGCTCCATACCGTCCCCGGTATGTGATGGTGGATTTCGAGAAGTTTGTAAAGAACGGAAGCAAATTTTTGAAGATTGCTCCGCCCAAGACGCTGGATCAGCTGATCTGGAGTCTGGAGGTGCTGTACCAGTACATTCCCTCCATTACCACCAAGCCGGTGTACCTGGGCAATCTGGACACGCTGATTGAACCGTTTCTGGACGGTGTCAGCGACGAGGAAGCTTTGTATCAACTGCGGTACTTCCTGGGCTTCTGCAACCGCGTCATTGCCAACGCCTATTCCCATGCCAACCTGGGGCCCAAGGCGACCCGGGCCGGACGGCTGCTGTTGCAGCTGGAGGCGGAATTGCAGCTGGAAGTCCCAAATTTTTCTCTAAAGTACGACCCGTCCATCACCCCCGATGACTTTGCGGAGCAGGCGGTGCTCTGCTCCTTAAAGTGCGGTAATCCGGCGTTCTGCAACGATGCCATCCACAGAAATACCTATACCTTGGACTATGGCGTTTCCTCCTGCTACAATGTGCTGCCTCTACGGGGCGGTGCGTACACCCTGTCGAGACTGGTGCTGCCGCGGCTGGCAGCTATGGCAACCTCTGTGGAGCACTTTATGGAAACGCTGCTGCCGGAGGCCTGCCAGGCACTGGGCGAATATATGAATGCCCGCATTGCGTTCCTGGTGGAGAAATCCGGATTCTTCCAGTCGGACTTTTTGGTACAGGAAGGTCTGGTGGAGCGGGAACGCTTCGTTGGCATGTACGGCGTGGCCGGTCTGTGTGACTGCGTCAACCGGCTGCTGGCCGACCGGAATCTACGGTATGGCCGCGATGCGGAGGCCGATGATCTGGCTGCCCGCATTATGGCGTATATTGAGGACTTTGTGGCCAAGTTCCCGGCGCGTTACTCTGAGATCGCCGGCGGCCATTTCCTGCTGCACGCACAGGCGGGTCTCGCCACTGATGAGGGTGTGACCTCGGGCGTGCGCATTGTGGTGGGCGACGAACCGGAAAATCTTTTAGACCATTTCCGCCACTCCGCCCGGTTCCATGCTTATTTCCCCACTGGATGCAGCGATATCTTCCCCTTTGACCATACGGCGGAGCGAAATCCGGCCGCCCTGGTGGACATTATAAAAGGTGCGTTCCAGATCGGCGACAAGTACTGTGCGTTCTATGGAGCAGACGGCGATATGGTACGGATTACCGGCTATCTGGTCAAGCGTAGCGACTTGGAAAAGTACGACAGGGGAGAAGTGGTGCTGCAAGATAACGTCATCAACGGCAGCAGCAACTACAAGCTCAATCGGCTGCATGCCAGAAAGGTCCGGTCGGTGGAATGAACAAAGCCCCAGTCAACAAAATTTTGCCCTACAGTGTGGTGGATGGTCCGGGCAACCGGGTGGCCATCTTTTTACAGGGGTGCAATTTGCGCTGTGCGTACTGCCACAATCCGGAGACGCAGACGCTGTGTACAGCCTGCGGCCTCTGCGTGCCGGTTTGTCCCAACGGCGCATTGGAACAAACGGAGACGGGAATCCGCTGGCAGCCGGAACGCTGCTGCAAGTGTGATCGATGCATCCAGACGTGTCCGCAGTTCAGTGATCCGCGGGTCCGGTGGATGACACCGGAGATGATGATGGAGCAGGTGCGTCGCAGCATTCCGTTTATTCGTGGTATCACCGTTTCCGGCGGAGAATGTACGCTGCATCCCGCGTTTCTGACGGAGTTGTTTACACTGGCCCATGGGGAAGGATTGACTTGCCTTCTGGACAGCAACGGAATGTGTGACCTGTCTGCGTCTCCGGCACTGATGCAGGTCTGTGACGGTGTGATGCTGGATGTCAAGGCATGGGACAGCCGCGTGCATCAAGCATTGACTTCCAAGCCGAATGATATGGTCAAAAAGAACCTGCGGTATCTTGCGGCCCGTGGGCTGCTGACAGAACTCCGTGTGGTGAATCTGCCGGGACAGGTGGACGTAGAGGCTGTTTTACGGGGCATTCCGGTGCTTTTGGGCCGGGAAACCGTGGCAGACATTCCACTGAAATTGATCCGGTTTCGTCCTATGGGGGTACGGGGACCGGCGGCGCAGATGTCCTCGCCCACCACGGCAGAAATGGAGCACTGGGCCCAAATAGCGGCCCGAGCGGGCTTCGACCATATCAGTATCCTGTAACTGCAAAACCAATGTGGAAATTGACAGAA
The DNA here is from genome assembly GCF_052117125.1 of Candidatus Avoscillospira sp. LCP25S3_F1. NCBI lineage: Bacteria > Bacillati > Bacillota > Clostridia > Eubacteriales > Oscillospiraceae > Candidatus Avoscillospira > Candidatus Avoscillospira sp. LCP25S3_F1. Next base: position 65,472 of record NZ_JBQKJT010000008.1, on the reverse strand, counting down.
CAAAGAGGTATGAGATGAACCGCATTTTCTTGTTTGTATTGGACTCTTTCGGCATCGGCGCCCTGCCGGATGCCGCGCAGTTTGGTGACCACGGAGTGCATACGCTGGCCGCGTGCGTATCTTCCGGCGAACTGCACATTCCGAATCTGACTGCCGCCGGATTGGGAAATATCGATGGTGTTGATTGCCTGCCCCAGGTCCAGACGCCGACGGCGGCCTATGGAAGGATGGCCGAAGCCTCCATGGGTAAGGACACGACCATTGGTCATTGGGAGATTGCCGGTATTGTGTCGAAGCAGCCGTTGCCGACGTATCCCAATGGCTTCCCGGAAGAGATTATAGAACCGTTTTGCCAGGCGACCGGCCGGGGTGTTCTGGGCAATATTCCCGCCTCCGGTACGGAAATCATCGCTCAGTACGGTGACGAGCACATTCGTACCGGAAAATTGATTGTGTACACATCGGCGGATTCTGTTTTTCAGATTGCGGCCCATGAAGAAATCCTTCCACCGGAGGAACTCTACCGCTATTGCCGGATTGCGCGGGAGCTGCTGCGAGGCAAGCATGGCGTGGGTCGTGTGATTGCGCGCCCGTTTGTCGGCACGTCCGGAGCATATCGGAGAACCGCCAACCGTCATGATTTTTCGCTGGAGCCGCCGGCAGAAACGATTCTGGACGCACTGCGGGATACGGGGCATGATACCATTGCAGTCGGAAAAATTTTTGATATTTTTGCAGGAAAAGGCATTACGGAGCATGTGTATACATCATCCAACCGCAATGGCATGGAGCTTGCCATGCAGTATGCGCAGAAAGACTTCCACGGACTGTGTTTTGTCAATTTGGTGGATTTTGATATGCTGTTCGGCCATCGGAGAGACCCGGTCGGATACGCCCGCGCCCTGTCGGAATTTGACGCCTGGCTACCCGGTTTCCTGAAACAGATGGGCGAGGAGGACTTGGTAATCCTGACGGCTGATCACGGCTGTGATCCATCGTATCAAGCCACTACCGACCATACCAGAGAGTATGTACCGCTGCTGATGTTTGGGAAAAATGCGGCGGGCAAGCAGCTGGGAACCAGAAGTAGTTTTACAGATGTTGCGGCCACTATTGCAGAGCGATTTGGAATTACTTACGCAACGCCGGGGGAGAGCTTTCTGATAAAATCCTGAGTGTTCCTATTCCAATTGATACCCCAAAAATGAATTCTGAAAAACCTTCGGTGCCATTTCGGCATGGAAGGTTTTTTGGCATCTATAGCTGTTGTATATAATTTGTAAAGATTGACAATCTGTAGTTTTCTTGTCAGGATAACTATTATAATATGGAAGTAAACATGTGTTGCTGTGAATGGGAAAGGGGTTGCAAAAGAGAAAAACTCCGTTATACTACCATATAAAACAGTATGATTCTTATGAAAGGAAGACGATGCCGTGGGAATGAAAACACCAAAATTCCAGTTTCATCGGCCGAACCGGGCGCTGCTGGAAGCGACGCTCCAGGAAGAGGGGCACCGCATGGCGGCGGTGGCGGTCCATTTGGCGTGGCAGCTGGGACTGCTGCGGCAGGAGATCCACGATCTGACCTGGGAGCAGGTGGATTTTACATCCTCTGTGGTCCGCTTGCCGGACCGGGAAATCCCCATGTCACCGAAGCTACAGGTCTATTTGCAGGAATTGCAGATGGAGCGCAGGAACGTCTCCGGTCCGGTGGTGCTTTCCGACAGAGACCGGCGGCAGCCTACAGAACAGCATCTGTCCTTTGTTGTGCGGCGGTTGATGAATGAGATCGGGCAGGAGCAGGTACGGCTGTTGGATTTGCGCTATGACTATACGGAACGTCTGCTGCAAACCCACAGTTGGGAATATGTCAGCCGGGTGGCTGGGATGGATGTCCGGTCTTTGCAGCTCCACTTTTCTCGACCGGATGATTGCTGGTCGGAGCCGGAGGAAGAGGAGACGGCCATTGACGCGCAAAAGTTACAGAAGATCATCGAAAACGAGGGCTACAGCGCGGTTGCCGTAACGCTTCGATTGGCCTGGCAGCTGGGAGTGCCCAAAACCGTGATCCACTCGCTGCAATGGGACATGGTGGACTGGCAGACTGGGACTTTGAATGTGGCAGGGGAAAAGCGTCGCATGCCGCAGGAGCTGTGTTCCTTTTTAAAGGAGCTGGAAGCCAGAAACCGTCAATGGTCGGACTATATTCTAATTTCCGACCGGGCGCATAAGGAGATTGAGCCGTCTCATTTATCTCGCATGGTCCGGGCGGCATTGGTCCGGGGCGGATGCCCGAAGGTGACCATGCCCATGCTGCGGCGGGATTGGGAGATGCAGGCCCGTTGGGCCAAGCCCATCCGTACCTATCTGGAACACCACGGTCGTATGGTACGGCGGGAGGTCATGGAGCTGCTGAATCTATCGGGAAACCATGCCAACCGGGTCATGCAGTGGCTGACAGAACGGGGCGTGGTGGTGACATCGGGCAGAAGCTACTATTTGGCAGGTACGATCGTGCCGCCAGACCAGCAGAAGGAAGTAATTTTGGCTTATCTGGCCAATCATCCGGGGTGCCGGTGCGGCGAGCTTGGAAATCTGCTGGGGCTGGCGCAAAAGCACTGTCTTACCGTGCTGCAAAAGCTGATGGCACAGGGCTTGATCGAACGAAAGAACAACCGATATTATGTCACAGAACCGTAATTTTGTGAAAAACTGTGTTAGTAATGTTTCTTAATATTACAGTTAACATTCATAAAAATAAATCAAATAGATATTTTAAACGAAAAAACCACGTTGTATGACAAAAAGATTAAAAAGGGGGGGCCCCCGTTTACAAGGGGGGCGGGATGTGGTAAACTTTATCATGCAAAGGGACGAGACGTTCCCTGGCAGTCTCCGGCGTAGATACGGGTAGGCTAGCCACGGTATGTATACCGGGCGGCACGGGGACGAATTGTACCTTTGACAATTTTTATAAGGAGGAATTCCTAGAATGAAGAATCTGAAGAAGGTTCTTGCACTGGTTCTGGCTATGAGCACTGTGTTCGGTCTCAGCGCCACTGCCGGTGCAGCAGCTACCGATTTCAACGATTACAATGAAATCGGTAACAAGGAAGCTGTTGAGGTTATGGCCGCTCTGAATGTCATCGGCGGTAACAACAACGGCGACTTCAACCCCGACGGCTACCTGACCCGCGCTGAGATGTGCAAGATGGTGTCCTACGTCATGAACGGCGGCAAGGCTCCCGTTCTGAGCACCAGCGCTACTCCCAGCTACAGCGACATCAAGGGCCACTGGGGTGAGGCTTACATTGAGTATGCCACCAGCATGGGTATTGTTGGCGGTGTCGGCGGCGGCAAGTTCTCCCCCGACAGCAGCCTGACCGGTACTCAGGCCGCTAAGATGATGCTGACCGCTATGGGCTACGACGCCACTGTGTTCGGCTTCGGCGGCACCGGCTGGGACGTCAACGTCAACCGTTACGCCAATGAGGCTGGCCTGTATGACGACCTGTCCGACATGCAGCCCAACCTGCCCATCACCCGTGACCAGGCTGCTCAGCTCATGTACAATGCTATGCAGGCTACCATGATGAAGCGCAGCTGGTCCCTGAACCCCGCTACCGGCGAGCAGACGGAGAGCTACAGCCAGTGGATCATCACCAACAACGATGGCACCACTACTCCTGTTACCCTGCTGAGTGAGAAGTACAATGGCGCCATTCAGATTGGCTACATGAGCGACTTCTCCTATGACTCCGTCAAGAACGAGTGGACCTACACCTTCGACTCCACCACCAACACCTTCGGCGGCAACAGCATCACCGCTCAGAACAAGATCAACAATGGCACCACCCAGAAGTCCAGCGTGGATTACACGGATCTCTTCGGCCAGCAGGTCAAGGTGATCTATAACACCAAGGACCAGAAGGTTACCTACGGTGTCTACGCCAACGACAGCTCTGTTGTTGCTACCGGCGCTACCGGCAATGTTGAAGATGTCAACAACACCGCCAACACTGTCACTGTGTCCGGTAAGGACTACAAGCTGAAGGACAGCGCAAGCAATATCAACGTCTACAACGTTGGTAGCACTGCCTATGCCACCGGCTCCGATACCAGCGTTCTGAAGCTGGCCGGCCTGAAGACCGAGAAGAGCGCTTACGACTTCAAGCTGGTTGACAACACCGGCGACGGCAAGATCGACGCTGCTATCTGCACTCCCATGACGGTTGCCAAGATCAACTATGTGGGCAAGGATACCGTGCAGTTCAGCAACGGCATCGGCTCCGTGAAGATCGACGACCTGACCACCTATAGCGGTTATGCTGCTGGCGATTGGGTTTACTACATTAAGGCTGCCAACTCTTCCACTGAGAAGGATACCATCGTGAAGGCTGATCTCAAGACCGGCACCATCGACGGCGTCCGCGGTGGCGACACTGTTACCGCCTACACCGAGTACCAGATCGGTGGTACTTGGCTGGCTGCCAGCAACGTCAACCCCTACAGCGCCAACATTGTGAAGGCTGAGGTTGGTGACACTGTGGAGTATGTCTCCCTGGGTTCCACCATCTTCTACAGCAAGATCACTGATGTTGCTGCCACCAGCAAGAGCATTGCTATGGTTGTGACCGCTGGTACAACTAGTGCTACTAACGGCCTGACTAACGGCGAGCTGCAGGCTAAGCTGCTGTTCGCTGACGGCACCAGCAAGACTGCCAAGATCACCAAGATTAACGGCGCTTCTGTGGGTACTGCTGATGTGAGTACTCTGAATGACCTGATTGGCACTCTGGTTACCTATCGTCCCGACGGTTCCAGCTATGAGCTGACGACTGTGAGAAACGATTCCAACCCCAGCGACAATGTTAACGATGCCAACCTGGCTGGCTACAAGGCCCTTGTGATCGCGAACCCCGGCTACAACAATGGCAAGGTCAATGGTCAGGAACTGGCTGACGATGCTGTTGTGTACTTCTTCGGCAGCACCGTGGGCGTTGGCGCCAGCAACAAGGCTGATGTCTACACCGGCAAGGAGATCAAGAACACTTGGGGCACCGCTACCAAGGCTCTGACTACTTCCGTTCTGACTCAGGAAGTCAACGGCTTTACCTATGCTAAGGTCGCTGTGATTGTTGATCCCTCTGGCCTGCCCGAGATCACTGCTGGCTCCAACTACGGTTATCTGTCTGCTCAGACCTACCGTACCACTGAGGACAACAAGACCTACCTGAACTTCACCATCCACACCGCTAACGGCGAGCTGAAGGCCAAGGCTGAAAGCACCGACGCTCCCAACACCTATCCGCAGGGCGCTGTCATCACCTATGACGTTGTCTCTGACGGTGTGATCAAGAACGTCAACCTGGCTAACGTTACCACCGGTATGGTCACCGGCTGGGACGGCGACTCCAAGATCGCTTTGGACTACACCTCCAGCGAGGTCAACGCTAAGGACACCACTGTGCTCTATGTTGACTCCGACAAGAAGATCGGCGTTGAGGGCGGCTCCATCCAGAAGGCTGCTGACATGAACGGCGACGGCACTGCTGATCAGGCTAACGTCCGCTACATCCTGGCTGCCAACCATGTTGTGCTGCTGGTTGTTGATGTCAACAACGAGATGAAGGCTAACCCTGTTAGCGCTACCGCTTCTGTCACCACTGAGACTGCTCTGAAGGACGCTCTGAAGTACGACAACATGACCGTTACTGTGAGCGACAATGTCAGCGTGACCGGTGGCCTGCACCTGAATGGCAACACCGTGAGCGTTGCCAGCGGCAAGACCCTGACGGTTGACAACCTGTACCTCGAAGGCGGCAACCTGGCCGGCGCTGGTTCCGTGAATGTTACCAACACCACCTACATGGGTTCCACCCTGTCCGTGGCCAACTTCACGACCGTCAATGCTGATATTGCCTCTGGTGCTTCCATGGTTATCAGCGGCGGCAACGTCACCATCACTGGCAACGTGACTGGCAGCGGCAAGCTGACTGTCAACAATGCTGCGGTTGTTACCATCACTGGCTCTGCTTCTGTTGTGATCGTTGTTAACAACACCGCTAGCGTGGCTGTTCATGGCGGCATGACCGGTAGCGGCACCATCACCAACAATGGTACTGGTACTGTTACCAACAACGGCACTGGCGTTTACAAGAACAGCCAGGACACCACTACTAAGGCTGTCAAGGTTGTTAAGTAAGCATAACTGCTGAACCGTCCTAACGGACACCCCGACCCCCGGGCTTCGGCCCGGGGGTTTTTATTGTTTATCCCTTAATGTTTTACAAATCGGTAATTTTCTGGTATAATACCGAAAGACTACTAATGGTTTGGAGGGAAACAACTATGAATCAATCCCGCGCTGCAAAATATGTGGCGTATTTAGTAACTGCAATTATAATGATTGCTTTATCAGTTACTGTGTTATTTGCAGCCTGCTTTGTTCTGGAGACAGAAAAGAAGGTGGCTCTTTGCTCGACTGTGGCTATTGTGGCCATCTGTGTTACGCCTCAGTTCCGTCGTCGTCTGCGGGAACAGTGCAGTATTTTCTTTTTGCTGGTGACAGCCTATATTTTACTGGCAGGTGCGTCCACATTTTACGCCTATGCGCCGAAATTTGCTCTATCGGAGTTTTCACGCCTTTTGGCAGCCTACGCTGTTTTTCTGGCGGTGTTCTCATTTGCCAAACGAGAGACATTCCCCAACGTCGCTGCAGTATTGTGTGGCGCTACCAGTCTGTTAAGCCTTCTGCATCTGGATGCTGCTTCTGCAGGACTAATAGCCCATGATATCATGCGTAAGTTTCAAATGTGGACGGGCGGCTATACCAACGACCAGTATGGTCAATATACTTATGGATACAATGCAATTGCAGGCCGAGTTTCAGGTTTGTTTGGTAACTCTAATTCTATGGCAACCATGTGTGCTATTGGTATTTTCTTGGCGTTATATTTGCTATTGCGCGCCACGGGTTATCGACGTTTGCTGCCATGTGTTGCGCTATTAATTAATGCTGTGACCTTCCTCATGTGTATCAGCTTGGGGGCGACTATGTCACTTGGATTGACCGTTTTACTGGTACTGTTATTTCTACACGGCGCGTATAACCGCTTGAATTTTTTACTGGTGACCTTGGAGACATTAGCTGTCTCTGACGCAGTTGCTACGCTAAGTTTTTCGCATATGGGAAACAATGCGACTGGCGGATATCTGGTGCTAGTATTTTGTGCGATTGGCAGTATTGTGCTCTTTGGGGTGGATTGGCTGCTTCGGCCTCGAGTTGTAGAGCTCCTCAGCAAAAGAATTAAAGCTCTTTTACTTGGCCTAATAGTTCTTGTGGTTTTATTAGGGGCTGCTGGCCTAGTAGCATTTACGCAGACTTCCAATGTGGTACTACAGGGAGAAGAGTCTGTCTATAAGCGTTTTTTTCCTGGCACCGGTTTGTGTGAAATTTCTTTGCAGATAGAAGGGAACGCCAATTTATGGATTGCTAGCACATCCAAGGCCGAAATCCTTATGAAAGAAGCAACCGTGCTGTCAGATGCTCCCTATGAAGGACCAGTAGAAATTGAGATCCCAGAGGATGCCATTGAGCTACAGATCATTGTAAAACCCGTTGAAAGCGCTGCAGTGACTGTACATAGCATTTCCTATTCTGGTTCAGAGAAATGTGGGAGTCTCGCTGCAGGCTATCGTTGGATTTCTAATGAAATGATGGAGAGATTTCAAGGCTTGACTACGAACCATAGCGCCATACAGCGCTTGATCTTTATGCAGGATGGCTTGAAAATGTGGAAGCAGAATCCGGTTTTTGGACGAGGTTTAGGTGGCTTTGAAAATGGGCTGGCATCGGTTCAGAACTTTTTTTATGAGACCAAATATGCCCATAATCACTATATCCAGGTGCTCTGTGATCTTGGATTGGTGGGATTACTGCTGTTCGTTTCTATGCTGGGCGTTGCCATTCACAATCTCTGGTTATTGCGTTGTACGACAGGAGAGAATGAGGCGCTGATTCCAGCTTTGCTGGGGGCAGTGCTGATTTTTGCAATACACAGCGGGCTTGAAATATCTGCATCTATGGCGGAAGTGTCTATTTTGGCGTTTGGTACATTCGGGCTAGTGGCATACAGCTCACCAGTGCTTGCCCCAAGGAAACACTATGGAAGAATCATCGCATTGGCAGGATCTATTGGTTTGGGGATTCTATCGACGGTCTATGGTTTTTTTCTGGCTCAGAATGCCCGCGCTACTGAAATGGTTCTGGGGGAAACAGTTACAACATCCCAGCTGAAAAAGTGTGTACAAATGGATGTATTTGAGGGGGACGATTACCGTTTGACCTATGTGGTTGCTGCTATGTCAATTCAGGATGAAGAAGTATATCAGCAGGCGGATATCTATGCGGATGAACTTCAGGCTGCAAACTCCAATGCAGTGGGTCCTTACTTGACTGAATACTATTTGCACCGCGGCAACTATGAAAAAGCTAAGGCTGCATCGGATAAGTTCCTTGTCTATACACATTCTAATGTAGACAGCTGGAATTCACAATTTCATATTTTTGAAAAGGCTATAATGTCCGGAGCCGACGTAGAGCAAATGCAGGGTATTGTGCTGGATACCTATGGGCAGTTCGAGAGTGTTAGTCGAGAACAACTGGACCATCCACTTCTTGATAGTCGCAGTTTATCCTTTATGACAAGAATTTTCTCTACGGAAGGTACGGTGGAGCAACGTGTGAATATGCTTCTTGTTGACAGCCGGTATTTACCAGATCTAAATGAAAATGGTCAACCGGACAGTGCGGAAATTGTAGCTGGTGAGGTGGTGTGGGACAAAATGGGTGGATTTACCAATACATTTGTGGAAAACAGTACCATTCGGTATCAAATTACACCAGCACAAGGTGGCACTTATACACTAACAGCAGAAACGAGCAATCCGGAAGGGCTTAGCCTAGTTATAGAGAACTATGAATCTGAGTATACGTATACAAATAACAGTGTCAGCCTTCAGTTTGTCATTCCAGAAGAGATGGCGGAAGAGGAATTTAATCTGGTTATTTCTTTGAAACCTGGAGTTTCTGTAGGTCGTATATTCGGAATACGAGCATCGAATTGACTAGTTGGTTTTGCTCCCCAAATCTATACGTGCTGACTAGACTATCAACCTAGTCGGCACGTATTTTAATAAGATACTGACTATTGACAGGCCAGTATCTAACACTCCGGCAAGGATAATCCATTTGACATTGGGACGATTAGGAGATATAATAAATAAAATTGTCGAGATTTTGCATAAGGGGTATAAAGATGAAGTTGCTGCATCAAAAGTGGTTTTATGTGATAGCGGACGGCATTTTATCGATACTGACATTTTATATGGCAGCAATTTTACGGTTTGCAGGTGTGGTTGACCCGGAATATCTTGTACACATGCCTAGTGTAGCTGTGGTTGCAGCCGGAACATTGATCCTGGGAGGCCTCCTTTGTGGAACATACAACAGCCTATGGAGTTATATGGGCTTTGATGAGATGTTCCGGCAGTTGGGGGCTGCTTGTGTGTCTGCCCTTGTTTTGTTTATGATCAAGTTAATGGGTGCTGTGCCGATTTCCGGCTCCATGGTCGTGATCTATTGTGTACTGGCATTTTTCTTCACTACCGCAGTCCGAGGACTGTCCCGGTTCAGCCGTTGGTGTGGCGCTCGCTGGGAGATTCATACCGGAAAAAGTTTGCCGGCCGTTGTAGTAGGCGCCGGCAACGCCGGTTCTGTGGTTATCCGCCGTCTTCAAGACAGCCCCATGGAAGGCTTTTATCCGGTGGCTCTGGTAGATGATGATCCCATGAAGCAGGGACGTCGGATCAGCGGAATTCCGGTGGCTGGTCCTGTCAGTAATATTGCAAAAGTCTGTGACAAATACGGTGCAAAACAGATTGTCATTGCTATTCCCACGGCCACGGAGGAGCAACTCAATCATATCCATAAAGTGTGCGCCACAACCAAACTGCCGGTAAAGCTGTTCCAAAACGTCAATGATATCGACGACTATTTTCGTGGCAACAGCAGAGCTTTGCGGGATATCTCCATTGAGGATCTCCTGTTCCGTGATACAGTAAAGCCCAATATGGCGCCGGTCTATGAGTTTCTCCGTGGAAAGTGTGTGCTGGTCACCGGTGGCGTCGGCTCCATTGGTTCGGAGATTTGCTGCCAGGTACTGGAGCATGGTTGCAGTCATCTGGTAATCTTTGATATCCACGAGAACGGCTTGTTTGCCATCAATGAGGAATTGAAAGAGAAATATCCGGCGGATCGCTACTCTCTGTGTATCGGTTCGGTGCGGGATGAGAAGCGCTTGGCAGAGCTGATGGAGCGGTTTCACCCAGATATGGTGTTCCATGCGGCGGCGCATAAACATGTTCCAATGATGGAACTAAACCCTATGGAGGCCATCAAAAACAACGTCTTTGGCACAAAATATGTGCTGGAGGCCTGCGCTGCCTACGGTGTCAAGCGATTTATTTTGATCTCTACCGATAAAGCTGTCAACCCTACCAACATCATGGGCGCTACCAAGCGTATGGCCGAATTGCTGGTGCAGAGTATGAACGGCCAGGGTGGCTGCGAGATGGCGGCAGTCCGTTTTGGCAACGTGATGGGTTCCAATGGCTCCGTGGTGCCGACCTTCCGTAAGCAGATCGAGGCAGGTGGACCTGTCACTGTGACCGATAAGGAAATGCGCCGCTATTTTATGACCATTCCAGAGGCAGTATCTTTGGTTCTATCCGCTGGAACGCTGGCTAAGGGCGGCGAGGTGTTTGTGCTGGATATGGGTAAGCCTATCAAAATCTATGATTTGGCATGCAGCATGATCCGGCTGGCCGGCTATGAGCCGGAAAAGGATATTCCTATTAAGATCATCGGTTTAAGGCCGGGCGAGAAGCTGTTTGAGGAAATTGCTCTGGACAATGAGATCGTAGACCATACAAGCCACGATAAGATTTTTGTGCTACGCAACCATTACGCAGGACTTCAACTGCCCATTGAGGAGTTAAAAGTACAGTTGCAGAATCAAAATGGGCAGGCTGCCCGTAATTTGGTATTTACGACCATAGAACAAGCAAGGGGATAGAATGCATGAATCAGATTCCATTTTCACCGCCGGATATTACAGAAAAGGAAATTGCAGAGGTGGTGGACACACTCCGTTCCGGATGGATCACTACTGGTCCCAAGACAAAACGATTTGAGCGGGAGATTGCGGCATTTTGCGGTAATTCTTATGCAGTCTGTTTAAATTCAGCCACGGCCTCTATGGAACTGACCCTGCGGCTGTTTGGCATTGGCCCGGGCGATGAAGTCATTGTCCCGGCCTATACTTATACGGCAACTGCCAGCGTGGTGGCGCATGTGGGCGCTACAATCGTCATGGTGGACTGTGCTGACAATTCCTATGAAATGGATTATGAGAAAATGGCTCGAGCCATTACAAGCCGTACGAAGGCGATCATTCCCGTGGATTTGGGCGGAATTCTATGTGACTATGAACAAGTGTACCGGATTGTTTTGGACAAAAAATCCGTCTACCAACCGTCTAATGCATTGCAAGAAGTGTTGGGACGCATTCTAGTTCTGGCAGATGCTTCCCACAGCTTTGGTGCAGAGGCCGGCCAGCGCCGTTCCGGTAATTTTGCGGATTTTTCCGCGTTTTCTTTTCATGCCGTGAAAAATTTGACCACAGCGGAAGGTGGTGCGGTCACCTGGAGAGATGATCTGGGACTGGATGGAAATACAATCTATCGACAATATATGCTAATGAGCCTGCACGGTCAAAGTAAAGATGCATTAGCAAAAACGCAGTTGGGGGCATGGGAATATGATATTGTGGCGCCACTGTATAAATGCAATATGACCGATATTATGGCGGCCATCGGACTGGCACAGCTCCATCGCTATGGCTCCATGTTGGAGACGCGGCGCAGTTTAGTCAGTCAGTACAATGCCATGCTGCATGGAGCCTGCGTGCAGCCTGCACATCATTTGCGACCGGACAACACTTCCAGTTGCCATTTGTACTTGACACAGCTACAGGGTAAAACCCTTGGGGAACGGAATGCGGTTATTGAAAAACTGGCAGAACAGGGGATTTCTACTAATGTACATTATAAGCCACTGCCTCTGCTGACAGCATATCGCAATATGGGCTTCCGTATGGAAGATTACCCTAAAGCGTATGCCAGGTATGAGACGGAGCTGACCCTGCCGCTATATTCAACCCTCACTATGGAGCAAGTGGAACGAATCTGCCGGGAAATTCGCACAATGGTGAGGTAATAATATGGCAATAGATGAAAAACTGATAGCTGCTGCGGTGGAATGGGATGTGATTAACTGGTCACGTGCGGTTCGCTTCTGGGATATTGAGAGTAAGCTTAAAGGAATCCAGAAGCCGCTATGTCTGGATATTGGAGCACGCGATGGCGGATTATCTTTGCTGTTTGCATCCTGTGGCTGTGATGTCAACTGCACGGACTTGATAAATCCTATGAAGAGTGCGTCAGTATTGCATAGAGAATATGGGGTAGACCATAGGGTTTCTTACCATGCCTTGAATGCATTGGAACTGTGTGAAGAGAGCAAATATGATATAATTTGTTTCAAAAGTGTTTTGGGCGGTGTTGGGGCCAATGACAATTATGCCGCTCAGAAAAAAATGATGGATAACATCTATCGGGCATTAAAACCGGGTGGATGGTTATTTTGCGCAGAAAATCTTGCAGCTACAGCAGTTCATCAGTTTCTGAGACGGCGGTTTAACGCTTGGAGCTATTGGAGATATGTGACAGTCAAGGAGATGTTGGATTTTTGTACTCCATTCCACAATGTTTCATATCAATGCTACGGCCTGTTGGGTGCAGTTGGACAGACAAATGAACAACGAAATTTTTTGGCACGGATTGACAGTAAATTGGATAGATTTTGCAATGAGAATAGTCGTTACATCATCTCTTTAAGTGCTCAAAAATAATGTAATCTATGTAGAACTGGAGTATATTTATGATTGAGACCCCGCAGAAAATACTTCTTGTTCTTCCAAGTAGAGGAACCTTGAGAAGAAAACGGATTTTTGATATAGTTGGAGCTTTCTGCGGCCTGCTTGTACTTAGTCCTATTTTTTTGCTTGCGGCCTTGGCGGTCCGCTTAAGCTCACCTGGCGAGGTCTTTTTTCGGCAGGAGCGTATGGGGCTGGGAGGCAAGCCATTTGTTATATATAAGTTCCGCACAATGCGGAAAGATAACGCCGGACTGAAGATCACAACCAGCGGCGATAGCAGAATTACACCAGTTGGACGGATTTTGCGAAAATCAAAATTAGACGAATTGCCGCAGCTATTCAATGTCCTAAAGGGTGACATGAGTTTTGTGGGACCCCGGCCAGAGGTAAAGGAATACACCGATTTATATACAGAGGAAGAAAGACAGGTTTTTCTGGTGCGGCCCGGCATCACCGGCGTAGCTTCCATCCGTTATCGCAACGAGAATGATGTTTTGGCCGCAAGTACTGATCCAAACTGGACATATATTCATGAAATTATGCCGGAAAAGCTGCGGTTGGATTTGACGTACATCCCTAAGGCCAGTGTGTGGTATGATATACAACTGATTTTTGAAACCTTTGCGGTAATTGTAAAAGGTTGATGGAAAGGAAACTATGGAAGCATGAATATATGGCTCATCAATCACTATGCAGTACCGCCACAATACTATCCATTGGCCAGACAGACTTATTTCGCAAAGCACCTCATGGCTATGGGGCATACTGTCACGATTTTTGCTGCCAGTACAGTTCATAATTCCAATCAGAATCTGATTACCGATGGAAGTAAATGGCAGGAGGATACGGTAGACGGCGTACACTATGTCTATATCAAATGCAAGGACTATTATGGGAATGGCCTGAAGCGAGTCTATAATATTTGCGAATTTGCATGGAAACTGCCTGGTGTTTGCAAACACTTTCCCAGACCGGATGCCATTGTAGCCACCTCTATGCCGCCTACATCTTGCGCTGTTGGTATCCATCTGGCCCGCAAATATCAATGTAAAGGTATTGCGGAAATTGCGGATCTGTGGCCGGAATCCATCGTGGCGTACGGCATTGCCGGCCCGAAAAATCCAGCTGTGATTGCGCTGCGAAAGCTGGAAAAATGGATTTATAAAAAGGCCGATGCCGTTGTTTTTACAATGGAAGGGGCTTACGATTATATTGAGGAACAGGGATGGGAGAAAGAAATTCCGCGGTCTAAAGTGTACTATATCAATAATGGGGTGGATTTGGAACAATTCTATTACAATCGCGACCATTATCAAATTGAGGACGGGGATTTGCAAAATCCTGATATCTATAAAGTAATTTATACTGGGTCCATTCGCCAGGTAAATAATCTGGGACTGCTGTTGGATGTGGCAAAGCAGATAGAGGATCTCTGCGTGAAATTCCTGATTTGGGGCGACGGCAATGAACGCGAAATGTTGGAACGCCGTGTGCTGGAGGAGGGGATTCACAATGTGATCTTTAAAGGAAAAGTGGAAAAGAAATATATTCCTTTTATTGTCAGCCAGGCGGATATTAACTTGATTCACGGCGGGCACAGAGGAGAAGCTCTGTTTCGGTTTGGTATTAGTCCCAACAAGATGTTTGACTGTTTTGCCGCGGGAAAGCCCATTATTATGGATGTTTCTGCAAAATATAATCCGGTGGAACAATTCCAGGCGGGAATCTGTTTGAGGTGTGCAGCCGATCTGCCCGAGGCGATTTCACATATTCGGCAAATGCAGGAATTAGAATATGATGCCATGTGTGATAATATTCAACAAGCTGCAGCACAGTTTGACTTTCAAATGCTGACAAAGAAATTACTACAAGTCATTGATGAGGTGAAATAGAGAGATGAATTTTACCTATGAGGCGTACAAAGCTATGATTTCTTTGCTGCGTGAACAAGGCTATGAGATCAGTTCTTACCATAATTGGGAAAACACAGAATCTTGTGTAATTCTGCGCCATGATATTGATTATTGCCTGGAAGATTCTCTGAAGCTTGCGCGCTTAGAAGCAGAGATGTCTGTGAGCAGTACCTATTTTGTGTTGTTGACCAGTGATTTTTACAATATTCTCTCCCCGAAAAGTCTGCATATTTTACAAGAGCTACAGCAAATGGGCCACGAAATTGGGTTACATTTTGATGAAAAAGCCTACGCCGAATCCGGTTCGGATGAAACCATAGCGCATATTTTACAGGAACGGGATATTTTGTCAGCCGCTTTGGATACTGACATTCAATGCGTATCCATGCATCGCCCGTCTAAGACGACGTTAGAGGCCGACTTAAAAATTCCCGGTATGGTAAACTCGTACGGTCAGACTTTTTTTCATGAATTTAAGTATTTATCCGACAGTCGTCACCGCTGGAGGGAGCCGGTACTGGATATACTAAAGGCCAAAAGCTACGATCGGCTGCACATCTTGACCCATGCCTTTTGGTACCGGGAAACAGAGGAGACGATGCGGGATACTGTAAAACGTTTTTTACAGTCTGCTACGGCAGAGAGATACGATCAAATGATGGATAACATTACAGATTTAGAGAAAATCATAGGCAGAAATGAGATGATTCAGAAGTGATCACTATTTTGGATATTTTGGTGTATCTGGACGCTGAGCACATCCCATATACATTTTCCGGTGACTCTGGAATTGCGGTTGACGGCTTTTCCTCCCTGTCCCATTATCGGGAGGGAACATTTACCTGGATTAAAAAACAGGGAAATATCCCTGATGGACAGGACCTTTCCGAACTGCGGCTGGCATTTGTCTCAGAGGAAGTTGAGGCGGATCAGATTCCCAATGTCATCCGTACTACAATGTCCAAACGAGCATTTTTCGGTACCATTGAGCATTTTTACGACAAACCGGAGGAACGTCCTGCCATTGGTCAGTTTACCTATATCGGTCCTAAGGTAAAGCTGGGTAAAGATGTGAGAATCGGACATAACTGCACGCTGGATGGCGACATTACCATTGGAGATCACACGGTGATTTGGAACAATGTAACAATCATCAATCGTGTTTCCATTGGCGCATACTGTGAGATACAATCCGGGGTTATCATTGGACATTCCAGTCTGGCATATACGGAAAATGAGCAACACGAAAAGGTGTTTATCAAGCATTATGGCGGAGTGCGCATTGGAGATCATGTCTATCTGGCCAAGGGCGTCAATGTGGATCAAGGTACCATTGATGATACAGTCATTGATTCGTGGTGTGCCATTGATTGCAAATCCGCCGTATCGCATAATTGCCAAGTTGGATACGGAACCACGTTAGCTATGCAGTGTATTTTCGGTGGAAGTACGCAGGTGGGTGAAGGTTGTTATTTGAGTCGGGCAACCACACGGGAGCAGACCCATATTGGCAACGGTGCTACCGTGGGGATGGGTTCCGTGGTCACCCGCGATGTTGCCCAGGGGCAGATGGTAGTGGGATATCCAGCAAGACCATTTTTACCGGGAAAGAAGTGAAGGAAATGCAGTTTATCGATTTGAAGGCACAGTATTGTGCATTAAAGACAGAAATTGACCACAATATCCAAACGGTGCTGGACACAGGGGTATTTATTGGCGGCCCCTATGTAAAAGAATTGGAGAGCAAGCTAGCCGCGTTCGTGGGCCGCAAGCACTGCATCACCTGTGCCAACGGTACCGACGCATTGCAGATTGCCTATATGGTAGCCGGTATAGGGGCCGGGGACGCGGTATTTTGTCCGGATATGACCTTCATCTCCTCTACGGAACCAGCTAAGATGTTTGGTGCGACGCCGGTGTTCTGTGATATTACGCAGGATACATACTGCCTTTGCACGGAGAGCTTGGAACGGCAGATTCAAGCCGTTCTGGCGGAAGGAAAGTTGACGCCGAAAGCCGTTGTGGCGGTGGATATTCTGGGCAATCCCTGTGATTATGACGCCATTACAGCTATATGTGAACAATATGGTCTTCTTTTAATTGAGGATGCGGCACAGAGTTTCGGCGCAGACTATCACGGGAAGAAATGCTGTGCGTTCGGCCAAATTGCTACTACCTCCTTTTTCCCTGCCAAGCCTTTGGGCTGTTATGGAGACGGCGGCGCCATCTTTACGGATGATGACGAATTGGCCGATGTGATGCGCTCCATCTGCGTCCACGGCAAGGGGCCCGGCGGTAAATACGATAATATTCGGGTGGGCGTCAATTCCCGCTTGGACGCCATACAGGCGGCAATATTGCTGACCAAACTGAAAGCGCTGGCGGAGCATGAGATAACAGCGCGGCAGGTTGTAGCCAAGCGCTACTCCCAAGCCTTTGAGGGGAAACTGAAAACACCCTTCGTGGCAGAAAACTGTGTCAGCATCTGGGCGCAGTATGCCCTGTTGGCGGCGGATACTGCCCAAAGAGACAGGATTGTAGCACATTTGGTGGCCATGAACATCCCAAATATGATTTATTACCCGACCCCACAGCATGCTTTACCAGTATTCCAAAACGAACCGCACTATGCAGAGACATTTCCCAATGCCAATGACTACTGTGCTAGAACGTTTTCTCTGCCTATGCATCCCTATCTGAGCGAAGCAGAGCAGCAGCGGGTGATCAATGCCGTTTTGGAGGTGCTCTGATGGAGCAAGACTATTTCGTGCATGAGTCCAGCTATGTGGATGAGGGCTGCACCATCGGAAAAGGCACAAAGATCTGGCATTTTTCCCATATCATGAGCGGCTGCACCATCGGTGCAAACTGCAATATTGGTCAGAATGTGGTAATTTCTCCAGGCGTAACCTTGGGAAATGGCTGCAAAATTCAAAATAATGTTTCTGTGTATACTGGCGTCATTTGTGAAGACGGTGTGTTTCTGGGGCCTTCCTGTGTATTTACCAATGTGATCAACCCACGGGCCTTTGTGGAGCGTAAGAGTGAATACCGGAGAACCGTGGTGGGCAAAGGGGCCAGTATTGGCGCTAATGCAACCATTGTTTGCGGACATGATATTGGAAAATACGCCTTTATCGGTGCAGGCGCTGTGGTAACAAGAGATGTACCGGATTATGCTGTGGTATACGGGAATCCGGCTCGGGTTCATGGCTATGTTTGCAAATGTGGAAACAGCCTCTCCTTTGAGGAGAACCGGGCACAATGCCCCTGCTGTGGTGCACAGTATGACTATCATGCTGACAAAGTAACTTTGACTGAATCAAACAAAAAGGAGAACAAACAAAATGACGAATCTGGAAAAGTATAATAACGCTTTTATCAACGCCCTGCAGGTCGAGGAGTCCGAGCTGGCTGGTCTGGAATATCAAGCGGTATCCGGCTGGGATTCTGTGGGTCATATGCAGCTGGTGGCCGAGCTGGAGGACGCTTTCGATATTATGATGGATACTGACGATATCATCGATCTGTCCTCTTATGAAAAGGGCAAGGAGATTCTGAAGAAGTACGAAGTGGAAGTGTAACGTTCCACAGAAAGGAGGGATACCATGGAGCGGTTTTTTCTGGATGCCATTGGAGAATACGGTGAACGCTGCGCACTGATTTCAGAGTCGGCGCGTATATCCTATCAGGAACTGGATGCGCTGGCCAAAGCCATCGTCCGCCAGATTCCTGCCCGTTCCCTGGTATTCTGTATTTGCACCAATCAAGTGGCTGCGGTGGCCGGCTATGTTGGATTTCTGCAAAAGCGCATCGTTCCCATTATGTTGAGCAGTTCCATCGATGCTAAACTGTTTGAACATCTCTATGCGGTGTATCGTCCGGCGTTTCTCTGGTGTCCCAGTGAGTTTGCCAATCAACATGGCCAGGAAGTCTGGTCTTATGAGGGATACCGGCTGTATCAGACGGGAGAGCCCGCCCCAGCAATGAATGTGGAGCTGGCGCTGCTGCTGACCACATCGGGCAGTACCGGAAGCCCCAAGTTCGTCCGACAAACTTACCGCAACATTGAGGCCAACACAAGATCCATCGTAGAATATCTTTCGATTGACGGATCGGAACGGGCCATCACCACCCTGCCATTCAACTACACCTTTGGTCTGTCCATTGTCCAAACCCATCTGTATGCCGGCGCGTCTGTGATTCTCACAGACCATACGATTTTTGACAAGGCGTTTTGGACCATGGTCAAGGAGCAGAAGGCAACCAGCTTTGGCGGCGTGCCGTATACATTTCAAATGTTGGATCGATTGCGGTTCCTGCGTATGGAACTGCCGGAACTGCGCTATGTGATTCAGGCAGGCGGCGCGTTGGGTAGGGAATTGCATGAGAAATTTGCCACCGGCCTACAGGACAAGGGCAAGCGTCTGGTAGTCATGTACGGCGCCACGGAAGCCACAGCTCGCATGAGCTATGTGCCGGCAGAACGTACCATTGAAAAAGCTGGCAGTATTGGCATTGCCATTCCCGGTGGACGGTTTGCCATAATAGATGTGAACGGCCAGGAAGTCTCGGAGCCCGATACAGTGGGCGAGTTGGTATATTACGGCGACAACGTGACCATGGGTTATGCGGAGAACCGGGACGATCTGGCCAAAGGAGACGAGCGCCACGGGCGGCTGGAGACCGGCGACATGGCCAAACGGGATGCGGATGGTTATTACTATGTGGTGGGACGTAAGAAACGCTTCCTCAAGCTCTATGGAAACCGGGTCAATCTGGTGGAGGTGGAGCAGCTGATGGCCCAGGCCGGGTATGAAGCGGCCTGTGTAGGTGAGGATGACCATATGCGGATCTATACGACCTCCCCCGACACCGACGGCGCTGTGCGTTTCGTGTCAGAAAAGCTGGGAATCCATGCCGCTGCCTTCTCTGCCATTCACATTGCGGAGATCCCCCACAATGAATCGGGAAAAGTGTTGTATTCGGAGTTGAAATAACATGCTGGACTACGAAGAAACTTTCAATCTGGAGCCCTACGGTCTGCCCCAGGCGGAAAAAGAGCGGCGCTATGCACAGTGGATGCGGGAGCTTTCCTCCTACCATCGAGGCTGCTGCCAGCCGTATGACCGCCTGTGCCGGGTACTGGGAGAGGAGACGCCGGCGTTGCCGGTTCGGATGTTCAAGGAATTTGATCTCCGCTCTGTGGCTGCCGATACAGTGGCCAAAACCATGACTTCCTCCGGTACCACCGGTCAACGGGTGTCCAAAATCTATCTGGATCGGGAAACCTCTGCCAGACAGACCAAGGCGCTCAACAAGATCGTCACCGATTTTTTGGGAAAAAAGCGGCTGCCCATGCTGGTCATCGACTCCAGTGCTGTTCTAAAAGATCGCCGGATGTTCTCAGCTCGGGGCGCAGGGATTCTGGGATTTTCCATGCTGGGCCGGGATATGACCTACGCTCTGGACGAAAATATGGAGCTGAATCTTACGGTCATTGAGGAATTCCTGCAAAAACATACCGGTGAGAATATTCTGCTGTTTGGCTTTACCTTTATGATCTGGCAGCACTTTGTGCAGCCTTTGCTGGCTCTAGGCAGCCCGTTACGGATGAACGGCATTATGATTCATGGCGGCGGCTGGAAAAAGCTCATCGACCAGGCGGTAGACGCCGATGCCTTTCGACAGCAGGTCCAGGCCGCCTGCGGCGTTGACACGGTGCTGAACTATTACGGCATGGTGGAGCAGACCGGCTCCATCTTCATGGAATGTCCCCATGGACATCTCCATGCGTCCATTTTCTCTGATGTGATCATCCGCGATCCGGCGGATTTTTCAGAAAAGAAAACAGGGCGCGGCCTGATAGAATGCAGGTCCCTGCTGCCGACCAGCTATCCGGGGCATATCCTTCTGACAGAAGATGAAGGTGAAATCCTAGGCGTGGATGACTGCCCTTGTGGACGGCTCGGCAAGTATTTTAAAATCTATGGCCGCATCAAAGGTGCGGAAATTCGGGGGTGCAGTGATACGTATGAACGGCGTTAAGTTTGTAGTCGGCTCAGAGGCGGTGTCACGGACACCCCTTCAGCCGTTTTCGGAGGAAGCTGTGGCATTCTTGTCCCAGCTGTCCAAGAATTTGCTGCGGGTGCCGGAAGCGAGACGCTATCCTGATATTACAGCATTTGGCTTCTGGTGCCGCAGGGCCAATCTCCAGTCCATGGAGACATCGTATGCCGATGCGTCCGTACGGCTGGGCCGGGGATTGTGCCTGCATATTGCACCCGGCAATGTGCCCATTAATTTTGCATTTAGCTATGCATTTGGTCTTCTGGCCGGCTGCTCCAATCTAGTGCGGCTGCCCAGCAAGCCGTTTCCACAGGTGGACTTGGTGTGCCGGGAGATTGCGGCGCTGCTGCCGCAGTATCCGGAGATTGCGGCCCGGACGGCCATGGTGCGCTATCCGGCTAGTGATGAGATCACAGCCCATTGGAGCCGTCTGGCAGACGCCCGCATCATTTGGGGCGGCGACGGCACGGTAGAAGCCCTAAAAGCCCTGCCCAGCAGTCCCCGCTGTGTGGATGTGTGCTTTGCCGACCGGTATTCCCTCTGCTTGCTGAACCCCAAAGCCATCGAACAGGCGGCAGAGCAGACGGTGGAATCCTTGGCGGAGCAATTCTACAACGACACCTATCTGATGGACCAAAACGCCTGTTCCAGCCCGCAGTTGGTGGTATGGACAGCTGAAAATGCTATGGGCCGGGAGCGGTTTTGGAATGCCGTGTTCCGGGTGGCAAAGCAGCAGTATGTTTTGCAGGACGCCGTCAGTGTGGACAAGTATACCCAGCTTCTAAGCGATATTCTGCGCCGCGACGTCGTATATAGCGTATGGAAACGGGAAAACATTCTGTATGGTGTAGAGCTTTCCGCGCTGCCGGAGGATGTGACGGAACTGCGTGGCAAGAGCGGATATTTCTATGAATATATGTTGCAGGATTGGGCCGAGTTGGAACAGATCGTAACGGAAAAATACCAGACGGTCACCTATTTCGGATTGGACGCCGGAGAAATCCGCCGCTTTGTAATAGAGCACCGTCTGCGTGGCATTGACCGGATCGTACCGGTGGGCAAGGCCCTGGATATCGGAATTGTTTGGGACGGCTATGACCTGGTGCGGACGCTGTCCCGGCAAATTGAAGCGGTATAATCAATAAGACGTGGAGAGGGAGCAATATGTTACAAGGAAAAAACGCAGTCATTACGGGCTGCATGCGCGGAATCGGCTTGGAAACCATGCGGTGCTTTGCAGAGCACGGCGCTAATATCTGGGCCTGTGCACAGCATGAAGATGAAACCTTCTTGCAGGAAGTCGCCGCATTGCAGGAGCAATATGGCGTATGGATCCGGCCGATTTACTTTGACCTGCTGGATGAAGTGCAGATCAAGGCCGGCGTAAAAGCCATTATGCAGGATAAAAAGCCAGTGGATATTTTGGTTAACATTGCCGGTATGACCCACAATGCGCTGTTTCATATGACCACCATGGATGCATTTCAAAAGGTGTTTGCAGTGGATTTCTTCTCTCAGATGTTGGTTTCACAAATGGTTACCAAGCTGATGCTTCGCAGCGGCGGCGGTAGTGTTGTCAGTATTTCGTCGATCACTGGTCTGGACGGTAATCCCGGTCAGGTGGCATACGCTGCGGCGAAAGGTGCTCTGGTTTCTGCTACCAAGACCATGGCGAAGGAGCTGGGTGCCAGTAATATCCGCGTCAATGCGGTGGCACCCGGCGTGATCGATACGGCTATGACTCAGGCGCTTACCGAGGAGCAGCGCCAAGCTCTGCTGCATCCTGCGGATCTGCCTCGTCTGGGTACAACGCGGGAAGTTGCTAATGTAATCGCTTTTCTGGCGTCCGATCGGGCATCGTATATTACGGGACAGGTCGTACGGATCGATGGCGGCATCGGATAAGGAGATAGTATGGAAAAGATTTTGATGGGAAAGAACTGTGTCATTACCGGTGCCCGCCGCGGCATTGGACGGGCTGCTGTAGAGGTGTTTGCACAGAACGGCGCCAATGTGTGGGCTTGTGCTCGCCGTCAGGATGCACAGTTCGAACAGGAGATGGCACAGTTGGCGGAAGAGAGCGGCGTGTGGATCCATCCTGTCTACTTTGACCTGGCCGATGAAGCGGCCACCAAAGCGGCGGTTAAGACGATCATGTCGGAAAAAATCCCGGTGGATGCGGTGGTTAATATTGCCGGCATTACTTATAACGCGCTGTTCCAGATGACCAACCGATCCTCTCTGGAGGAAGTCATGCAGATCGATTTTGTTGCGCCGTATTTCTTTACCCAGTCCATGGTGAAACTGCTTCAGCGCAATCCCAGTAAAAACACTTCGATAGTCAATATCTCTTCGTCTGCCGCGCTGGACGCTAATTCGGGCCGCTCGGCTTATGGCGCCAGTAAGGCAGCGCTACTCTGCGCCACAAAGGCCATGGCCGAGGAATTGGGCGCTGTAGGTATCCGCGCCAACAGCATTGCACCGGGAATTACTGACACGGATATGGTAGGGGAGAGCATGACGCCTGCAGTGATTGAAGAGACTGTGGCACAGACAGCGCTGCATAGAATGGGCCGCCCGGAGGAGATTGCCCATGCTGCCGCATTTTTGGCCAGCGACCTCTCCTCCTATGTGACGGGACAGGTACTTCGTGTGGATGGAGGAATGTGAATCCTATGTTGGAACACAGCCGAAAAATTGAACTGGAGCAGATGGCCCATAGAATGCGGGTGGCTACCATAGAGCTGGCCCATCGTGCCGGAAAAAAAGGAGCCCATCTGGGCGGCGCGCTTTCGGCCATTGAGATTATGGCGGCACTGTATGGATATGCTATGAATATCTCCTATGATAACCGAATGGCGCCGGATAGGGACAGATTTCTTTTGAGCAAGGGACACGGATCGCTGGCATACTACACAGCGCTGTTTGAATCGGGACTGATCTCCCGGGAAACGCTGGAGTGCTTTGAACAGAATGGCGGACCTTTACCGGGACAACCCGTCCGAAATTTGGGGCTTGGAATCGACACGTCCAGCGGCAGTTTGGGCATGGGTCTGTCTATTGGCGTAGGTCTGGCTGTGGCGGCCAAGCGCCAGAACCGCAGCAATTATGTCTATGTTCTGCTGGGTGACGGCGAGTGTAATGAAGGAGCGGTCTGGGAAGCAGCCATGAGCGCCGTGCATTTCTCCACAGAGCGACTGATCGCAATTGTGGACTGTAACCACATGCAGAGCGACGGAAGATGTGAAGATGTATTCCGTACCGCACCGCTGGAGCGTATGTGGCAAGGCTTCGGTTGGGAGACGCAAATTGTCAATGGTCACGATATCAGTGCGCTTTGCGCTGCATTGGACCGCTGCAGAGAGGCGCAGCGCCCCAGTGTTATCCTGGCCCAGACGGTAAAGGGGAAAGGTGTAAGCTTTGCGGAGAACGCCAAGGGCTGGCATCACGGAATTCTGACCGACGAGCTGTATGAACAGGCAATGAGTGAGGTGTGCCATGGCAACATTTGACCGGAAACTGATTCGGACCCTGTCCATGTTGGGACAGCGGGGAACCTGTGGATATATGTTGACAGAACTGGCTCCGCAGTACGAGAACTTTTTGTGTATGACTGCTGATCTCTGTACCACATCCGGTTTGGACCGCTTCGCAAGCAGCTATCCCGATCGGATGCTGAACATTGGTATTGCCGAGCAGAACATGGTGGGCGTTGCAGCGGGACTGGCCATGGACGGGTATCAGGTATTTGCGAGTACCTTTGCCACGTTTGCCTCTATGCGTGCGGTGGAGCAGCTGCGTACCATGCTGGCCTATATGAATTTGAATGTGAAACTGATCGGCATGGCCAGCGGGTTTTCCATGGGGTTCTTTGGAAACACCCATTACAGTATGGAGGATTTAGCTATTACGCGAGCCATTCCTAATCTGAAGGTCCTAGCTCCCGCAGATGCGCTGGAAACAGCAAAAATGATGGAACTGCTGGTACAAGAGGAATCTCCCTGCTATATTCGCCTCACCGGCGCTGGCAATATGCCTATGGTATATCGAGAGGACTATGATTTAACACTGGGAAAAGCAGTTACACTGCGTGAAGGAAATGAAGTGTGCATCATAGCTACCGGATCCATGGTCTATCAGGCCTGTCAAGCCGCAGATGCGCTGGAGAAAAGCGGCATTCGATGCCGGGTTCTCAATATGCATACGATTAAACCGCTGGATACTGAGGCCGTTCAAGAGGCGCAGGATTGCCGTCTAATTGTAACCTGTGAGGAACATAGCGTTCTGGGAGGTATGGGAGGAGCAGTCGCCGAGTATCTGGCGGAGCACGGTGCAAAGGTCCCGCTTATGAGAATTGGAATTGAAGATTTTTATCCCAAAGCAGGAGAATACAACTTCTTATTGGAGCAATGCGGGTTGACAAGCGCTAAAATACAAGAGCGGATCCTTTATAAAATTTCGCAGTTGTAAGCGGAAGAATTACAAAGCTGGGAGCGTAACATGAAAGAAACATTGCTGAAAAAAATAGAAACTAGAACACTGATCTGCGGCGTTGTAGGCTTAGGCTATGTGGGTCTGCCTCTGGCGGTGGACAAGGCCAAGGCCGGTTTTACTACCATTGGTTTTGATGTGCAGCAGGAAAAGGTGGATCTGGTCAACTCCGGCCACAACTATATTGGTGATGTAGTGGATGCCGACTTGCAGAAGCTGGTGGCTTCCGGCAAACTGCGTGCAACCTCGGATTTCTCCTTTGTAAAAGACGTGGATTTTATTGCCATCTGCGTCCCCACGCCGCTGGACAAGCACCAGCAGCCGGATATCAGTTATGTCAAAAATTCAACCATCGCCATTGCTGAGCATTTAAGGCCCGGCACCATGGTGGTTTTGGAATCCACCACCTATCCCGGCACCACCGAAGAACTGGTGCGTCCGCTGCTGGAACAGGGCAGCGGCCTCAAGTGTGGCGAGGATTTCTACCTGGGCTTTTCGCCGGAGCGGGTGGATCCGGGTAACCTGGTTTACAAGACTAAGAATACGCCCAAGGTGGTCGGCGCTATTGGCGATGACGCCCGCGAGGTGATTGCGGCGGTCTATTCCGCATTCCTGGAAGGCGCAGTCCATACGGTTTCGTCGCCTGCTGTGGCGGAGATGGAGAAAATTCTGGAAAATACCTATCGTAATATCAATATTGGCCTTATCAATGAGATGGCCATTCTCTGCAATCGCATGGGCATCAGTATTTGGGAGGTCATCGACGCCGCCAAGACCAAGCCCTATGGTTTCCAGGCTTTCTACCCCGGTCCCGGTCTGGGCGGTCACTGCATCCCCTTGGACCCCTATTATCTCAGCTGGAAGGCCAGAGAATTTGGCTTTCATACTTCTATGATCGAAGCCTCCATGATGATCAACGACCGTATGCCGGAATACACGGTGGAGCGGGCCGGCAAAATCCTCAACCGGTATAAAAAGGCTCTCAACGGTTCCCGTGTACTGGTGCTGGGTGTGGCCTATAAGCAGGATATTGACGATTACCGGGAGAGCCCTGCCATCCGTGTTATCGAGGAGTTTGAAAAGACCGGCGCCCAGGTGGAATTTTACGATCCCTTTGTGCCGAAATACAAGGAAAACGGCGTATGGCATGAGAGTATTCCGGCTTTGACACCGGAGGCTGTCCGGACATACGATCTGGTGGTCATCACAACAGCCCATACCAACGTGGAGTATCAGATGGTGATTGATTGCGGCGTACCGGTATTTGACTGCAAAAATGTGACCAAAACTCTCTGCCGGACTGATACAGTCGAGGTTTTGTAAGAAAGGTATCCGATTCCATGAAGATTTGCCATATGACAAGCGCCCACAGCCAGGGAGACACTCGCATCTTTGTGAAGGAATGCTCGTCTCTGGCCAAAGCGGGCTACGAAGTTTATCTGGTCATACGCGGAGAAAGCGGATTTCAAAACGGCGTGCATATCGTGGGTGTGGGACAGCCGACCGGTGGACGGGTATCTCGCATGACCGCGTTTGCACGGCGGGTCTATGAAGCTGCGCTGAAGCTGGATGCAGATATTTATCACTTTCATGACCCGGAGTTGCTGCCATATGGGCTGAAGCTGCATCGTAAAGGGAAAAAGGTTGTTTTCGACAGCCATGAGATCTATCCAGCACAGATCCGCACCAAGCAGTATTTACCGCGGCCGCTCCGTGGCACAATTGCCTTTTTTTATCAAAAATATGAGCAGTATGTTTGTAACCGAATTGACGGACTGATTTACCCGTGTACCCTAACAGGCAAAGAGAATGATCATACACAGTGCCAGCATATGGCACTGATCAATAATGTGCCGATATTGGAAGAACTATATGATCGATATGATGCCGAAGCACACAAAGAGGAGCGAAGCATCTGCTATATTGGTTCCTTAACAAGAGAGCGGGGAATATCCAATTTGGTGCGTGCAGCAGAAAAGGCCGATTGCACGTTATATCTGGCAGGTGATTTTTCCACGCCGGAGTACAAGGAGGAGGTGCTGTCTGCACCTAATGCGGCACAAATTCAATATGTTGGAAAGCTGAACCGGGATGAAATCCGTGAACTTCTAATGCGGATGCAAATCGGTATGGTAACATTGCGAAACATAGGCCAGTACCATGCAGGAAATAATCTGGCTACCAAAACGTATGAATATATGAGTCTTGGAATTCCGGTGATTCAGAACCATTCGGCCTACAACGATCGCGTAATGGAAAAGTACCGGTATGGTATTGCTGTGGACCCGGATGATATTGATGAAATTGCCAATGCCATTCAATATCTTCTTGACCATCCCGAGGAAGCAAAGCAAATGGGGCTCAATGGCCGAAAGGCCGTCCGAGAGGAATTTAACTGGGGCGTGGAAGAAGAAAAATTACGCAAACTCTATCAGGATATTTTAGGGGAGAAGCAGTAATATGAAATATGTTTTGATCGGCTGCGGCCGTATTGCTACCAATCATATCAAAGCGGTCTTGAATAATGGACTGGAATTTGCAGCCGTTTGCGATGTGTTGCCGGAGGCCATGGAAAACCTTCTGGCCAAGCATGGATTGCAGGAAAACGCGGACATCCGCCGCTATACTGACTACCGGGAGATGATCGACCGGGAGCAGCCAACTCTGGCGGCCATTGCTACGGAAAGTGGGATTCATGCGGAGATTGCCCTGTACTGCATTGAGCACGGCGTCAATGTTATCATTGAAAAACCTATGGCTATGTCCATGACTGATGCCGATGCCATAGTGGCGGCGGCGGAGCAGCACCATGTCAAGGTCTGCGCCTGCCATCAAAACCGGTTCAACCCGGCAGTCCAGGCCACCCGTAAGGCATTGGAGGCGGGCCGCTTTGGCCGCCTGTCCCATGGTTCTATCCATGTGCGCTGGAACCGCAACAAGGGCTACTATGACCAGGCACCCTGGCGCGGCACCTGGGCCCAGGACGGCGGCTGCATGATGAACCAGTGCATCCACGGTGTCGATTTGCTCCGGTGGATGATGGGAGACGATGTGGTAGAAGTCTATGCTCAAACGGCGCAGCAGTTCCACGACTATCTGGAGTGTGAGGATGTGGGCATGGCAGTGGTGAAGTTTGCCAACGGCACCATCGGCACCATTGAAGGTACTACCAACGTCTACCCCAAGAATTTGGAGGAGACACTGTATCTCTTTGGGGAAACTGGTACGGTGAAAATTGGTGGTACATCTACTAATAACATCGACGTCTGGCAGTTTGCCGATCAACAGCCTGAGGATGATAGATTACAGGGAATGCAGGAGGCCACCAGCAACGTCTACGGCAACGGCCACACAGCTGTCTATGCCGATGTGATGGACGCCATTACGCGGGACCGTGCGCCCTATATCGATGCCAAGGCCGGACGGCGTGCCCTGGAGATGATCTTGGCTATGTATCAGTCTGCGGCTACGGGAATGCCTGTGAAGCTGCCGCTGCGTGATGTAGCGTCTACCGATTTTTCGGGCCACTTTGATTCCAGCAAGCAGGAGTCCTGACACATGAAATTGAACATAATTTTTCAAAAGATAAGACAGAGTAAGCTGGCAGAACGAATTCAGGGATCTAGATTGGTTATGACAGTGGATAGGTTAACGGCTGTTTGTAAAAGAAATCCCGTTCCTATACAGTGTATTTTTGCATTGGTTTACCGTCTTGTTCTGGATGCTGTATATTTAACTGCGCTTTCTCCTGTATACACGTATGCTGGCTTTACGACAGATATCTTTGTGCTCCAATATATCTTATCATGGCTGGTTGTACTGATCCTAATGCCGATGATTGTAAGCATACAGCAGAAAGAGCAACGTCCATCGTCAATTCTGGTAACACTCCTTAATTATTTGTACTTTATTCCTATGACTTCCTATATAGGATGCAAGGGAAGCACATTTGGTCTGTTAATTGATGCAACTATTTATTGGACAGTATTATTAACAATAGAGATTAAACTTCCTACAATACAGCTGAAGCGGCTCCAACTTCATCATACAGACCAGCTATTTAAGTGGATTACTCTTGCTGCAGTGGTGTTGGTGATGGCAGTTTCTGGCTACTACACCGGTTTTCGAGTCAAATTGAATATGAGCGACGTGTATACGGTACGGGCGGAGGCAGCTGCTTATTCAATGCCCGTTCTAATTAGTTATGCATTGTCCATGATGAAGGTTCTGCTACCCATTATAATTTTGTATTGGCTACAAGCAAAAAAATGGTTGAGAGTGCTCGCACTTTTGATAGTATATGTGTTTTATTATTCTATAGCAGCACAAAAATCTGTCTTTATGTTGCTGTTTTTAATGTTAGGCGGATATTTTTTCTACCGCAATTGGATGATGCGTTACTTCGGCGCTATTTTGTCCGCAGGTGTTTTAGTTTGTGGTCTGCTGTATTCTATGTTTGGCATTTTAGACCCAATGTCTTTGCTGGTACGTAGATTGATGTATCTTCCCGTGCAATTGAGCGAAGTATATCGAGAGTTTTTCTCGTCGAATCCATTGGACATGTTCCGAGAAAGCATTGTGGGAAAATTGGGTTTTGATAGTATGTATTCTGACGGAATACCAAAAGTTATTGGCGAGTTTATGAATACAGGTTCCAATGCCAACAATGGTATGCTAGGTGATATGTATGCGAATCTTCCTACAGCGATTGGTGTCTTCATTATGCCATTTGTTGTAATTCTTTGCTTCCGGCTCCTGAATATTTGTGCTGAAAAATTACCGACAGCAATTACCATTAGCATTTGTGTCAACTATGGAATTGGCTTTGCAAACGGTGCTTGGAGCGCGATATTGCTTTCGCATGGACTTTTATTAGCCTGTTTTTTGCTTTATATTTTTCCGATAAAAAAAGGAGCCATATCAAAATGAAATATCAAGAATTGACTATTCAACAAATTCCTCGGGCAATCATGCGCCACTGGAAGTTGGTATTGATGTCAACTGCGCTGTTTCTGGTGATCGGAATCTGTGTAGCCATTGTATTCTCACCAATGGCCAGTGCAGAGGGAACGGGTACAGCAGAGACATTTCAGCTTGAAGCATTTAATCCAGAAAAAATCGAATTAACCTATTATAATGATTTTTACTCTTATTTAGTAACTCAGCAGAGTTATTTATACACTTATTTGGATGCTGTTCGGTTGGATTCTACCATGAAAGCGGAACAAGTAGTGGAGCTGGAGGATTTTCTGAAAGAGATTAATCAGTATAATGAGGAGAATTTGAAGGAGATTATCTCGAAGCTAAATAAGCCGCATAGTCTTTATGTACCGGATACACTACGGAAAGAGGCTATCGATGAATACTCCATCCTGTTGGAGAATACCCAACAGGAAATGATTAGATCAGAACATGCCAATCAGATGATACAGGCGATTGGCGGGCTGAGTACTGCAGATACAGCGATTAATGAAACATATGCCACTTTGCTAAACGTAGCTGCACAATATGGCCAATTACAGTTGAATCTAAATCAATATGAAGAGAAGCTCGATATGCTGAATCATCAATATACTGAAGTTCAAAAAGAGAGTAAAAATCTGGAGAATATGCTGTTAAATGCCCAGGAAACCTTACAAATTCTTGTGGACAATGGCAATACCTTACTGGCGAAAATTGCAAATGAAAACCATATTAATTTGACAATCAATCCGACGGAAGAGAATCTGGAAGTATTCATCGATCATACGAATCGTATGGCAACGAAAGAGGAAGCATTTGCTGCATTTGTAGTGCTGTTTGGTATGATTGGCATTTGTGCAGGATGTTATATAGCACTGTGCAGAGAATACCATTTTTTAGATAAACAATCAGAGAAAACAACCAAAGGAAATTGAAATATGGGGCGTTCAAGACTCCAAAAGAACCTCCTGTCTGTAGGGGGAATTTTAATATGTTCAAAACTACTTGGATTTGTAAAACAGATGATACTTGCTGCCACATATGGAGCAACGATTGAAACAGATCTGATTGGATTATCATATGGATTTATTGGGGATGCGCAATATATGTTTGTACAGGTGCTATTGACCTGTATAGTCCCTGTTTATTTTTCAGCCCAGGAACGTAGTCAGCAAGAGGCAAAGATATTTGCAAGGGACACACTAACGGTGGCAACTGCAACTGCTGTATTGTTGTCAGGGCTCATTATAGTGACCTCTCCATGGATATCTAGGCTTTTGGCACCAACTTATTCAGAAACACTGCTCCTAAAATTGGAAAACTATATTTGCATTTTTGCGCCGCTTTTAATTTTTTTTATCTGGAGTGGTGTCAGCCATGCACTTTTAAATGCAGAAAAACGGTTTACTGCCGGCCAGATGGAGGGGCTGTACCAAAGCATTATTTTGAGTATCATTGCACTTACCACGGCATCCCAACTTGGAGTAGACGGACTAAGTACTGGATATTGGATTGCAGGTGTTATTACAGCAGCAATTTTATTACTACAAGCAAAAACGTATATTGCACCATTTCACTGCCATAATCCATTTCACAATCCAAATGTGTGTAGGTTGTTAAAGATGGTTGCGCCTCTCCTTGTTGGATATAGTGCTGTGTATGTTAATCAAATGGTCGACAAAATTTTAGTATCAGGTTTGGAATATGGAACTGTAACAGCAATGAGTTACGCTGCGGTACTCAGTAATTTGGTAGGTACGTTTATTTGTTCTATTTGTTCTGTGCTTTATGCACATATATCAGAACAGATAGCAAAAGGGAATCAAAAAAATGTGGTGAAGTTGGCCGAAAGCTCTACTTGCTTGTTTACATTGCTGATGCTTCCAATTTCGGTCATTACTATATGCCAAGCAAAGGATATCATTTCTATAGTATATGGTCGAGGTGCATTTGGTGAAAAGGAAGTAAAATTGGCAGCATTTGTACTGGCAGGTTATGGATTTAGCTTTATTCCACTTGTTTGGAGAGAAATATACAGCCAGCTACAGTATGGAAGCCAAGATTCTAGACATCCAACCCAAAACAGTGTCATTGGTATTGTGATTAATATTATATTAAGCATTGCGCTGTGCCTGCATTTAGGCGTATTCGGTGTTGCAGTTGCTACCAGTATTTCGGTTTGTGCTATAGGAATACTAAACATGATTACCTCACGACATGTGGTACAGGAATTATCTTTTGGCTGGCTTAGAAAATCTGTGATCTTTCTGCTGATAGGAGGTATTGCTTGTACAATAATTTGTGAAAAGCTAAGCATGCTGTTAGTGGAGTATTCTGCAATATTCCGCTTTATTGTAATTACGATAACAGTAATGTGGATTTATGGCATTATAATTCTGCCGTTACTGTGGAAGCTTGGATATCTTGAAGAATTGCGAACACGTAGAAGGGGTCAGAGAAAGGACTAGCACATGTGTGGTATTAGCGGCTATTTGAATACTGAACGTGGTGTCAATGTTTCGGTTTTACGACGGATGACGGATGTCATACGGTATCGTGGTCCGGATGATGAGGGCTACGCACTGATAGGATCAGGTAAAACCAGGTTGTACGGCGGTAAGGATACCATGGGTGAAGTGGGGCTGCCTTTACTGGATGATGCTCATGGAACAGCGGCATTTCTGGGTTTGGGACATCGCCGCCTGAGCATATTGGATCTGAGTGTGGGCGGCCATCAGCCAATGTATTTGCCCGATCGGGATATTACATTGACGTACAATGGTGAGCTTTACAATTATGTTGAACTGCGTGCGGAATTGGAGTCATTGGGTTATGGATTCCGTACCCACAGTGACACGGAAGTGCTCTTGTATGCGTATTGTGCATGGGGTGAAGACTGCCTGTCGCACTTCAATGGCATGTGGGGATTTGCCCTCTGGGATGGCAGGGAAAATAAACTGTTCTGCGCCCGGGACCGATTGGGGGCCAAGCCCTTCCATTATTATCGGGACGGAAACCGCGTTTTGTTCGGCTCAGAATTAAAACAGCTGTGCCAGGACGATACAATTACGCGGCGCTTTGACCAGCCGTACCTGGCTGCCAATTTGATGTATCGCATCAGTGATTATAATGACCGTACCCTCATTGAAAATATGCGGGTGCTGCGGCCCGGGCACAAGCTGGTTGTGCAGTTGAATGCATACTGCACGCAAATCACATCGATGACGGTGTCGCCATATTGGACCCTACAGGTTCATTATGATAATACAGTGCCAGAAGAGCAATGGGATGAAAAAGTCGCGGAGGAGTTTTCGCGCTCCTGCCGATGGAGAATGCGCAGCGATGCTCCGCTAGGCGCTCTGTTGTCCGGCGGACTGGATTCGTCCTGCATGGTTGCTGAGATGTGCAGTCAAATGGCGGACCCCAAGGAGCTTCAAACCTTTACAACCAGCTATCCCGGCGACAAAACGTGTGATGAGTGGTACTATGCCAAACTTGTCAACCAGTCCTGCGGCTGTATGGGAAATCAAATCATTCCTACTCCAGACCAGCTGGAAAAACGGTATGAAGAGATAATTTGGCATGTGGAAGGCTTGGCAGGGTTGTCTCTGATTGGAGTAAAGTACCTTCTGGACGTGATATCAGGACGTGGAATTAAGGTCATTCTCAATGGACAATGCGGCGATGAGCTCATGCTGGGATATGAGCGGTACTATGCCTTCTTCTTTTCGGCCTTACTTCGCTCGGGACAGCTGGGCAGGATTTGTTCAGAGTTTGGATTGGCCAACAAGCATTCTAAACTAACCTTTAAAGACTTGATTGGGTACGCGGCGTACTTCAATATAGCAGTTGTCCGTAATCAGAGGCAGTGGCGTCGAGCGACTCAGTTTGTCCGTGAGGACCTGCTACAACAACGGGACAGGGAAGAACTGCAGGAGCTGCTGTATCCGCACTCTTTGGAAAAGCTTCAGTACAACGAACTGACAGCTACGCAGTTACAGCATATTGTACGGTTTGACGACAGACTCTATATGTCCGCCTCACTGGAGAGTCGAATTCCCTTCATGGATTACCGCTTTGTGGAGCTTGCATGTCGCATTCCGCCAAAGTACAAGATTCAAAAAGGATACACGAAATATCTGATGCGAAAAGTTTTTGCCGAACGTTTACCCAAAGAAGTTGTATGGCGTACCAATAAAATGGGATTTGGCGCACCGGTATCTGACTGGGCCCAGCAATTTTCTCGGGAGTACTTGCTCGATAATATTTCCAATGCAAAAACAGCACAGTATTTTAACTGTAAAAGTTTGGAAACTATTGCGCGTAACAATCAATTGGGTCAGGCACTATTCGATTTTTTGACTGTAGAACAGTTTGCGCGGCAATTCAAAATTAGTTAAGATTTAACTGAAATGACTGATCAACAGGCATGGTTTGCAGTACTTGATCAAAATGCTTGTGTCATTGGTGCATTCTATGTAACCGTCAAACCCAGGTAAGCGTCAAATTTAACCACAACTTGTTCCAGTGTGTGCAATATGAAACAATACCTCCGTGTAGTGTCGGAAAGTGTATAGTAGTGTCGTATACTGCCAGCGAAGAGGAAACATTTTTCATAAACAGTGTGCTACCAGCATACACCGGGTAGTATAAAGTGGCACAGTGGATACAGATCGTATCCGAGTGTCGAGACAGCGGCATGAGTATCCGGCAATGGTGTCAGGAGCATAGCGTCAACATTTCGCCCTACTACAAATGGCAGAGAAAAGTGTATGCTATGGCCAGGACACAGTAAGAAGTACAGTTTGCAGAGGTGATGTCGGTACAGGCGGTATGCACCGGTCGTGTGGCTGTCACGATTCGAATCGATGATATGGAAGCAGATGTTTACAGCAGTGCGGATGCTTTTATCGTGGAAAGGTTCTCCGGATTCTGAAATCATGCTGAGTGACTTTACCGGAGCTGACAAGTGTATACGCCTGTGGCTATACAGATCTGTGCTGGGGAATCGATGGTCTGGTTGCACTGGTTCAATAAGAATTCTGGGCTGTGTGTGCTTTATAGAGACGGGGGTGCGGACAAATCTTGGACCGCTATGCCGAAAAGCCAAGATGACGTCTATACTCCATCGGACTGAGCCCACCCAGTGACAATCTAATGCGTTTTTGATTGTACCAATTGATATAGCAATCCAGCTCCAACTGGAAAGTTTCAAGGGAAACACTTACCCAAGATTGGCCATAAAATAGTTCGTTTTTCAGCCGGCCAAAGAAACCCTCACGAGCTGCGTTATCTGGGGAACAGCCTTTCTTCGACATCGAACGCGTAAAACCAGCCTGGTTCATTCGATCAATCCATCCAGGCCAGCGGTAATGGCAACCCCTGTCTGAATGAATGATCGGACAGCAATCCTTGGGCAGATCTGCAATTACCTTGTCCAGCATAGTATTGACCAAATCCGCGTTTGGGTGAGAACTAGTTGTCCATCCTACCACCATTCCATCGAAGCAGTCAATCATGGCAGAAAGATATAATTTCCCCGTTGAAAGGCCAAATTCTGTGATATCCGTCAGCAGTTTTTCATATGGTCGATCCGCATGGAAATTACGCGAAATGACGTTTTCCACTTCTGGTGTGATTTCCCACATGTAAGAGCTGTATTTCCTTTTTCTGGGGATAATAACAACCAGATTTTCCTCTTTCATGATCCGCTGGACAATTTTTTCCGAGCGTGCAATTCCCTCGCGTTTTAGCGCCAGATGAATCCTTCGATAGCCATAGACCGCTCTGTTTTCATGGAAAAGGGCTGTAATTTTTTCCCGACAGGACAGATATTTGTCCGGCCTGTTCATTGCAGCTTTCTGATAATAATAGCTGCTTTTGGCCATCTGGAAGTGGGTCAGCAGAGTCGACAGTGCATATTTCTCCTTTAAGGCGTCGATTATCACTGCCTTTTCACGGTTTCTGAGTGCTGTCAGATCGACGCCTTGGTCTTTTTTTAAGACTGCAATGGTCTATTTCAGAACATCTACTTCAAACAACAGATTTTGAACCTGTGCTCGAAGCGCCTCCATTTCCTCAGATTGCGGCAACATATGATTCTGGGGTAATGGTTCTCTTGGTATGTTTTTCCTCTTTGCTATCAGACCGACCATCCCATACTTTAGGTAGTTCCTCCGCCAGACATAAATGCTCATGCGGCTATAGCCAATTTCTCTTGATACATATTCTACATCTTCACCCAGTTCAAAGCAACGACGTAGTATTTCATATTTGAATTCTGCAGAAGGATGCCTTGGATGCTCTGGTGTGTTGCACCGATGCTCTGCATTTTCAGAAACATCTGTTGTGCGGCCATGCCTGTTTTCCAGTCCGGCTTTCCTGCGCTCGTACCGACGATAAAGTGCCGATTCGCTTGGGTATCCCAACTGCCGGATTACCGCAGTGATTGATCCCAAGCGCGCATACTCCTTTAAAGCGCGCTTTTCTTGCTCTTTTGTGTACATAAAGTTGCCTCCTTCTGGAGTCCAACTTTTCCTCCACACCCCCCAACAGTTCCCAATGCTGTGTAAACTCCATTTGGAATACAAATGGAGCAAAATTTATTTGTGGTGGCAGCAGACTTGTCTGGCTGCCGGTAGCGTCAACAGTTGGGTCTGTTGATATAGGTAAAATATGGGCTGAGAATATGATTTCTCAGCTCATATTTTACCTTTGCCAACAGGCCCCTTATTGTACTTGATCGCTATTTGTGACAAAATATTGATAAGGTACAATAGATAAGGTACAATAAGTATTGCAAATTAAAAAGTAGATAAAAATAGACATGGTTTGCAGATCTCTGGTAGAATGAAGTCGCGATACACCATTCGAAAGGAGATAGTAAACCATGTCTGAAAAGATTGTACAGCTAAACGAGGAAGTAATCAAGGGTCAAATCAGAGAGCTGGTGCGAGGTAGCGTAGAGGAAACCCTTAACGAGCTGCGGGAGGCCGAGGCGCAGAAATTGACTCAGGCAGCCCGGTATGAGCGCAATGAGCAGCGCCAGGGCTATCGCAGCGGCCACTATAGCCGCAACCTCACCACCACTTCCGGAGATGTGACTCTCAAGGTGCCCAAGCTCAAGGGTATCTCTTTTGAGACTGCCATCATTGAACGGTGCCGTCGCCGCGAAAGCAGCGTAGAAGAAGCCCTGAACGAGATGTACCTGGCAGGCGTATCTGTCCGCCGTGTAGAAGACATTACCGAGGCCCTGTGGGGCAGCAAAGTCTCTCCCTCCACCATCAGTGAATTGAACAAGAAGGCGTATGTCCACATTGAGGATTGGCGCAACCGCCCCTTGCAGGGTGGACGTTATCCGTATGTCTATGTGGATGGGATCTATCTGCGCCGCAACTGGGGTGGAGAGTTTGAAAATGTAGCAATTTTGGTGGCGATTGCGGTCAATGAGGATGGATACCGTGAGGTATTAGGTGCTGCTGAGGGCATGAAAGAGGACAAGGACAGCTGGGGCAGTTTCTTTCAATGGCTCCGTGGCCGAGGTCTGGACGGTGTGCAACTTATTGTTGGCGACAAATGTCTCGGTATGCTGGAGGCTGTGGGCGAAGTATTCCCCGAAGCCAAATACCAGCGGTGTACCGTCCACTTTTACAGCAATGTGTTCTCCGTTACGCCTCGCTCCAAGGTGAAGCTGGTAGCCAAGCTGCTCAAGGCAATCCACGCCCAGGAGAGCAAGAAAGCAGCCCGAGAGAAGGCCAAAGCTGTGGTAGAAGAACTGCGTGCTATGAAGCTGAAAGAGGCGGCTAAGAAGGTGGAGGAGGGCATTAATGAGACGGTTACCTATTGCGATTTCCCCCAGCGAACACTGGATTCACATCCGAACCAACAATGTCATTGAACGGTTGAATCGGGAAATCCGCCGCCGCACCCGTGTAGTAGGTAGTTTCCCCGACGGTAACTCTGCTCTGATGCTGGTATGTGCCCGGCTGCGCCATGTGGCCGGCACCCAGTGGGGCAACAAAAAATACATGAATATGAAGCATCTGGAGACTGCTGCTGAGGATGCCTCCATTGCTGGCTGACTTCATTCATGCCAGAACTGCAAACCAAAGTGCGAAAAACTGTTGACACTACTAAAATATTCGGTTTTTTTCCTTATTTTTGCAGAAAAATATTGACGTCTAAGGTGAAGTGAAATGAAAATTTTTTCTGCCGGGACGGTGTGATTAGAGAATTTCTGCGCAAAACAGTATAAAGTTTTCTGTTTTTTTAGATCGGATTTGCGTTTTTGTCTATAATCTGGTATAATTTGAAAGAAACAGAATGTATGATACCTTTGCATCTCCTGCAGGGGAAGCAATCTACTCCATACGGGAATAGAGAAGGGGTGATACCGTGAGGCGAATCAAACAAATTCTGGGGCTTGCCCTGACTGTGTGTATCTGCGTATCCTGCACCGTGGCGGTGCGGGCCGGGATGGGGCAGAAGACCGTGGTTCGTGTGGGGTTCCCTATGCAGTACGGTATCTCCTATCTGGATGACAACGGCAAATACGCCGGATATATGGTAGACTATTTGGAACAGCTGAGCCTGTACACCAACTGGGATTATGAATACGTCACGGTGGATGGGGATTTGAATACCCAGATTGTCACCTTGATGGAAATGATGTTGGACGGCGAAATCGATATGATGGGTACGATGAACCGTAGCCCGGAATTGGAGGAGATTTTCCTCTATCCCAGTTACAGCTACGGCACCACCTACACGGCTTTGACCGTCCGAGAAGACTCAGCGTGGGTTGAGGACGATTTTTCCAACTGGAACGGCATGAAAATTGCCACTTCAGAGGAGCAGACTCAGCGCATGGAGCAGTTGGAGCAGTTCGCACAGCTCAACGATTTTACTTATGAAGCCGTTCCGTATGATTCCATGGCGGATGCCATAGAGGCGGTGCGATCGGGTGAGGCGGATGCCACCTTGCAGGTGGACATTGCCATGTTGAATAATTTCCGCAGTATAGCACGGTTTTCTCCTACACCGTACTACTTTGCCTTGTATCGTGAAAACCACCAGTTGCTGCAAACGCTTAACACAGCCCTGTATAATCTGAATCGGGCTTATCCTCACCTGCAAACGGAGCTGTACGATGAGTATTTTTATTCCTATGGTCACTTTATGCTGTCGGAGGACGACAAGCGGCACATTGCCCAAATGGGTACATTGAAGGTGGCGTTCTGCGACGGCAACGCGCCGCTGCAATACGTCAAGGACGGGAAGGTGGGCGGCATGGCCGCCACGTTCTTTGAGGAGTTTGCAAAGGCCACAGGATTGCAATATGAACCGGTCATTGTGGATTCGTGTGCCCATGGTATCGAATTGATTGAGGCCGGAGAAGTGGATTTGATTGCCTGTGCGGCCAGCACCTCCAGCTATATCGCCGTGGACGGTATCCAGTTCTCCCTGCCGTATTTCAGCGGCAGCAGCCTGCTGGTTTCTTCGCCTATGGCTACCGATCCGGCGGACTACGACACCCAGCGGTTTTATACCAACACCCAGAAGGTCCTCAACAGCCTGCGAAAAGGGGAAATGGGGTATGCGCGTTTGGACACCTACTCGGTCAACTACTATCTCCAAAAGAAGGTATTGTATGATGATCTGAAGGTGGACTGGTCCAGCAGCAAGAATGTTTCCTATTGTGTGGGTGTCACCAGCCGGGTCCCCAGCGAACTGCTGTCCGTGTTTAACCACTATATCAGCGCCCTTACGGATGTGGAAAGTCAGAGTATGTTCTACCGTGCCGTGTCGGAGAAGGTGGAATATACCTTTGCGGAATGGCTTTATGTATATAAGTTCTATCTGATCGGGGCCGCTGTCGTGCTGGGACTGGCAGTTTGCCTGTGCTTGCTCTATCGGTACGGCAAGAAGGCGCGACACGAGATGGCGTTGACGCAGCAGCAGCTGGAACAGCTATCCCGCTATGATGCGTTAACCGGTGCCTACAATGGCGGAGAATTTCGTAGCATGTTGGGGACGGCTTGCAGTCAGAAGATTCCCATGGTGCTGGTGGCGTTGAATCTTCGGAACTTTAAATATATCAATGAGACATACGGTATGTCTACGGCGGACCAATTCCTATGTGGGATCAAACGTTGTCTGGACAGCATCCAGCAGCCCGGCGAGTTTTTCTGCCGCCAATCGGCCGATGTGTTTTATATTGCACTGCGGGAAACGGAGCCGGGAAAGGCGATGGCTCGCATTGAGATGCTGCAAAATCGGATTCAGCGGACGGCAACCACGCTTTTGGGGCAGTATCCTGTTTCCATCTATTGCGGTGTTGTGCTGACGGCGGCAACGCCGGAGCCCTTCTCTGCGTCGGCTAAGCATAATTACATGATGGCGGCTCTGGCCCAGGCCAAGAAAAGCCAGAAAGAGAACGTTTGCATCTATGATCAGAAGCTCCATAAGGCTGAGCAGACCCGGCTCTATGCGGAGAGTAATATGCACCGGGCGCTGGAGCAGGAGGAATTCCAGCTGTATTTGCAGCCGAAAATCGACCTCACCACCGGCCTGTTGACCGGCGCCGAGGCCCTGGTACGCTGGCAGACTAAGGACCGGGGGATGTTGTTCCCCGACCAGTTTATCCCGCTGTTTGAAGAAAACGGGTTTTGCGTCCAGCTGGATCTCTATATGGTGGAGCATGCCTGTAGGCAGCTGCGGCGCTGGATGGATGAAGGAATGGCGCCAACCAATATTTCTGTCAATCAGACCCGGCTGTTGTTTGCCAGCGAGGGATATGTAAACAAACTCCTGGCCATTACGGAGAAATATGGCATATCGCCGCAATATATTACGCTGGAAATTCTGGAAAGTTTGGTTCTGGACCATGTGGACCACATCAATGCCTGTATTGAAGAATTGCGTGCAGCGGGGTTCCGAATTTCCATGGATGATTTCGGCAGTGGCTATTCCTCACTGAATACCCTGGGACGGCTGAAAATTGACGAATTAAAACTGGATCGACTGTTCCTTATGGGGGCGGCCAAGGACACGGATGGCAGCCAACGCAAGATCATGGCCTGCATTTTGGAACTGGCGAAACAGCTGCACATCAGCACGGTGGCGGAGGGCGTAGAGACCCGGGAAAATGAGCAGA
The DNA here is from genome assembly GCF_052117125.1 of Candidatus Avoscillospira sp. LCP25S3_F1. NCBI lineage: Bacteria > Bacillati > Bacillota > Clostridia > Eubacteriales > Oscillospiraceae > Candidatus Avoscillospira > Candidatus Avoscillospira sp. LCP25S3_F1. The sequence continues at coordinate 23,819 of NZ_JBQKJT010000008.1, read as the reverse complement.
TGATGGTGCAGCTTTGCTGTAATTATGGCCAGGGTTACTATTACAGCCGACCGCTGACCATTGAGGATTTTGAGCGGGATTTCCTAGAGCCGTATTCTCAGCACGTCCAGGCTGGTGTCCGTTGAGGACATGATTGCGATAAACAGTATACAAGGGGCGTGACGCCGGTAATGCGTCACGCCCCTTGTATCGTGCATAGATATCATTGGCGTTGCTACAGCGCTTTGGGGGCGCTGTTTTCATAGGTGACGTACTGAAATCGGATGCCATTTTCCTCAAAAATCTCCGACTGCTTCATGATATGCCAGTTGGGCAGCTGGTCCAGATTGGGAAAGAACCGGTCGGCCGCCGGAGCGGCAAAGGTTTTCGTCACCTCGGCCGTCCGGCAGTAGGGGAGCAGCAATTCATACACCGACGCGCCGCCGATGACCCACAGTGTTTCCTGTGGAATGGATCGGCAGCGGTTCAAAAGGCTGTCCAGATCGTGGCATACCGCAGCACCGGGAATGTCCAGGGTGGTGTTGGTGCTCAGTACCAGATTGTCACGATGTTTCAGGGGCTTGCCGCCGGGGAAGGTGGCAAGGGTTTTGCGGCCCAGAATCACCGTCTGGCCGGTGGTCAACTGACGGAACCGCTTCAAATCGGCGGAAATGCTGACCAACAGCTCATTTCCCAGTCCGATGCCCCAGTTCTCTGTGACGTTGACAATACAATTCATGCAGATACCTCAAATGGCGACGGGGATTTTTTCCGAGAAGGGAGAATACTGATACCCCTCCAGGGAGAAGCTGTCCACGGTGAAGTCGTAGAAATTGTCAATGCTCGGGTCCATGATAAACTTGGGCGCCGGGAAGCTTTCATTCTGCAACATTTTTTCCACCATGGGGACATGGCGGTCGTAGATGTGGCAGTCGGCGATGACGTGGACCAGTTCGCCCACCTGCAAGCCGGACACCTGGGCCATCATGTGGGTCAGCACGGCGTACTGGACCACATTCCAGTTGTTGGCTGCCAGCATGTCCTGGGACCGCTGATTCAAAATGGCGTTGAGGGTATTGCCCGATACGTTGAACGTCATGGAATAGGCGCAGGGATACAGGCCCATTTCGTGCAAATCCTCGAAGTTGTAGATGTTGGTCAAAATTCGACGGCTGTGGGGATTGTGCTTCAAATCGTACAGTACCCGGTCCACCTGGTCAAACATGCCTTCTTTATATTGGTGCTTTACGCCCAGCTGATAACCGTAGGCTTTGCCGATGGTTCCATTTTCGTCGGTCCAGGAATCCCACACATGGCTGTTGAGCTCTGAAACCCGATTGGATTTCTTTTGCCAAATCCACAACAATTCGTCGATACAGGATTTGAAGGCTGTCCGCCGCAGCGTCATAATGGGGAATTCCTCGGCCAGATTGTAACGGTTTACCACGCCGAAGGCTTTAACCGTATGGGCCGGGGTGCCGTCCTCCCAGTGGGGGCGCACGTCGTAGTCCGTGTCCCATACCCCATGGTCCAGAATTTGCCGGCAGGTGGCTCTATAGATATCGTCTGCTCTGCTCATACCATCCCTCCAAAAGTCAGTTTTTCCGAGTATACCATGCCGGCAGTGCCGGAATGGTATATCGCCATACGTTTCGGTTGCCCCGTCCAGGGCGAGAAAAACGGCTTGAAATTAAGGTAGAAAAGCCGCGTGCGGCTATTATATCACAGATTGTGTCACCGGTCTATCTTGCAAGAGATTCAAACAACTGTTATAATACAATAGATTTTAGATAAAGGAAGTTAGTTATGGAAGAACAGATGCAGACGTTTCAGGATCTCGGCCTGTCCGACGAGATCCTGCAGGCCCTGGAAAAGCGGGGATACGGGTATCCCACCAAAATCCAGGCCGAAGCCATCCCGCCTCTGCTGGCGTGGAAGGATGTGATTGCAAAAGCACCCACGGGCACCGGCAAGACCTTTGCTTTTGGCATCCCTCTGATTGAGCACATCGACGCGGAGAGCGACGATCTTCAGGGGCTGATTCTGGCCCCCACCCGAGAACTGGCCCTGCAAATCGGCGACGAATTGCGGAGCCTGCTGACCTATTATAAGAACATCCGCGTGGCGGTGGTCTACGGCGGGCAGAAAATCGACACCCAGATCAAGGCCCTCAAGAAGAACCCCCAAATTGTTGTGGCCACCCCGGGACGGCTGATGGATCATTACCGTCACCGCAACCTGCGGCTGGATAAAATCCACACGGTGATTCTCGACGAGGCGGACCGGATGCTGGATATGGGATTTTTTAAAGATGTCACCGGCATTCTCGACAAAATCAAGAACAAGAAGCATATGGGCTTGTTTTCGGCCACCATCTCCCAGGAGGTCATGACCGTCAGTTGGATGTACCAGCGGGACGAGGTGGAAATCACCGTCCGGCCTGACGCGGAGAACAAACCGGATATCGACCAGTATGCCATCACCTGTTCGCCCTTGGCCAAGACGGAACTGACGCTGCGGCTGCTGCGGACTGTGGCCTGTGAACGGGCGATTATCTTCTGCAACACCAAGGCCATGTGCCAGCGTCTCTCCGACGACCTCAAGCGGGCTGGTGTCAGCGCTGAGTGCATCCACGGCGATATTCGACAGCAGCAGAGAGAAAAGAACATGCAGGCGTTTCGGGACGGCAAGGTGGCCGTGCTGATTGCCACCGATGTGGCCTCCCGCGGCATCGATGTGGACGACGTGGACTGCGTCATCAACTTCGACGTGCCAGAGGAGAATGAGTATTATATCCACCGTATTGGCCGTACCGGCCGTGCCAAGCGCAAGGGCATGGCGTGGTCCATTCTGGGGACTTTTCCGGAGCAGGCCAAGCTGGAGGAGATCGCGAAATACTCCCATTTCAATATCCAGAATATGAAATTCGATGATGAGGGCAATCTGGTCACCTACGAGGTGAAAAAGCCCCCTGTCCGGAAGCGGTATCGCTGATGACGGCGGCGGAGCGGGGATTGGTGCTGCTGTGCTGCACCCTGGGCGACAGGGCTGCAAAGCCCCTGACCATGGCGCAGTTTCGGGAGCTGAGCAGCCGCGTGCAGACGGCGGAGCGGCAGGGCGTACCCGATGATCCAGTGGATGAAACGCTGCTGGAGCGATTGGGCTACAGCGGCGATATGGCCCGGCGGATTGTCTACCTGCTGAACCGGGAAACGATGCTGGAGACGTATCTGGAGGACGCGCTGGAGGTGGGCTGTTATCCGGTGACCCGGATCAGTCCGTCCTATCCCCAGACACTCATCCATAAACGGGGTGCGTCCCGTCCGCCCGTATTTTTCTGCGTCGGGAATGATCGGCTGCTGCAAGGCCCATTTCTCAGCGTGGCCGGAGCCAGAAGAGCGGGGGAAGCGGCCCTGGAATTTGCCGGTCAGCTGGGCCAACTGGCGGCACGCACTGGGCGGGTTCTCGTCACCGGCGGCGCTGACGGCGTCGACTGGGCGGCGGCGGACGCCTGTCTCCGGGCCGGAGGCAGTACCGTTGCCATGATTCCCGACGCCCTGTTGGACCGGGCACACCTGGCCGGGGAACACCATCTGCTGTGCAGCGAGGGCGGCTACGATCTGCCCTTTACCACCCCCCGGGCCATGATGCGCAACAGTTATATCCATCAGATGGGGGAGCAGACCGTGGTGGTCCAGGCAGCCTTCGGTAAGGGCGGCACCTGGCACGGCGCTGTGGAGAATCTGCGCCGCCGGTGGTCTCCCCTCTATGTATTCGATGACGGCTCTGCTGCGGCCCAGGCATTGGTGCAGCAGGGCGCCGTCCCCATCCGTGATGTTATGGCGCTGGACCATGACGCATAAATCTGTACCATTCTGAATCTCATAACGGAGGTAGTATTCATGTGTGGAATCGTTGGATATGTGGGTAAGGAACAGGCGGCACCCATTCTGCTGGACGGCCTGCAAAAGCTGGAATACCGGGGCTACGACTCCGCCGGCGTCTGTATCGGCAACGGGAACCAGCTCCAGGTGGTCAAGGCCAAGGGGCGTCTGGCCCATCTGGCTGAACTGACCGACGGCGGAAAGTCTCTCCACGGTACTGTGGGCATCGGCCACACCCGTTGGGCTACCCACGGCGCACCGTCCGATGAAAACAGTCACCCCCACGCCGCCGATCAGGGCAAAATTGTGGTGGTTCATAACGGCATCATCGAAAACTACCAGAAGCTTAAGGAGATGCTCCAGGCAAACGGGAAGCGGTTCCACTCGGAAACCGATACGGAGGTAGTGGCCAATCTGGTGGAATATTTCTATGACCAGGGCTTTGACTTCAAAATGTCGGTCCGTAAGGCCGTGGAGCGCATCGAGGGCAGCTATGCTTTGGGTATTCTCTGCCGCGACTATCCAGGCACCATTATCGCCGTTAAGAAAGATTCCCCGCTGATTTTCGGTTTTGGCGATGGCTGCAGCTACATTGCCTCCGACGTACCCGCTATCCTCAAGTATACCCGCGATGTGGCGTACCTCAACGATGGAGACATGGTGATTTTTACCGACCACGACGCCCTGTTCTTCGATGGGGCGGGGGACCCCATCACCAAGACGCCGGAACACATCACCTGGGATACGGAGGCCGCCGAAAAGGGTGGTTATGAGCACTTTATGCTCAAGGAAATCCACGAGCAGCCCAAGGCCATCCGTGATACCCTGTCGCCCCGGATGAAGGACGGAACAATCGTTTTGGACGATATCACGCTTACGGCAGACTATCTCAAGAAGTTGCGCCGCGTCTATGCTGTGGCCTGTGGTTCGGCGTACTATGTGGGTGTTCAGAGCAAGTATATCATTGAAAAGCTGTGCCAGGTGCCGGTGGAGCCGGTGTTGGCTTCGGAGTTCCGCTACGCCGATCCGGTGCTGGGGGAGGATACTCTGGTGCTGATTATCAGCCAGTCCGGCGAGACTGCCGACACGCTGGCTGCTCTGCGGCTGGCCAAGGAGAAAGGGGCCCGGACGCTGGCCATTGTCAACGTGGTGGGCAGTTCCATTGCCAAGCTGGCCGACGACGTCATCTACACCTGGGCCGGTCCCGAAATTGCCGTGGCTACCACGAAAGCCTATTCCACCCAGCTGGCTGTGGTGGATTTGCTGGCCCTCTATATGGCCCAGTGCCTGGGGACCGTGGAATCCGAGCGGTTCAATTCCCTGTATGGAGAACTGCAAAGCCTGCCGGAAAAGGTGGAGCAGGTCCTGGACACCTCGGTTATCGAGAAAATCCAGTACTACGCCTCCCGCTACTTCAACAACCGGGATGTGTTCTATATCGGTCGCAATCTGGACAGCGCCACCTGTCTCGAGGGCAGTCTGAAGCTCAAGGAGATCGCCTATCTTCACTCGGAGGCCTACGCCGCCGGTGAGTTGAAGCACGGCCCCATCTCGCTGATCGAGGACGGTACGCTGGTGGTAGCCATCGCCACCAACCGGGCACTCTTTGACAAGACCATGTCCAACGTCAAGGAGGTCAAGGCCCGTGGCGCGGAGGTCCTGGGCTTGACGGTGCCCTCCTGTGAGGAAGAGATTCACAAGACTGTGGACAGTGTGGTGCTCATTCCGGAGACCGACACGCTGTTCCAGCCGAACCTGTCCATTGTGCCCCTCCAGTGCTTCGCCTACTATGTGGCGCTGATGCGGGGCTGCGACGTGGATAAGCCGAGAAATCTGGCAAAATCTGTCACAGTGGAATAAACAAAAACTGCCCATGGATTCCGTCTGGACTCCATGGGCAGAATTATAAAAAATTACCAATGATGAAACACAGAATTGGAGGCATCCTATGTTTGAAGGATTTCGACCGGAAACCATTGATTTTTTGTGGGGTATCCGGTTCAACAATGAAAAATCCTGGTTTGAAGCGCATAAACAGGAATATGTTGACTATTTGTATAATCCCATGAAGGAATTGGCGGCGGCAGTGTACGAGCCGTTGCAGGCGGAGCCGGGTCTGGCGCTCCATGTGTCGCGAATTTACCGGGATGCCCGGTATGCCCACGGACGGCCCTACAAGGACAGTCTGTGGTTCAGCGTCCGCCACGACAGCGAAGCCTATTGGGCGGAAAAGCCGTGCCTGTATTTTGATCTGAATCCTGAGGGGTACGGCTTTGGATTCGGCGTCATCTATCCTAGGGCAGAGGCCATGAACCGGTTTCGTCAGGCGGCGGCAGAACGGCCGGAGGCATTTTTAAAGCTGGTGGCAGAGACGGAAGCGGCAACGGGCTTTTCCGTTTCCGGCGACTGCTATGTACGGAAAAAGCCCTGTGACGACCCGCGGATTGCTTCAGTGTACCAATGGAAAAATCTGCTCTGTCACGGACGATATCCGGTGGATGAGGCCCTGTATCAGCCGCACTTGGCTTTGCAGGTACGGGAGGCGTTCCAGGGATTGCTCCCGCTGTATCGGTATTGTATGACGATTTTCTGAAATCAATTGCGCCGCCGGAATATTCCGGCGGCGCAGGATAGAGCATGCTTAACGGTCGTCATGGCGAGGGGAGTTTTTGACGACTTCAATGGCCTCACAGATGGCGGCGACAACATCAGCCTTGTACTGTAATTCGTAACCGCTGATTTTTGCCAACATTTGCCCTTTGCGGGTTGCCACATAGCGAGGCGGCACGTGATTGAGGGCGTAGGCTACCACATCGGATGTGCAGGCGTCGCAGGTACAACAGTCCCGAACCTGCATCATCGTAATTGCGTTTTGCACCACAATATCCTCCATAAGATTTCTGTATTCCAATGCCATGACAAGACCCTCCCAGGTTCAATTTCCTGAGTTCATTATACCGGCATTCGACGAAAAAAACAATTCCTAAGTTTTCACAAGGAAAAGTCTCGCCGGATTGGGTGAAATCAACGGGTGTGGAACGTCCCTTCCCGGGTCATATTAGACAGGGCGGAGCAAATACAAGTAGGGAAGGGGAACTGGGAATGAAACGATGTAAGATTCGTGTGACCATGGCGGCAGTGATGGCCCTGCTGTTGGCTACGGCGGCAGCGGCCATGCCCCAGACGCTGGTGGCAGTGGGAAGGACGGTGGGCATCCGGTTGGAGACCGACGGCATTCTGGTGGCGGAGCTGGAACCGGGTGGACCGGCGGAACAGGCGGGACTGCGGTCCGGCGATGTCATTGAGACCGTCAACGGCACCGAGATTACCAGCTGTGAGCAGTTTCAGAGCATGCTCCAGAGCTGTGACGGCAGCCCGTTGGATTTGGCCATTGCGCGGGACGGCAAAGACGCCGAAGTGACGGTTGCGCCGACCCGCAGCGCGGGCGGCTGTCATCTGGGCGTGTCTGTGCGGGATTCCATGGCCGGTATTGGTACGGTCACCTATTATGATCCGACCACCGGCGCTTATGGCGCCCTGGGCCACGGTGTCAACGATTTGCAGTCCTTGGTGCTGCTGCCCGTAGAGTCCGGCGAGATTCTGCCCTCCAGCGTGGTGGAAGTCCGTAAGGGCGTCCGGGGGACACCGGGCCTGTTGAAAGGCGCGTTTGATACCTCTACGACGCTGGGAACCGTGGAGCGCAACACAGACCACGGCATTTTTGGACAGTGCAGCGGCCAGTTGGGCGGGATGCCGCTGCCGGTAGCCACTGCCGAGGAGATACAGACCGGCAAGGCCACGATTTTATCCAATGTCCAGAATACCAATGTGGTGGAGTACGCGGTGGAAATCACACGTCTGGACCCCACGGACCAGTCTGGCCGTAATCTGGTGCTGACCATCACCGATGACCGGCTGTTGCAAACCACCGGCGGCATTGTCCAGGGCATGAGCGGTTCGCCGATTCTCCAGAACGGCAAGATTGTGGGTGCCGTTACGCACGTTTTAGTCAATGATCCAACAAAAGGCTATGGAATTTCGATAGAGAATATGCTGGAAGCTGCTGAATAATTGGCATACTGTTTCAATCTGTTGTCCCTGCCGACAATCGCTGGTCGTGCGATTGATCGTAGGGACAACATTTTTTCTTTCATTTTTTGCTTTTTTACGATATGATACTATAAAGGAGGGGCGGTTATGAAAGTACGTATTCGGACGCTATGGAAAGTACCAGTCTTTTGTATGATAGCCAGTTGTGTGAGCTTCTACATAACGGTCTATCTTGGCAGCCACTTTTTCACAGTGGAGACGGTAGGGGCCGATGGTGTTACCCAGGTTTCTGCCGATCCAGTGCGCTCAGCAATATTTAATGCTGCGTTATTCCTGATTGTATTGCTGGTTGGCGGTTTGTGGGTGCTGCGCTCCATGACCAGAAAAGAGATCGCAGTCTCTGCCGGGATTACATCTTTCATTTATTTGCTGATTGTTTTGGCGCAGCTCTATCTTCCGAACTTCCCGCTTTCATGGAGCATGATCCTTGCATACGTTCAAACTTGGACGAGTACAATAGCGTCATTTCTGCTAAAATTGACGGATAACCTCACGCTATCTGTGATTGGTTCCTCTTTTGCACCGCTGCTGTTTATCCTGTTCGGAAGAAAACCAAATACATAATTTTCAGGGGAAGATGTGAATGGACAAAAGAACAAAGGTGAAATTGATTACAACCATTATTTGCATGCTTGTCAGCGTATTTGCCCTATATACATTTATTTTTGTTGCAGACGTTTCCAGGGGCTGGAGAATTGCGTTAATCATCATCGCAATTTTCTGGATATTTTCCGGACTGTCCAATCTTATGGAATACTGCGGAAAGAAACAATAGATAATGGATAAGTAAGCAAACCGCCCACACCGTTTGATGTGGGCGGTTTGCTTATCGATGTACCTTTTCCCGAATCCGGCAGCCGATATAGGAAACGGCAGCCATCAAAATAAAACAAACAATATAAGCCACAAACACACTGGAAAACCGGACAGTCAGGGTAAATCCGAGATTTAAAACAGGAAAGTAAAAAAATTGTGTTACCAATCCGATCCAATTGGACCAATAGGCCCGTAATATCAATTCCTGCACTCCCAGCAGCATCAGATTCAGCGCTGCAAACAGATTGAGAAAGAGCAAAACCTATTTTGTTTGGGTACCCTTTCGATTGCACAGAAAGGCCGGAAGACCCCAAAACAGCAGGAACAGTGTCGCAATCCATCCCAACGGCAGCAGCGTGTCGGGGTGTTCCAGCATATACCAATTCATGGCATAGCCCAGTAGATACGGAATTGCGCTCAGGAGCACCAGAAGAATTGTCATGGCAAACGCCCCCCTTACTCTGGTTCAAGCATAGTATACCATAGCACGCAAAAGATGAAAAACAGAATCGTACCGGTGCTTATCCGGTGACGCGGGATTTCATCTGCTGCTTTTTCTGATACATGTTTCGGTCCGCTTCGTTGAGCATCGGTTCAATGGGCGCATAATAGCCGATGGCGTAGCCTATGGCGAGGGACAGTGGAAAGGGCCTGGTCAGATTCTTTCGGTTGATGGCCAATTCCAGACTGGAAAGGGAAGCAAGGACTTCCGTTTCGCTGATGTGCTCCAACAGTACTAAAAATTCGTCGCCGCCCATACGATAGCAATCGCCCAAAGACGCGAAAATATCGAGAACACATTCCGCAGCGTCGCTGATCAGTTCGTCACCGGCGATGTGGCCCATGGTGTCGTTGGCTTTTTTCAGATTGTTGATATCCATCATGAGACAGGCGCAGGAGCCTTCCAGCACGGAGGATTGACCAATCCGGTCTTCAAAAGCGGTACGGCTTTGGAGCCGGGTCATCAAGTCGGTGCTTGCCAGCTTTTGATAATATTGCAGCCGTGATGCCTTAATCAATTCCCGGTACACATAAAGGACAGCCACCACCAGCAGGGACAGCACAAACAGCAGGACGCCCACGCTGAAAAAGATGATGTACCCGTTGCCCGTATGCAGGTAATAGTCCACCAGGCCGGTGACGCCGCAGCAGCCCAGCAGCAGGAAGCCTACCAACAGGATATACACCTCCCGGCGGGACTCGGTCTTCCGGCGAGTCAACAGGAACCAGGGTACTGCCAGCAGGGTCAGAACCATCAAAATATGCGTGAGAAACAGCGTCTCATGGAGTTGGGCCACCCCCAGGGCCTGGAGCAGGCCCCGAAGCGCCAGATCTGCCAGATGGAGCCAGGTCAGAAGCCGCAGGTACCTGGGCTCCCTCGATGCGAGACTGCGGATAAACAGCAGCAGAAACAAGGGAAGCAGCATAAAGGAATAGTGGGACAACAGGCTCATAACAGCCACGCGGCTTGTAAAAAGCTGGGCAACGGGGGTGCCCGACGCCACCCAGACGCCCATGAGCACCACCAGAATCCCCAGATACCGCAGGGCCCGGGGATGGCCCTCCCGCAGCAGCAGCCGGGTCATCAGGGACAGGGCCAAAATGATGCCGCCCAAAATCAGAAACAGAAAGGCAAATATCAGAGGCGGTGTGCTGATCTGACGATAATAGAGAATCACGTCGCTGCGATTGCCCATCAGCACCATCAACTGGTCGGAGGAACTGGAAACCGTCAGTTCCGCACCCGACGGGTCCTCATCCGGCAAAGCAATCCAGTGGATCATACCCACGTTGTCAAAGGTGCTGGATTGGTAGTTGTAGAGAAGCCGGCCGTCCAGCTCCACCGTAAAGGACGCGCGATTGGCGGAAATGGTACAGATGGGTTGATTCCAGGCGTACTCCGGCAGGGTCTGATGGTAGACGGTATGGCCGTTTTCCTCCAAGGCGCCGGCAGCGGTGAGCTGAATCAGCAGGGGCTGTGCCTCCATGCGGTACACAGCGGGCCGCCGCAGAGCCTGGACAAACACGGCGGCAAAGGCCAGAAGCGTCAGCGCCACCAGAACAATATGCAGTACAACAGAGGAAATCCGCGCTTTGGACATGAACTGTACCCTCTTTTTCCTGTAAAAAAATTTGAATGTTTCTAATTTGGTTATATCATATTTTTTTCCACTGCACAAGGGACAACTGCCACATGTCGGTAAAAAAACACCCGGGACGCCAAGGCATCCCGGGTGAAAAACAAATCAGAATGTCTCCTTGTGAACCTTGGACCAGTCCAGGGACTCCAGGGAACGGGGGGCCGGATGGGACGCCGCCACGCCCAGGGACAGCATGGCTTCCAGACGATACCCCTCCGGGTAGTGGAGCAGGCTGCGGATGTAGTCCTCGGTGTCGCGGCCGTCGGGGGCTTTGCGCAGACGGCCCTGCACCCAGCAGCTGCCCAGGCCCAGGGCGTCGGCCATCAGGTGCATATTGGACATGGCGATGGAGCAGTCCTCGATCCACACGTCGCACTTGGCCTCGTCGGCCACCACCACAATGGCGCAGTCGGCCTTGGCCAGCATCCCGGCTCCGGCAGTGCGGCAGCGGGACAGATGGGACAGCGTCTCCTTGTCCCGCACCACGATAAACTCCCACGGGCACAGGGAGCGGCTGCTAGCTGAGAGCAGGCCCGCCTGGAGAATCTTCTCCAGTACGTCGTCCGGTACCGGCTCGCCGGTGTAGGAGCGGACGCTGTGACGGTGCTGCAACAGGTTCATCAGTTCCATAATAATGCCTCCTATGAGTTATAAAAAATAGGGAAGACTGGGTATTGTGATGGGATAGCGTTCCGACTGCCTCCGCAACAATGCGAAGCATGGATTCAGAGCAAAAGAAAAATTTCCGGACAGGGATTCCAAGGGAATCCCTGTCCAAATTAAAGTTTTACTCAATTTTTTTCAAAAAATTGTAGGGTCCAGGGGCAAAGCCCCGGTCGCGCCTCGCAAGGCGCGAAACACCCCCGACACTGCACCCCTTACTCCGCGTGGACCGCGTCCTTGGGGCAGCCGTTCAGGCAGACGCCGCAGCGGCGGCATTTGCCCTCGTCGATGTGGAAGGGCTTTTTCTTTTCGCCGGAAATGGCGTCCACGGGGCAGTTCCGGGCGCACTTGGTGCAGCCGATGCACTCGGATTCCTCAATCCAAATACGGCGGTAGTAGGGGCGTTCCTTGGGCGCGCCGTTCTCGTCCACCAGGGAGATGACGTCCACGGGACATTCCGGGGCGCAGAAACCGCACTCCTTGCACTTTTTCGGGTCAATGTAGCAGCTGTGGCTGTCGGTGACCGGCGCGCCGTCGGCCTGCTGCTGGTAGTGGGGGTCCACAATCTCCACCGCGCCGAAGGGACAGGCCCGGTAGCAGGCCTGACAACCTACGCAGTATTGAACGTTGATTTGATAAGCCATGATCGGTTCCTCCTTCCCTTACGCGCCGTAGAGGTCGGCAATGACCTCATCCATGCCGCCCAGCCATTCCAGCGTCTCCTTGTAGGGCTTGCCGTCCATATCCAGCCACATGGCTTCATAGAACGTGTCGATGCCCTGGTCCACATTGTGGGTCACACCGGCGTTGGCGCCGGACTCCAGCGGCGGCTTGCCGATGATCTTGTCGCTGAACTTGAAATCGCCCCGCTTCCAGCCCTCGCGGACGTTGAAGGCGTTGCGCATATGGAAAATCCGCATGCCCACCATATGCCGCTCCATGGGCGTATAGGTGAAGCCGGTAATGGCTTCCAGGTAATCCCACTTTAAACCGGCGATGGGGGAGTCGTACATGTGGCAGTAGCAGCAGCACTCGGAGAACATGTTCTCGCTCTTGAGCTTGGCGGCGGTGAAGCCCAAACCCCGCTGGTTGTAGCGCGTCTCCTTGTCCTTGCCTCGGAGCGCACCGCCTAGGGGACTCTTCATGTGGCGGCCCGGCGTGGGCTCGATGGCCCCTTCGATCAGATACCAGGGGGAGTTGCGCGGGTCGTGAAGGGCCGACTCGATGCCGCCGATGGTGAACAGATACTCGTGGCCCTTGCCCAGCAGGTCGGCGGCGTACTGGGTGCCGTTGGTGAGAATCCGGCCGATCTCGCCGTCAAAATTGCACATGGCTTCGGCCACGGCCTCCATGGCCTCCGGGTCGCCCCACTTGTAGTCGATGCCGTTGAGCTGCTCCCGGGTCAGAACGCCCTTTTCATAACATTCGCAGGCCCAGGACAGGGTGTTGATAAAGGCGATGGCGTCAAAGCCGTACTCGTTGGTCAGATAGTTGATGTACACCACGGCATCCCGGTCGGAGTTGAGCATATTGGAGCTGAGGCCCGCCTGGGACTCGTACTCGGGACGGGACGCACCCCGCTTGGGCAGTTTGCCCTTGGGGTCGTTGATCTCATAGGTCGCGCCGCAGCCCAGGGGGCAGCAGTGGCAGACGTACCGCTTGGACTTGTAACCGGTCTCATAGGCGGGTTCATAGATGGCGTTGCCCTTGTCCAGGGGATAGTCGGCCTCGTAAGTGCTGGACCAGTTCTTGACGCCGGCGTCGTCGATGAGCAGCATGGCTTTCATCTGGCCCGGCGTGCCCCAGTTGCCCCAGTCTCGGACCTCCTTGTTGGAGCCGTGGAGCATGTCGTCGGCCACTTGGCGGTTCAGTGCCACCAGCTTCGCCTTGTCGTAGATGGGCACCTCCTGGTCGCCCCGGACCACCACGGCTTTGAGCTTCTTGCTGCCCATGACCGCGCCGGTGCCGCCGCGGCCCGCCGCCCGGTGCTCGTCGTTCATGACGCAGGCCATATGGCTCATATGCTCACCGGCGGGGCCGATGATGGCGGCGTTCATGTCCTTACCCACCTCGTCCCGCAGAATCGTCTCCACCTCGATGGTGCGCTTGCCCCACAGGTGGGAGGCGTCGCGGATCTCCACTTCGCCGTTGTTCAGGTACAGATAGACCGGCTTGTCGGAAATGCCCTTGACGAACACGCCGTCAAAGCCTGAGTGGCGCAGCTGCGCGCCGAAATAGCCGCCGGAATTGGCGTCGTTCCACATGCCCGTCACCGGCGATTTCGACACCACCATGTAACGGCCGCCGAAAAACGCTCGGGACGCGCTCATGGGACCGCTCATAAATCCGATCATGCTCTCCGGGGCGAAGACATCGGTGTGGGCCGGCATTTCGTCGTAGAGAATCTTGGCGCCGATTCCGTAACCGCCGATAAAGTTTTTGGCCAGCTCCTCGCTGAGGGGCCGCACTTCCCAGGTGCCGGTGGACAGGTCTACAAAGAGCAGCTTGCCCATGTAACCATACAGCATCTTTCCTACTCTCCTTTACATCGTTAAGGCTTGGGCCGGTCGTCACCCGCCCAGCAGGGTCTTCATGAGAATGAGACGATCTCCGTCGTGCAGGACTGCGTCGCCCTGGCAGTGACGGGAGTTGCACAGGAGCATATGACTGCTCAGGACTTCCGCCGCCGTGCGGGAGCCGGTGAGTCCCTGCCGCTCCATGGCGGTGACGGCGTCGGCGGCGGTTGCCCCGTCAGGCAGTTCCAACCGCTGGCCGTCGGGCAGACGGGGCAGCAGCATGCTTTCCACGATCAGTTCGATCTGCATGGGTATCCTCCTTTGCATGGAAACAGGGTATTCGTAATGCGAACTTTATGATTGCATTATAAACATCTGTATGGTAGCATAATGTTCATAGAACTGTCAACCGGATTGGAAGATTTTTAGCGACTATCACAAAAAGGAAGGGATGTTATGGAGCAGAACCGTCAATCGATTTCCGCCACACTGGTGCGGGGCCTGCTGGAATCAGGCAAAACCACCTGGATTCAGCGGTTTTTGGCGGAGGACCCGTTGCCCAAACCGGTTTTGGTCATCGCCTGCGAAGAGGGAATGGAAGAACTTCAGCCCATGGATGGCGTCCACTGTGTCTATATCGACGGGGAAGCGGACATGACCAGGGAACGATTTCTCGCCCTGGAAGATCAATACCGACCAGCGTCCATTGTCATTGAGTGCAATGCCATGTGGCGGGCTGTGGGCTTTGCCATGCCGCTGCGGTGGCGGCCGGAGCGGACCGTGGCGTTGCTGGACGGCTCCATGCTGCCCGTTCAGCTGAGCAACTTGCGGGCGTTTCTGGGACCGGTGCTCAGCCGGTGCGACGAAATCCACGTCAATCGGCTGCCGTCGCCGGAGGCTCTTCGTGGTTGTAAGGCCAGTCTCCGGGCGCTGCTGGAGAATCCCAAAGTGGTGCGGCTTCACTGTGCGGACGGGGAGCACGGCCTGGACGATGTGCCGGATGACGTACCCTATGACCTGGACCAACCGGTGGTGACCATTGCCCCGGAACACTTTGTCTACTGGTTTCACGACTGCCGGGACCACCCGGACCGCTACAACGGGAAAGTCATTGCTGTGGAAGGTACCGTCAAACGAGGCCCACAGCTGGGGCCGGGGGAATTTGCCATTGGCCGCATGGCGATGACCTGCTGTGAGGCGGATATGAGCTTTTTGGGCTATTTGGCCCACTATGACGGCATAGAAACGCTGGAACGGTTCGCCTATGTGGCCGTGGAAGCCCGGATGACGTACCGGTATCTCCGCCAATATGACGATGTGGCGCCCTATCTGGAAGTGCTGCGGCTGACGGAGCACCGGCCCCAGCAGGACTATGTCAGTGCTATTTTCTAGGGAGGGCTTGTATGAGACCCCAATATGAACGGAATTTCCCGGCCATTTCGGTGGAGGAACAGGAGACATTACGGCAAAAACACGTCCTGGTTCTGGGTTGCGGTGGCCTGGGCGGGTATTTGATTGAACTGCTGGCCCGTCTGGGGGTAGGGCGGCTGACGGTAGTGGACGGCGACTGCTTTGAACCGTCCAATCAGAACCGCCAGCTCTACAGCACCCCGGCCCGCCTGGGCCGGTCCAAGGCCCGAACGGCGGCGGAGCGGGTGGGGGAGATCGCACCGGAGACAGCGGTGGAACCGGTGATGGAATTTTTTACGGAGGACAACGCCGACGCGCTGGTGCGGGGTGTTGATCTGGTGGTGGACGCTCTGGACAACCTGCCCGCCCGGCTGCTGCTGGAGGATGTCTGCGACCGCCACAATGTACCCTATGTCCATGGAGCCATTTTGGGGTGGAATCTTCAGGTGACCACTGGCTTGCCCTGTTCCCGGGTGCTTCATGGGTTGTATGGGGGAATTTCACAGCAGACACCCGACGACCCGGCTTATAAAACCAGCCTATCCATGACACCGGCTGTCTGTGCTGGGATGCAGGTTGCCGAGGCGTTGAAGCTGCTGACCGGCCGGCTACCGGCCTTGGCAGGCAAATTGCTGTTGCTGGATCTGCGGACCATGGAGCAGCGTATGATCACACTGTAGGGAAGCGGGGCATCATCCGACGGATGATGCCCCGCTTTTTTTATTTTTTAAGGGTAATCGCGATAATTTGTTCACACTGTGAAACTATACTATTATGATGGTAAAATCGATAAATCCTGCAAAAAGATCATGGCATAAGAAGTTTTTATAAAAAAGTACAGTTATCACGATAACTTTACAGAAGCGTATAGAACACGAATTTTGTAAAAATCAATGGAGAATTCCCCGTGAAGTGCAACGAAATTTTCATGTCCTATTTGTGTAAAAGGTATAAAAGTTGCTGGAATTCCATCAAGTTGACATGGCGATATTGACAATCTCTGGGGAAAGGGGTACAGTGATGTTGCAATGAATGTCACATTGCAAACTGACATTTCACATAGTGAACGAGAAAGGAGGTCGTTATGCAGCCATGGAGTGAGGCCCAGGAGTCTCTTTATGGAGAGCAGACACGGCTGACTCTGGAAAATATGACCTTTTCCGGCGTGCCCCTGTCTCGGTATCCCGCATATCTGCGGGCAGCGGCCCAGGTAAAGGCGGCATGTGCCAGGGCAAATGCCCGGGCGGGATTGCTGCCCCCGGAAAAAGCGGAGGCCATTGAAGCGGCCTGCCGTCAGATTGGTTCCGGCCGGTACGACAACCAGTTCCCTGTGGATGTGTACCACGGCGGCGGCGGCATCGGCATCAATATGAACCTCAATGAGGTCATCGCCACGTTGGCCGGTGGGGACGTCCACCCAGTCAACGACGTCAACTGTTCCCAATCTACCTCGGACGTCTGCCATACGTCCCTGCGGCTGGCCTTGCTGGAGGGGCTGGAGACCCTGGACGAGGAAATCCACCTTTGGGTGGAGCAGTTGGAGGAATTGGCCCGGCGCTTTGATCCCGTGCCCACCATTGCCCGCACCTGCTGGCAGGACGGCATGCAGATTTCTGCCGGGGCGTTGTTCTCCGCCACAGCCTCGGCCATTGCCCGGCAGCGGAAGGAACTGCGCCGGTGGCGGGAAACGCTACACGAAATCAACCTGGGCTGGACAGTCATCGGCGATGGAACCGGTGCTCCCAAAGCCTATCGGGAGCAGATTCTCCCAGCCCTGCGCGCCGTCACCGGACGGGCGTTAACCTGGCAGGAAAACCTGCTGGACGCTGCTGAGTACCCCGACGATGTAGCCGCCGTCTCCGCAGCTGTCACGCGACTCAGTCAGATTCTGGCCAAATTTTCCCGCGATCTGCGGCTTCTGTCCTCAGGCCCCGACACGGGCCTCCGGGAGATGCAGCTGCCCGCAGTCCAGGCCGGTTCCTCTTTCTTCCCCGGCAAGGTCAATCCGGTGCTGCCGGAAATGATGATCCAGTGTGCTATGCTCATTGAGGGAAGCGACGGTATCATCCAGCGGGCCGTGGGCCTGGGAGAAGTCCACATCAATCTCTGGGAGGAGCTTATGGGCTTTTTGCTTCTGGAGAGCATCGACCGTCTGCGCGCCGCCATGGAGCGGCTTCGGGTCCGGTGCGTCGCGGGCATCGTCCTCAACGAGGACGTGTGCCGGAAGTACGCTGCCGCCCGCATCCCGCAGATCGTCGCCTACAAGGAAACCTACGGTTACGCCTACCTGTCCAAACGCATCAAAGCCGAGGGACTGGAAGCCGTCACCGCAGATTTACAGCGCAATCCGCTGCCACACGGCGGCGAGCGCTGACACTCCCGCATCTTACATACCAACTACCAATTTCACAAATCATTATTTAGGAGGTTCCCGCTATGAAAATGAGAGCATCTGTTATGACCGGCGTCGGCAAGCCCCTGGAAGTCCGCGAAGTCGAGCTCCACGAGCCCAAGGCCAATGAGGTTCTGGTGAAGATCCGCGCCACTGCTGTCTGTCACAGCGACCTGAACGTGCTGGAGGACCCCACCACTCCCATTCCCCAGGTCCTGGGCCATGAGGGTGCCGGCGAGGTCGTGGCCGTGGGCCCCAACGTCACCACCTGCAAGGTGGGCGACCATGTGGTCCTCAGCTGGGTGCCCTACTGCGGTACCTGCGCCTACTGCCGCGCCGGTAAGGTGAACCTCTGTGAAGCGGCCTTCGGTCCCATGTTCGGCGGCACCCTCATGGACGGCACCCCCCGTATGAGCATGGACGGCGGCCCCCTGTATCACTGCTCCCTGCTGTCCACCTTTGCTGAGTATACCGTGGTCCCCGAGATGAGCTGCGTTAAGGTGGCCGATGAGATGCCCTTCGCCCAGGCCTGCATGATCGGCTGCGGCGTGGCCACCGGTTACGGCGCAGCCGTCCGGGCCGCCAAGGTGGAGCCCGGTTCCTCCGTGGCCGTCTTCGGCATCGGCGGCGTCGGCGCCAACGCCCTCCAGGGCGCCCGCATCGCCGGCGCGTCCAAGATCATCGCCTGCGACATCAAGGACGACAACCTGGAGCTGGCCAAGAAGTACGGCGCCACCGACACCGTCAACACCATGACCGTGGCCGACGTGCCCGCTGCCATCAAGGAGATGACCGACGGCCTGGGCGTGGAATTCGCCATTGACTGCACCGGCAACACCAAGGTTGGCTCCATGGCCTTCCAGTCCGGCCGCAAGGGCTCCACCACCGTGGTCATCGGCGCGTATCCCGCCGACGGCACCCTGGCCCTGCCCTCCGGCTCCTTCCACCGTTACGGCAAGATTCTCAAGGGCAGCTTCTACGGCGACGTGAACCCCTTCAACGACTTCCCCAGAATCGCGCAGCTGTACCTGGACGGCAAGTACGATCTGGACAGCCTGATTATCGAGAAGATCGGCCTGGAGGACATCAACCGGGTCTTCGACATCTTCCACGATCCCAAGGGCAAGAACATGGGCCGCTACGTCATCGAATTCGACTGATTTTTTTAGCGGCGGTGCGGGACAGATCGGCTGCGGCCCTCGCCGGGCCTGCTTCGCCGGGTCCGCGCTGTGGCTGCTTGCCATACATCCAGTATGGCGGCGCATCCACACCTTGTCCCGACGAACCATTCCGCGCCGAGTCCTCTTGCCGGTCTGCCCCTTACCGCCTTTGCGCTTGACCGGAAGGGACTGCAAGGATGAGACGGACCGGGCAGGGAAGTGCATATCAACCATAAAAATTCTGGCCCCGGATTCCTGGGGAATCCGGGGTCAATGGAAAGTTTTACTCGATTTTGGGCAATCCGCCGCCCGTTGTCAAAAGTTGTCGGCGAGGAATTTTCTGTCAGGGCAAGACGCGGCTTTGCAGGCATACTGGATGTATGGCCAAAAGCCACACCGCAGCCATGGCGGAAAAGGCCCGGCGACAACCGCCGACACACGGGTGGGGGATTGCCCCATACAAAAAATCGCAGGGGGTTTGGGGGACGGCGTCCCCCAAGGATAAGAGGCGTTACCGATTACAGCAGCTCCGCGCCGATTTCGGCGCAGGCGGAGAGCAGCAGAGGCGCTACGTCGATCATATTCTGCCGGGTGAACCGAGTATCGGGACCGCCGATGCCTAAAAAGGCCACCAGCTGTCCATCGGCGTAGATGGGCGCGGAAATGCCGTTTTCGCCTGCGCTCCATTCATTCTCAACGGTGCCGTAGCCCCGCTGGGCGGTAAGCCGGACGGCTTCCCGGACGGCTTCCAGGTCCTCCACAGGCTGCAAGGAAAAGCTCAGGGGCTGCTGACGGAGCAGCTGCTCCAGCTCCCGGGGGGGGAGGTTGGCCAGCAGCACTTTACCGTTGGAGGTGTTCCAAAGGGGCGTGATTTGATTGGTGTAATCCTTCAGCCGGATGCTGAGGGGGGAATCCATCTGATAGACGACCAACGTCCCGCCGGCGTGGGGGACGCTGAGGATCAGGGATTCCTGGGTATGCGCCACCAGCCGCTCCATGGCGGGCTGGGCGCGGCGAATCAGGGCCGCGTACCGCCGCTGGGGCGCGGTACACAGCATGGTGGACCCATAGCCCAGATCATAGTCCTTGGTCTTTGGGTTGCGACAGAGAAAGTGATACTTCTCCAGGGTGGAGAGAAGCCGCCAGACGGTGGTGCGGTTGAGTCCCGTCCGCTCACAGAGAACGGGCAGGGATACAGGACCGTCTTCCTCACCGATCATCTGTAATAAATACAGTGCGCGCTCCACAGACTGGGCGCCGGCGGCACTGCGTTTTTCGGCCTGAGCCGGGGGTGTTTGTGTCGATGGTGACAAAATGCCTACCTCCCATGGCTCCAACAGCCCGGTGGCGTCGGAGCGAGTTTCCCCTATCATATCATAGCTTTTGACAAAAGAAAAGCACTATGAGCAAAAAGTTCAATACATGAACAATCCCAATGACATAGCAAGAGGTGGATACCCATGCGAATCGAGCACGATTTCCTCGGCCAGATGGAGCTGGAGGATCAGGCGTATTACGGCATACAGACGGTGCGGGGCGTGCAGAACTCCAACGTCACCGGCCACACCTATGGTGAGGACGGTATGAAAGTGGTCCGGGCCATGGCCCGCATCAAGAAGGCGGCGGCTCTGGCCAATGAGCAGATCGGCGCCCTGGACGAAAAGCGGGCTTGGGCCATCGGCGTGGCGGTGGATGAGGTCCTGGCCGGAAAGCTGGACGACCAATTCCCCGTGGACATGGTCACCGGCGGCGGCGGCGTCAGTATCCATATGAACCTCAACGAGGTTCTGGCCCACCGGGCCTCGATGCTGCTGGACGGTATGGAAGTACACCCCAATACCCATGTGAACATGGGACAGTCCACCAATGATGTGCTGCCATCGGCCATGCTGCTGACGACCCACAGTCTCATTCTGGAAGTGGTCAAGGCTGTGGACGTGTTGGCGGAAGCGGTAGCCGAACGAGCCGAGGCATTCAAAGATGTGGTCAAGCTGGGCCGCACCTGCCTCCAGGACGCCATGCCTGTTACCGTGGGCCAGGAGCTCAGCGGCTGGCACAGCTTCCTGGTGCGCCACAAGCAGTTGCTCCAGTACCGGGCCGAGGAATGTCTGGCACTGCCTCTGGGCGGTACTGCCGTCGGCACCGGCGTGGGGGCCATGCCCGGCTACGTGGACGCCGTGTACCCCCATCTGAAAACCCTGACCGGTTACGACGTGCAGCCTGCCGACAATTTCTTTGACGCCATGCAGTTTGCTGACGAGTATGTGCATGTGTCGGCCACGTTGAAATCACTGGCCGCCGGCGTTTCCAAAATGGCCTCGGACCTGCGGATTTTGTCCTCCGGCCCCCGGGGCGGCTTCGGAGAGCTGCGGCTGCCGGCGGTGCTGCCGGGCTCGTCCATCATGCCGGGCAAGATGAATCCCATCCTGCCGGAACTGATGATCGAGATTTATCTGCTGGTCCATGGCAACGATGCCGCTGTCACCATGGCCGCCGAACGGGGCGAGCTGGACCTGAACGTCTGGGAGGCCGTCATCACCAAGTGCATCCTGGAATCCTGCCGCCTCCTGCGCCGGGGCCTGCCTAGGTTCGCCCGGGACTGCATCGCGGGGCTGTCGGTCAACGAGGCCCACTGCCGCCGCCAGGCGGAGACTTCCGCCGCCATCGCCATGGTCATTTCCGCCGTCTTCGGCTATGAGACCGGCTCCGCCGTGGCCCGCCAGGCCCTGGAGGACAACAAGACCGTGGCCCAGGTGGCCGTAGAGCAGGGGCTTCTGGACGCTGATACGGCCAAGCGGCTCCTGGACCCGTCCCTCATGACCCACGGTGATTCCATGGCAGACGCCATCGCACAGCTGCGCCGCACGGTGCAGAACCCATCCGCATCCCCTAAAGAATCCGGCTGACGGGCCGAATGTAAGAAGGAGGAGAATCATCCCATGAAGAAAAAGTTTACCATCCGACCGGCGGTCCTGCTGGTCCCGTCCCTGATCTTTATTGTGGTCATCGCGTTGTCCCTGGGCATTGGCCAGGCCTTCACCGATACCCTGACCAAGGGCTTTGAGGTATTGCAGTACAACCTGGGCTGGGTGGTCAGCCTGACCATGTTGCTGTTTGTGGGCTTCGTGGCTGTGGTCATTTTCCATCCCATCGGCAAAATCAAACTGGGCGGCCCCAACGCCAAGCCCAAAATGTCCTATTGGCAATGGTTCGTCGTGGCCCTCTGCGCCGGCATCGGTACCGGTGTCGTGTTCTGGGGCGCTGTGGAACCGCTGCTCTTTACCTTTGAGCCCGCCCCCAGCCTCCACCTGGAGCCCGGCAGCAATGAGGCGGTCATCTGGGCCATGAGCACCACGTTCCTCCATTGGACCCTGACCCCCTACGCCATCTATGTGGCCTTCGGCCTGGTTCTGGCCTACGTCATCCACAACATGCGCAAGCCCTTCAACGTCTCCTCGGGCC
This sequence comes from Candidatus Avoscillospira sp. LCP25S3_F1, assembly GCF_052117125.1. NCBI lineage: Bacteria > Bacillati > Bacillota > Clostridia > Eubacteriales > Oscillospiraceae > Candidatus Avoscillospira > Candidatus Avoscillospira sp. LCP25S3_F1. Next base: position 1,286 of record NZ_JBQKJT010000008.1, on the reverse strand, counting down.
TGATTCCCGTGGTGGGCGACAAGCTGGCCAAGGGCAAGCTGGGTACCTTCATTGATATGCTGACTTGCTTCGCTCTCATTGGCGGCGTCGCTGGTTCCTTGGGCTACGGCATCTTGCAGCTGTCCACCGGCGTGGATATTGTTTTCGGCATCGAGCCCACCAAGTTCGTCTACTTCATCGTGGCCGTGATCATCTTCGCCGCCTACACCTCCACCGCCGTCAGCGGCCTCAACCGCGGCATCATGTGGCTGGGCGACAAAAACGCATGGTTCTATGTGATCCTGCTGCTGTTCCTGCTGATCTGCGGCCCCGCCTCTTACATCTTTAATTTGCTGACCCAGTCTCTGGGCCACTACTTCAACAACTTTATCGAGTCCATGACCTTCACCGCCCCGTTCCCCGACAGTGAACTGTGGCCCCAGTGGTGGGATCAGTACTGGTGGGTGGACTGGCTCAGCTACGGTCCCCTCATGGGTCTGTTCTTCGTCCGCCTGGGCTATGGCCGGACCCTCCGGGAGTTCGTCGTGGTCAACTGGGTTATGCCCTCTATCTTCGGCTTCATCTGGTTTGCCATCTTCGGCGGCACTGTCCTCCATGCGCAGATTTTTGAAGGCGTCGATTACTACTCCGTCTACCTGGAAAAGGGCATGGAAGCCATGACGCTGGAGGCTTTCAACGGCGTGCCCTTCGCTCCCGTTGTTAAGGCATTCATGCTGTTGATCATTGCTGTGTCCTTCATCACCCTGGCCAACTCCATGATCTCCACCATCGCCTCCATGAGCATCAAAAACAGCTCCGAGAATGAGGAAGCGCCTTTTGCCCTCAAGCTGTTCTGGGGCCTGCTCATCGCTGCGGCCGCCCTGGTGTTCACTATGGCCGGCGGTGTGGACGGCGTCAAGATGGTCAAGACTTTCGCTGGTTTCCCCATCGTATTCCTGGGATTGGTTATGATTATCGGATTCATCATCTATATGGCAAAGCGACCGCGGGATGCTTCGGGCAACTTTGAGTATGAAGAAGCCATTGCCGATGCGCCAGACAACGGTGAACCCTGCGCGCCTCCGTCTCCCACCATGGAGAAGCTGAAGGCGTGGATTCACAAGAAGAAATAGGGTACTTTCCAAGAGGCGCTGCTTCAGCAGCGTCTCTCAGTCTGTCGAAAAAGTCCAGCGAAAGCTGGGCTTTTTCGTTTGTAAGAGGTATAATAGCAGCAGGTGGTGAGAAAGATGCTGGAACGTGGGAAGATGGATCGCAATGTGATAGAGATGGTGGAAATAGATAGCCTG